>JBDRSE010000244.1:0-33308 GCA_043825095.1 bacterium
CCGTCGCCGTCCGTGTCCTCCTGCCCCGGGTTCGCGTTCACGGGGCAGTTGTCCGTAACGTCCGGGATCCCGTCGGCATCGTCGTCGTCCTCACAGGCGTCGCCGATCCCGTCGCCGTCGGTGTCCGCCTGCCCCGGGTTCGCCACGAGCCCGCAGTTGTCCGTCACGTCCGGCACCCCGTCGTTGTCGTCGTCCGGGTCACAGGCGTCGCCGATCCCGTCGCCGTCGGTGTCCTCCTGACCCGGATTCGCCACCAGATCGCAGTTGTCGGGCCCGTCGTCGATGCCGTCGTTGTCGTCATCGCCGTCACAGGCGTCCCCCACGCCGTCTCCGTCGGTGTCTTCCTGGCCCGGGTTCGCCACAAACGGGCAGTTGTCGCCCGGGTCCGCCACGCCGTCGTTGTCGTCGTCCGGGTCGCAGACGTCCCCGAGCCCGTCCACGTCGTTGTCCTCCTGGGAAGGATTCGGATCCGCGGCGCAGTTGTCGCAGACGTTGCCGATCCCGTCCCCGTCTCCGTCCTCCTGGCCGGCGTTCGCGACCGTCGGGCAGTTGTCGCAGACGTCCCCCACGGTGTCGCCGTCGCCGTCGGCCTGGTTGAAGTTCGGATCCGCGGGGCAGTTGTCGTCGCCGTCGGGGATCCCGTCGCCGTCCGTGTCGGTGATCTCCCAGACCCAGGTCTCGACGGTGCTCTCGTTGCCCGCCCCATCCCGGCCATACACCTCGAAACGATACACCCCCGGCCCCAGTCCGGAGTACGCGTTGCTCGCCACCGTGGCAGCCGACGTCACGTCTGCGATGTCACAGGGCTGCTCCGGGACGACGACGGTGTTGGTCGTGTCGTTGAACAGCGTGCAGCGCAGGAAGCAGCGCGCCTCGTAGGAGGACGTGCCGAAGTCGTACCCAAAGGAGAGATCGTCGCACTGGAAGTCAAAGGCCGCGGACGAAGCCGGGGACGTCGCCGGCGGCCCGGTGGTGATCCAGGTGCTCGGCGGCGTCACGTCGTACCAGAAGTACCAGGCCGACCACCACGAAAAGCCGATGCCGTCCAGGCAGTACGCCTGATAGTAGTACCGATGGTCTGACTGCGGCACCGCGACGTCGTAGGTGTAGGTGACCGTGGTCGGGTCGCTGTTCACCACGCCGCAGTCCGCGTCCGCCAGGGTCACTTCTTGCCCGGACCCCGGCGCGCCGAGGGTGGTGTCGATCACCCGACAGCGCTGGGACAGAGGAAAGTTGTTGCCCGGATCGTCGCAGTGCCAGGTCCAGAGCCGATCCAGCGCCGGACCCGCGGTGTGCACGCTGATGCCGGGATTGGTGGGCTCCCAGGTGATCTGTGGAGAGTCCGCTCGTGTCGAACCGCCCCACAGCAGCGCCGCCAGAGTCAAGCACGCCAACCCCGGCCTCACGGCTCGATGAATATGCAGAGTCATCATCAGGTCCTCCACCAAACGATTTCGCCCTTGGGGCGCACTACCACAGCTGAGGGCATTCCCCCGGTATCGTACCGTTGATTCTCCGGGGCCGTCAACGACCAGCGCGATCAGGGCGCAGGGAGACCCGTGCGCTAGCAAAGCCTGGGCGAGGTGCAGCATCCCACGCGGCTTCGGCATCGGTGTTACGTACTTAGTACCTACGTGAATCGATATATTGAGTGATTTTGACCGTTCATGAAGACGGCTCCATCCCCTATACCTCGAGTGCAGCCGCCGCAGCTCGCCGACACCGGCGTCGCTGACCGGCAGGCGTGCTTCGGAGGTGAACGTGCGCGGGGCGGCAGGGCAGAGCGTCAACGGGGACGACAGGGCAGGATCCGGTCGGTACGCGACGAGCCACCTGAAGTCGTGGCCGTTGCTGATCGCGCTGCTCGTTGCGGGCAGCGCCGGCGGGGTTGTCCTGGTCGTCCAGCTGTCCAACGCGATGGGCTGGGGCGGGATCGCGCAAAAGTATCGGAACAGCCCGCGGATCGCGCTGTCGCCTCCAAGGCAGCCGCAAGACTCCGCCCCCGCCCGGGTTCGGCCGCCGCCGCAGCCCCCCGTTCGATTCGTGGTAGCGCCCGTGATCTCGCCGGAGGAAGCGCTGTATCCGTACAGAGCGCTGACAGACTATCTGTCGCAGGCGCTCGAACGACGGACCACGCTGATCCCCAAGGGATCCCACGCCGAGGTGAGCTCGATGCTCAGGCACTCCGAGTGCGAGATCGCCCTGGTTTCCACATACGCCTATGTGGAAGGGCACAAGGACTTCGGGCTCCAAGCCATCGCCATGCCGGTGGCCGAGGGCAAGACGGACCAGTACGCCTACCTCGTGACCCCACGGGGCACGCCCGCGAAATCGCTGCTGGATCTCAGAGGCAAACGGTTCGTCTCGGCAGATGTCCTGTCCAGCACCGGCTGGCTCTATCCCATTCACTGGCTGCTGCAGCGAGGTGAGGACCACCGGCACTTCTTTTCGGAACACCTCATCGCAGGAAGCCACGACGCCGCTCTCGAGGCCCTGACGAACGGCACCGCGGACGGCGCGTCGGTGGACAGCTTCGTCTACCACCAGATGCTGACCAAGAAGCCGTCGACGGCACAGAGGGTGCGTGTGATCTCGAAATCACCGCCGTTGGGAATGCCGCCCATTGTCGTTCACCCGCGGCTGGATCCAGCTCTCAAGGCGCGGATCACAAGCGCCCTGCTGACCGCGCACCAGCATCCGGCGGGGCGAAAGGCCCTGTGGCGGTTGGGGTACGACCGCTTCGTCAGACCCATTCCGGGCCGCTACGACAGCGTCAGGCAGATGGCCCGCGCGGTGGAGAATCACCGGTGAGACAACAGCCGCCTCGCCGCAGAGCCCTTGCCCGAATCGGGTGGTGGCTGCGCTCGGTTCCCGTGGCAGCCAAGATCCTCGGGCTCGTCGCCCTGGTCGTGGTGCTGTTCGGCGCGCTGGCCGTGGTCCGCGTCCGTCACGACATGGCGAACAGCCTCAGTCGGACCCTGGAGCGCACCGCGCTGGCCACGGGCGTCTCCTGTGCGGCGCGCCTCGAGCGCGCCGTCGTGACCCGGGATCTGGTCGCAGTCCGCTCCATCGTACAGCGCATCCATGGCTCGAGCGCAGACATTCGCTACATCGTCGTTTACGACGCTCGCCACCGGGCCATCGCGCACACGTTCCAGGGCCTGCTGCCGGCCGCTCTCGCACGGCCGTTTCCATCTCCCCTCCCCGCGGACGGGATCGTGCGCGCTCTGCGAAGCAGCGGCGAGATCATCTTCGAGGCCGTCGTACCGATTCTGGACGGCTCGGCCGGGATGATCCGTCTGGGCATGAGCAGCAAGCCCATTGAGCACGAGATTCGAGACGCCACCCGAAACCACTGGACGATCCTGGGAATCAGCCTCGCCGTAGGGCTCCTGCTGGCCACGATTCTGACATTCTTCATCACGCGGCCCATCAGCGCCCTCGTGGCCGCCACGACCCGGATCCGGACCGGGGACCTCGCGCACCGTGGTGGTGTGCACTCCGCAGACGAAATCGGCGCGCTGACCGCAGAATTCAACCTCATGGCCGACAGCCTCGAGCTGCAGCGCAGCCAGCTCGAGGAAAAGGAGCAGGCGCGAGCGAGGTTGCTGGACCGGATTGTCTCCGCCCAGGAACAGGAACGGCAGCGCATCGCCCGGGACCTCCACGACGAGCTCGGCCAGTCGCTGTCCGTGATGTACCTGTCGCTCCAGTCCCACAAGGACGACTGCAGCCACTCGCAGGACGCCTGGACCGACCTGGAGTCGCAGATCGACGGGATGATCGATCACGTTCGCCGTTTGGCGTGGCAGCTTCGGCCCGCCGAGCTGGATGACTTCGGGCTCGAGACGGTGCTGACCGAGCACCTCGCGGAGGTGGGGAAGCGCACCAGCGTGGAGCTCGATCTGTGCTTCGTCGGACAGCTCGCCAACGGCGAACGGCTTCCCGGCTCCATTGAGCTCGCGCTCTATCGCGTGGCCCAGGAGGCCGTGACCAACATCATCCGACACGCGGACGCGCGGAAAGGCAGCCTGGTGGTGATGAGGCAGCAGGACTCGGTCGTGCTCCTCGTGGAGGACGACGGCAAAGGCTTCGTCATCGACAGCCAGGACCGGGCCGGTGCGCACGGCCACCTCGGTCTGCTCGGAATGCAGGAACGAATCACCGCCCTGGGCGGCACATTGACCATCGACTCCGCTCCGGCCGAGGGCACCACGGTACGCGCCGTGGTGCCCGTGGTTGGAGCCAATACCCAAGACGTAGAAGGGGAGTAAACCATGGCCACACGAATTCTACTCGTAGACGACCACGCGCTGTTTCGTCACGGACTGTGCTCGCTGCTCGAGGGCGAGGAGGGACTCGAGGTCGTCGCGCAGGCGGAAAACGGCGAGGACGCCCTCGCCCGTCTCGAGGACGCCCAACCCGACCTGCTCGTCGTCGACCTCACCATGCCGGGTCCGATTTCCGGGGCGGAGGTCGTGGGGCAGGCCCTGCAGCGCTACCCGAGCCTGCTGGTGCTCGTCGTGACAATGCACGACAGCGCGGCCTACCTCCGGGAGGTGCTGCAGCTCGGCGCGCACGGCTACCTGCTGAAGAACTCCAGCTCGAGCGAGCTCAAGCACGCGGTCCTCACGGTCTCCGAAGGTCGGGTCTACGTGGACTCGCGCATGTCCAAGCACATGCTGCCCTCCTTCGTAGGGCAACAGGTGCCGGACCGTTCGCGCGGCACCGACGGGGCGGCAGCGCTCACCAAGCGCGAGAAGGAGGTGGTCAGCCTGCTCGCACTGGGTCACACCAACGCCGAAGTGGCGGAGAAGCTGCAGGTCTCCAAGCGAACCGTGGAAGCTCACCGACGCAACATCCTGTCCAAGATCAACGTGCAGACCCGCGCCGAGCTGGTGCAATACGCCATGGCCAACGCTCTGGTCGGCATTTCCTAGCCGGCGACGTTCGGATCGTCAGGGGAATCGAAGGAAAGCGCGGCCCGCGCCAAGATTGGCGCGGGCCGCCGAGGGGAAGGTGTAAAGAGGGGAATTGGGGACGCACCCCGCCGAGCGGCGCTCCTAGAAGTAGCCACCCATCTGACGGAGGTGGTCGATGACGGTGTTGTCACTCTCGACGTGACAACCGGCGCAAGGAGCCGCAGAGGGCTCCGTTTTGTAGCTGGTGCTGCCCGAGCTGTGGCAGGTCGTACAGCGGGTGTAGTTCTGCGGGTATTCGACCTCTTCCCAGTCGCGATGCCCGCCTTCGATATTGTAGATATCGCCATCCGAGTTGGCGCTGTGGATGGCGTGCACCCGGTTCCCGATGTAGGCCGCATGATTGCCGGAACGATCGTGACAGGAGAGACATTCATCGGTGTTGAATGTCGCCGCGTGTCGTTCATTGTGGTTCATGAAGTTCCCGGTGCCGTGGCAGCCCACGCAGGCATCACCGGCGGCCTTGGGCTCCTCCGTTGCGGTGCCGATCTGAATCGTGGTGCGCGCAATCGATTCGATCTGATAATCGCCGCTCCCGACCCGGCTGTAGTCGCCGATCCGGACGCGCACGATGTAGGTGCCCGGCTCCATATCCGTGGGAATCGGCAGCATGCGATACTTGAAGCCAGTGCTGTCGGTTTCCACCTGAACGTCTGTGCCGCCCGTGAACATCATGTGGCCCTGGGTCGGTGTGGTTGCCGGGTCATACGTGGGATCGGTCATCGTGCCCGTGGCCAGAACCGGTAAGGAGTGAGCCCGCGGACCATAGATGTACACACTGGCCACCCGCAGCGCGGTGTCCGTGGTGTCTCCCGCAGCGCCCCGCGGGGAGGTGTAGAAGGCAGGATCGACCGCCGTGGTGGTCCCGTGGTCCACCAGGGTGACGGTCACCAGCGGTGTTTCGCCGGCGACGTAGTGAGTGGTGTTGGCAGGGGCGGTGATGGAGAGGGAGACATCGAACTCCGGCACGTCCACAGCCGACGCCGAGACCGTGTGATACCCCTCGATCGCGGTGGGGGTGTGGCAGGCGGCGAGGGCGCAGGAGTTGTTGTTCGGCTGCGCGCCGCCCTGGTGGCCCGCGCCGGTGACGAAGTTAACGCTCGTGTGGCACGATCCGCAGGCCTCGGCGGTCGGATGGCTCTTCCAGGCGTCGGTCATGTTGTCGTCGCCGGTGTGGCAGGTCTGACAGTTTCTGATGTCCTGGGGATAGGTGACCCCCGCATAGCCCTTGCCATTGATGCGGTTGGCGAAAGCGGGCATCGGAATCGCGGCGTGGATCTTGTGAATCAGATTGGTGAACCAAGCGCCGCTGGTCTGCATCTCGTCCTCGTAGTGTCCGAGGGGGCTGTGGCACTGGACGCAGGCCCGGGTGTCGAGGTAGCTGCTGCCGTGGGCGGCACGCTCCATGTCCCGGCTGTGGCAGTTCTTGCAGCCGTTGATCGGAGCCAGCACGCGCTGGGGTGCGACCGGCGTGGCGGCTCCACCAGAAATGGTGAAGTCCTGGATGCCCACTGCGCGGTTGTAGCCATAGCCTCTGCCGTCCACCCGCATGACCACGCGCTTGGGGTTGCTGACGTCGTAGTCCGGCGCCTCGGCCAGGCAGGAGGCGTCGCCGGGTTTGGTCGCGTACATGTACGTGTAGGAGCCGGAGCCGACCTCGCCCCAAATCCCCAGGTTGTAGCCGCTTCCGGTCCGTTCGTAGGCCCACCGCTCGAGATACTCGGTGTCCCAGGCGACGTTCGACGCGTCCGGCGTGCCGGCCGGAACGATGTCGGAGAGGTAGAAGCGGTTGCTGCCCAGCGTGACGCCCGTGATTCCGTTGTCGGACTCGTCTTTCAGGTCGAAGTGGACCTGCACCGCGCCGGTCGCCGAGAGGGTGACGTCCGTGACCTCGACCAGCATCGCCTCCGGCGGGTCGGGGTGGTGCGGCGCAAAATCGAAGGTATGACCTGGGCCGTGACAGGTCGAGCAGCTCTCTCCGCTGGCCGGATTCAGATCGCCGCCGTTACACACGTAAGTGGTGCTGTCCACCTCGGTGGCGTCGAGGACGCCGTCCATGTTGTCGTCGATCCCGGTTTCGATCATCTGGCCGCCGTTTTCGCAGTTGGCGCCGGGGTCCTCGTCGGTGACGTTCACCAGCCCGCCGCCGCCGCCCCCGGAGCCGCCGTTGCACACGTAGATTGTGTTCGCGACCTCGGAGGCGTCGAGGGTGCCGTTGTCGTTTTGATCGATCCCGGTTTCGATCATCTGGCCGCCGTCGGCGCAGTTGGCGCCGGCGGCCTCGTCTGTGACGTTCACCAGGGAGGAGTGCCCGTCGTTGCCGTCGTTCCCGTTCGTTCCGTCGGAGCCATTGGAGCCTCCGGAACAGCCCAGCAGGCCCAGAGTCGCAGCCATTGCGCAGGCCGCGACAATTCCAAGTAGCCGATATTCACGCTTCATCGAACTCTCTCCTTCTGGATTCCAGATGACGTTGAAAAGACATGATTCAGTTGTGTTTTCTGGGAACAACAATAGATAGGAAAGCAGAGTCTACCTAGCGAGGAACGCCCGGATTCTGCAGGGAAGAGGTCGCATCGAAGTGCCTAGAGCCGCACCAGTGAACGTACGTACTGTGCGCCCAGCAACCTGTGAACCGTTTGTTTCATTACACTTGAGCACAGTCGAAGGATCCGAGGACGGCGCGACCGGTCAATCCATGACTTGATTCCACAGCGGCCCACAGGCAAAGTAGCTCACGAAAGGTTGGCAGTCATTCATCACCGGGAACAGGAGCTCGCGATGGGACGGACGGACACCTTGGTGCATCGATTGGCTAATTGGGCAGAGACCCAGCCGGACAAACCCGCGCTGCGCACCATGGCCGGGGAAGGCTGGAGCACCCTCACCTGGAGCGAATACTGGACCGCCGTGCGGGAGGTGGCCAAGGGGCTCATCGCCCTGGGTCACGAGGTGGGGGACTGCGTGGCGCTGGTGGGGGAGAACCGGCCGGAATGGGTCATCACACAGATGGGCATCATGGCCGCTCGCGGGGTGCCCGCGCCCATCTACACCAACAACACCCCCGAACAGACCGCCTTCATCGTGGATCACAGCCGCTCCAAGATCGCCGTGGCCGACCGCGCCGAACGGCTCACGAAGTATCGGGAGGCCCAAGCCGCGGGGCTCATGAAGGTCGAGCAGCTCGTGGTCATGCAGGCATCCGACGCGGGAGACGACGCGATCTCCCTGGCGACCCTGCGCGCCAAGGGGCGGGACGTGGACGACGCGGTCCTCGACCAGCGCCTCGACGAGCTCACGGCCGATGAAACCGCCATGCTGATCTACACCTCGGGCACCACCGGCGTGCCCAAGGGCGTGATGCTCAGCAGCGGGAACATGCTCGCCGTGGCCGACGCGCTGTTCGAGCGCTGGCCCGTGCTCAAGGAAGTCGACTACCGGGTGGTGAGCTACCTGCCCCTCTGCCACGTGGCCGAGCAGGCGGTCACCACCTTCGGTCTGCTCCTCAAGGGGGGCGAGGTCTATTTCTGCCCCGACCTCACGAAGATCAAGGACTACCTGCTGGCCGTGCACCCCACGATCTTCATGGCCGTGCCGCGGGTCTGGGAGAAGTTCCAGGCGGCCCTGGAGGCGCGGCTCGCCGAGGCCACCGGGCTCAAGGCCAAGCTGGCGTCCTGGGCCCTGCGCACCGAGGGCGCGGCCTTCGAGCAGGAGCTGACCTCGGGGCGTCCGGCCAACAGCTTTGGGCGCCGCATGGCCAACAAGCTCGTCATCTCCAAGATCAAGACCAAGCTCGGCCTCGATCAGCTGCGGCTGGCCGTGTCCGGCGCGGCGCCCATCTCCGAAGGGACCCTCCGGTTCTTCTCCTCCCTGGGCATTGTCATCTACGAGGTCTGGGGCATGAGCGAAACCGCGGCCGTGGCCACTGCTTCACAGTTCGGCCGCCCGCGGCCGGGCACGGTGGGGCACGCCCTCAAAGGCGTCGAGCTGCGCATCGCCGAGGACGACGAGGTGCTGCTCAAGGGGCCGGGGATGACCTCGGGGTACCTGCACCTGCCCGAGGCCACGGCCGAGCTCTTCGACGAGGAGGGCTGGCTGCACACCGGCGACCTCGGCGCCCTGGACGACGAGGGCAACCTGCGGATCACCGGGCGCAAGAAGGACCTGCTCATCACCGCCGGCGGCAAGAACGTCGCGCCCGCCGAGATGGAGGCCTACATCAGTCAGATCCCGGGCGTGGGCCAGGTGGTGGTGGTGGGCGACCGCCAGCCCTGTCTCTGCGCGCTGATCACCCTGGACCCGGAGGGGCTCCAGGGCCTCGCCGCCGCGGCCGGGGCGAAGGCCGGGAGCCTGGAGGAGCTCGCCGCCCAGGCGGCGGTCCGGGAGCACCTGATGCGCGAGGTGGAGACCCACTGCAACGACAAGGTCGCCCGGTATCAGACCATCAAGAAGATCCGGGTGCTGCCCGTGGAGTTCACCGTGGACGGCGGCGAGATGACCCCCACCATGAAGGTCAAGCGCAACGTCATCAACAAAAAGTACGCCGACGACATCGCCGCGCTGTACGCATAGTCCAGAAGATCCGCTCAGGACGTCATGGTCTTCACGGCCGCGCCGTAAGAGAGCCCGAGACAGCCCGGCAAAAAGGAGCGGCGGAGATTTGACGTGAAAGTAATCACGTCATTGACGTGAATGACGTGATTTTGTCGACATCACCTCTGCGAATCGCTTAACTAGTTACTATGACAAAGCTAACTGTGGACTCGAAGCGGTATCGCGTTCTCCGCGATGACTTGACGAAAATTCTGGACGCGAAGCGAGCGAGGCGGCGACGGCCGTCTCCAGGATCCTTGTTCAGACCTCTTGGGAGATGGGTCGGGCCGACCGTGGTTCGGGACGCGTGGAAGTTCTACAGCACCGACCCCAAGGGGCTACCCAAGGGCCGGGGGTATCGCACCTTGAGCCGGGGCGCCCACACGGCGCTGCTGCCCTGAACCCTCGGCTCTCCGCTACATGTCGTGGAACCGCTCGCCGTCGTACCTGAGCACGTGGGGGCGACGCTCGCGGGTGCCTTCGATCCAATGGGTTTCCAGGGTGGCGAGAAACAGCTCGCTCGCGTCGTTGCCCCACAGGTCCAGGATCTCCATGCGCCAGTCGCACTCGGCGGTCAGACCCTCTCGGCACTCGCCCCAGTCGGCGACGACTTCCCGCTGGGCATAGTACAGCCAGCCGAGCACTGCGCCGGGGTGGAACGCAGGTGCTGCGGGAACCTGCCTCATTCACACCCGACGACGCCGGCCTCACACACGAGCACCACGAACAGGAACTCGCCCACCCACTCGACGCCACCGGAGACGTAGGTGTCGAGTGAGAAGTGGTACGTCCCGGGCGACAGAGCCATCTCCACGAGCGTGTCTCCCCGGGCCAGGCAGCCCGCTTCGCTGGCCGACCCGTCGAGCAGGTGGATGTCCACGTCCACGTCCCCCACATCGAAGACCATGGCCCGCACCCGCGCGGGCTGCGCGAGGGTCATCTCGTACAGGAGCTCGGGCCCCGACTCATCGGCGCCGGAGCCGCAGCCGCTGTAGAAGCTCAGGTTGCGCGCGGTGGAGTCGGCGGTATTGGCCAGGTGCGTGTACAAGGCGCCGTCGATGACGTAGGGGGCCGTCGCCGTGCCGAGCCCGACCCGCTGCGGCGCCTGCAGGTCCGGCGGCGTCGAGCCGCCGAGGACGGCGCTGCGCACCCGGTCCAGCGCCTCGAGGGTGATCAGGTTGCGAACATTGTAGCCGTGCTGCAGGCCCTCGGGGCTGAAGACGCAGGCCTGCGCCGTGCCGTTATAGTAGGCGGTCGGGTGCACCCCGTCTGCGGAGAGGCCGTGGTCGGCCAGCGGCAGCAGCTCCCGGTGGTAGTCCACCAGCGGAATCTGATGCCCCTCGGCCACCCCGCGGATCATGGCGTTGAGCATGGGAACCCAGGCGTCGAGGGACGCCGAGTCGTCCCGCGGTGGGATGGTGGACAGGATCGGCACGATCCCGGCAGCCACGAGGGTATCGACCAGCTCGACAAAGTGGTCGTAGTACCAACGGAGTGTGCTCACGTGGTCGCTGCCGAACCAGCCGATGTCGTTGGTGCCGAACATCACCACGGCGGCCGCCGGGTTGGACGCGCTCATCTCGCTCGTGAGCGGTGACGGGCTGCCGTCGACGGCCCAGGATGCGGTCCGGCCGACCTCCACTACGTCGCTGTCGCGGTCGAAGGAGGTCGTCTGGCCTACCGGCGTGTTGAGGAAGTAGTCGAGGGTGGGCTGCAGGGCGCCGTAGGCTGCCAGGTCCACCGCGGTCCCGGCGAAGCAGTCGGCAAAGGCGTCGCTCGCGGAGATGGAGTCGCCGACCTTCATGAACACGTCCCGCTGGCTGGTCGGGTTGACTGACAGCAGGTCCGCCAGGCGCGCCGCCACGAAGGGAGTGATCGGCGAGTGCGTGCGATCCGTGGGGTAGAGCGCCGGGCGTGGTTCGGGGGCGGCGTCCGCGGGCGCAGCGTCCACGGGCCCGGTCGTCGCGTCCACGCCGCCGTCACCGACCACCACCACCGCGTCGGTGTCAGGCGTCGCATCGGCCCCGCTGCCGCCTGACGTTTCACAGTGAGCCAGACACAGGGCGGCGCCCGCGAACAGCGCGATCGACAACCGACTGCGGCCACAATTCATGATCGACACTCCTTGGACACAGACACGATGAACCGCCCACGCAGCACCGCGACCTCGCAATTCCTACCATACCGCAAGGCGTTGTTGCGCTCACTCAGATCTTCATGCGCTTGCCGGTCATGCCGCTCAGGAGCGCGCCGAGAACGCCCATGGCGGGCCGGTAGGGTTTCCCCGCCACGAGGAGCTGCTCGGTCTTGAGCTCGCCGAGCGCCGCTGCCTTCGTCTCGAGGGGATTCCCGTCGACGATGACCATGTCCGCGATCTTGCCCTGCTCCAGGGTCCCGCGGTCCTGATCGTCGAAAGACATCCAGGCGACCTCGTGGGTGTAGGCTCGGAGCGCCTGCTGGACGGTCAGGGACTGGCCCGCGTCGTAGGGGTGATTGCACAGCCCCTGGATGCCCAGGAAGGGATTCGGAGGACAGACCGGCGCGTCGGACCCGCCGCTGAAGTGGATGCCGCGGTCTGTGATGCTGCGGAACGGGGAGCTCATGGCGACCCGACTGCCCAGGATCTCCTCGAGATACTCCGGGGGCTCCAGCGGGCTGATCAGGAACCCGGCCTGAGAGGTGATCCCGACACCCAGCTCGGCGGCGCGATCCAGGCTGCGGTCCGAGAGCAGGCAGGCGTGGATGATGATGTGCCGCGTGTCCTCGCGGGCGCAGTCCCGCTGCGCCGCCTCCAGCGCCGTAAGGGCCTGCTCCACCGCGGCGTCCCCGATGGCGTGCACGGAAATCTGCAGGCCGGCCCGCTGCGCGGCCTTGGCGAAGTCGATCACCTGCTGATCCTCGTGAAACAGGATGCCCTTGTTCTCGGGATCGTTCGCATAGGGCTCCACCAGCGCCGCGTCCATCACCCCGAAGCAGCCGTCGAGGGCCGTGGCAAAGCAGCCGCCGATGCGCGGCAGCTTGCGCTTGAGCGCTTTCTCCACCGCCAGGGTCTGGAAGAAGATCCGCGTCTGATAGTCGCGCTTCTTCGCCATGGCCCGGGCGATGAGGCTGACGAGCGCCACGTCCATGTCCCGCGGGAAGCCGATGCCTTCGGCGGCATGCATCAGGCCCACGCCATTTTCGGCGAGGCGATCGTAGCCCTTCAGGATGGATCGAATCAGCATCAGCGTCGGGACGGTTTTGGACACGTAATCCGTGGCGCCGTAGTACGCCTCATGAAACAGATGACCCTTGTCGCCGTCGAACCCCCGCATGGCCTTGACCCTGTCGGGGAGATATTCGATCAGCTTCGTGTTCCCGATGGAGGAGTGTCCGTCATAGCAGATGATGTAGACGGGCCTGTCCGAGTAGATCGCGTCCAGCTCCTCCCGGGTGATCAGCCGCTTCTCCGCCACGCTGTGCTTGGACGCGCCGAAGGCGGTGACGATCTTGGTCTGCGCCCCGTCTTTGGCAAAGGCGAGGATCCTCTCGCCCAGCTCCTCGAAGTTCTGCGCCGTGCGGACGTCGAAGAACGCCTCCGCGACCAACGCCCAGCTCGAGAAGTGCAGATGCCCGTCGCCAAAGGCCGGCAACAGCGCGCGGCCGCCCAGCTCAGTGACCGCCGCCCCTTCGTAGCTCTGGGGAAGCTCGTTTCCGGTGAACAGAATCCGCCCCTGGTCTTCGACGAGATAGCGGTTGACGGTGCCCGCGCTGTCGCAGGCAATGATGGGTCCATGATAGATCTGCATCAGGGGTGATTCTCGCTGTTTCTTGCTGCCGATCGCTTCGCTTCGAGGCGAGCCGGCCTCACTCGTACACGTGGTCGATGCGCCAGACGGTTTCGCAGGGCCGATCCGGGCATAGACTTCGAGATCGAGCGCGCCAAGATTTCATGCCCGGAAGATAGCAGGCCCCGCGTCAGCAGGATAGGTGATATGCGACCTGAAAAAAAGACAGCTGGCCCAGTGAAAGCAAGGACGGATCGATCGGCTCAGCGGCGTGTCCATTTGAGAAAAACCAACGATCTCATGTCAGACGACTTAGGAGCCGCGACAACCCGCGACGGGCCAGAGCGGTGGTATAATCCAGCCTGCAAAACAATTCATCAGGGCTGGGAAGGAGGCTGAATATGTATCGGTTTCGATGGCTGAAGATAAGTGCTCTGTGTGGACCATTGCTGCTGGTGGTCGGCTGTGGTGACTCCGGCACCGGAGACGAGCCCGACGGCGGAGGCAACGGCAACAACAGCGCTCCTACTTCGTGCGGGAACGGCTCGATCGAGGGCTTGGAGGAGTGCGACGACGGGACGGACAACTCGGACACCGTACCCGACGCCTGTCGTTCGGACTGCCTGCGCGCTCACTGCGGAGACGGGGTGATGGACACTGGTGAGGAGTGCGACGACGGGCCCGGCAACAGCGACTCCGTACCGGACGCCTGCCGCCCTGGTTGCGTGTCCCCCATCTGCGGGGACGGCGTGGTGGACGTCGCGAGCGGGGAGAGCTGCGACGACGGAAACACCAGCGACGACGATGGCTGTTCTGCTCTCTGCGTCGCCGAATACTGCGGAAACGGCATCGTGGACATTGGCGAGGTCTGCGACGACGGGACCATCGTCTCGGGCGACGGCTGCAGCGCTGATTGCCAGTCTGAAGAGGTTTGTGGCAACGGGATTATCGACGCGGCGGCCGGCGAGGAGTGCGACGACGGAGCGGCGAACTCGAACGCGGAAAACGCCTTCTGCCGAACGAACTGCGAAGTGCGACACTGTGGCGACGACATCCTAGACGATGAGGCGGGAGAGCAGTGCGAGCCGGGCCTCTCCCTGGACAAGACCTGTGGAGACTTCAACTACTATTCCGGACAGCTCGGCTGCTCTGCGAGCTGCCAGTACGACATCCAGAACACCTGCAGCGGACACTGCGGCGACGGGGTGATCGACAGCCCCATGGAGCTCTGTGAGGGGACCGACCCACCCCTGGGCGAAACCTGCGTGAGCTACGGCTATGACCGGGGCACGCTCTCATGCTCAGGAGTTTGCACGCCCAGCTTCCTCGACTGCCACGAGATGGGATGGGTCGGCATGGACTCCCAAACGGCCGAAAACCTCTGGGATGTCTGGGGGAGCGGGCCCACCGACGTCTTCGCCGTTGGCGACCACGGCACCATCGTGCACTACGACGGCACCGACTGGACCCCCATGACGTCCAACACCAACAACGACATCTATGGCGTCTGGGCGGCCGATCCGAACAACGCCTTCGTCGTGGGCGCCGGCGGCACCATCCTGTACTACGACGGAACGAGCTGGACGGCGCAGGCATCAGGGCCCTCCGTCTGGTTTCGGTCGGTCTGGGGCTCCAGCGCCAGCGACGTGTTCGCTGTCGGACACGCTGGGACCATTCGCCACTTTGACGGTACCAGCTGGTCGACCCAGAGCTCCTATACCATCAACGACCTGCGAGCCGTCTGGGGCGCCGGCCCCTCGGACGTCTTTGCCGCAGGTGAGAACCGTACCATCCTGCACTACGACGGTTCCACCTGGTCGGTCATGACCACAGGCGTCGGGTGGCTCTATGGCCTGGGGGGCAACGGCCCGGACGACGTCTTTGCCGTGGGGATGAACCTCTTCATCCGCCGCTACAACGGGTCTGTCTGGTACACCACGACGACCGAGGCGGTCCAGTGGATCCTGAACGATCTCTGGGGCAACGGCGCAGCGGACGTTTTTGCCGTGGGTGCCGGCGGCGACATCGTGCACTACGATGGGTTCGGCTGGAACCCCATGGACTCGGGCACCAGTACCTGGCTCTACGGCGTCTGGGGCAGCGGGTCGGGAGACGTCTTCGCCGTGGGGCGCAGCGGCACGATTCGCCACTATCGGGGCAGCGTGATGTCGCCCCTCGATTCCGGAGATACGGCGCTCCTGCGGGGTGTCTGGGGCAGCAGCGACGACGACCTCTTCGTCGTCGGGTCGGGGGGCACGATTCTGCATTCCGACGGCGGCGAGTGGACGGCCATGACCTCGGGGACCACGGACCTTCTATACGGCGTCTGGGGCACAGGTCCCAGCGACGTCTTCGTCGTCGGCTCCGGTACAACGTCCTCGGCGCCTTCGCGCGTTCTCCACTACAATGGCACTGCCTGGAGCTCCATGACCACCGGCACCACTGGGGGGCTGTTCGGCGTCTGGGGAACCGCCTGGAACAACGTGTGGGCTGTCGGTTTGAGCGGGCTCATCCTGCACTACAACGGGAGCACCTGGATCGCGAGCTCCGGGGTCCCAACCAATTCCATCAGGGGCGTCTGGGGTACGGCCTCGAACAACATCTACGCTGTGGGCAGCTTCGGCACGATCTTGCGCTACAACGGCTCCACGTGGAGCACCGAGTCCTCCGGCGTATCCACGAGCTTAGCCAGCATCTGGGGCACCAGCTCCACCAACATCTTCGCGGTGGGAACCGGCGGTGTCATCCTGCACTGGAACGGGTCCTCCTGGAGCCCCATGGACTCCGGCGTCACCGAAGAGCTCGTCGCGATCTACGGCACGGCAGCGGACGACGTCTTTGCCGTCGGCGACAGCGGCCGCGTCATTCACTTCGACGGGACAGCCTGGAGTGTGGTCCGGTCAGGGGTCACAAACGGACTCAGGGGTACCTGGGGCACCCCCCGGTTCCAGATCATTTCGGGTGAAGACGGCACCCTCCTGCGCCTCGTGCGCACGGTTCCATGGACTTGCGATTCCCAGGAAACCAACTGCACCGACGGCATCGACAACGACTGCGACGGCCAGGCCGACTGCGCAGATTCAGACTGTTCCACCAGCCCCGCCTGCCCCTAGCGACTCAGGGCGGGGCGCCACTCTGGCACGCAGGCTGCTTACCAAGGAGAGCTCTCATGCGAATTCGATTGTCAGTCCCGCTGATGCTGCTTGTGCTCGTTGGCTTTGGCCAGGGAGCCTGCACCAAGAAGTCGAAGCACAGTGGTTCGAAGGCGCCTTTGGTGAAGGTCCAGACGTCTCTGCCCGCGCCGAAGCTCAAGGCAGAATCGGTCACGTTCGCCAAGAAGATGCTGATCGTCGGCACCGTGCAGACCAAGTCCACTCAGATGCAGATGTATTTCACCCTCAAGGGTCCCAACGGGAAGGTCCGCTTCGGGGGGCAGGAGCTCAGGCAGAGCCGCGAGGAGATCCTGGAGGTAAACAGCACGACCGTGAACAAGATCAAGGTGACCTTTCAGAAGAAGAGCGAGGTTTCGAAGCAGGACAGCAAGACAAAGACCAAGACCAGCCCCCTGCAGGGCAAGACCTTCATCGTCGAGACCACCGATGGCGAGGCTCGCGTCACCGACGGGGCGGGCAAGCCGGTCTCCGAAGAACTGACAAGGCTCGCACGCAAGGAGTACAAGACCCTTGGTTATCCTGATCGCTTCCATCAGAATCTGCCGTCCACTCCCCTCAAACCCGGTCAGCGGGTCCCGGCGCTGGAGCTGGCGTTGAAGCAGGAGATCGCGGACGAGAACATCGCCGACCCCAAGAAAAAAATGTCGATGACGGATCCCAGGGTCGTCTTCAAAGGCACCGAGATGCGGGGTGGCGCAAAGATCGCCGTCTTCACGCAAGCAATGAACGTCACCATTCAAGAAGAGGGTGTCGAGATGGTGATTCATGCCCAAGGATATCTCCACCTGCGCGTCAAGGACGGGTGGAAGATCGGGCAGGAGATCGTCGGGGTCCTGGACATGATGGGACAGACCGAGGTGGGCCGGATCCACGTCGTCGAGACCTACTCCTATTAGGCGGGGGACGGAGCTCAGGGGACGGATTCGTACGCGCCCGAGTCGCAAGGCTCGGCGCGGGCCTCGCCGCGCTGGTCGGTTGCGGGGCAGCCCGTGGCCGCGCCGTGGGCGGGGCTGCCGGCGCCCAGGGCCATGGTAGGCGTGGGGCCGCCGTTGTCGCCCAGGGGCTCGAGGAGCGGATCGGCGAAGGTGATGCCCGCGGCGCAGGGGTTGTCCGGGTTGCCGCTGGCCTTGGTTTCGGGCCACTGGAAGTTGCCGCCGCCGTCGCCCAGGGTTTCGTGGCAGGCGTAGGCGCTGTACTGGTTGGGGGTGGTGTTGTAGGCGAAGAGGCAGGACGTCAGGGTCATGGAGGCGCTCTCGCCCTTGAAGATGGCCGGGCCGTAGTCCGCGTCGTTTCCGTAGAAGGTGCAGTGGGTGAAGCTGACCTGGCTGGCGCCGTTGAACACCGCGGCGCCCACCTCCGGAACCACGTTGTTGGCAAAGGTGCAGTTGATGACCTCCGAGGGCGCCGAGCCCGAGCCCACGAACAGCCCGGCGGCGTGGTTGTCCGAGCGGTTGTCGGAGATCGTGGAGTTGGTGAGGGTGAGGCCCACGTCGTCCCCCTGGTGGTACAGGCCGCCCGCGCCGCCGGTGGGGCTGCCGTCGAACTCGTTGCCAGTGAACAGGCAGCGGTCGATGTAGGCGTGGGTTCCGGGGTAGTGATACCCGAACACGGCGCTGCCGTGCTGGTTGGCGTGGTTGGCCTCGAACACGCTGCCGCACAGGTGGAAGTCCCCGTCCACGTCGTAGTTCATGCCGTCGATGTACAGCCCGCCGCCGTTGCCGTACTGCCCGCTGTCATTGCTGCTGGTGGTCCAGTTGCCCAGGAAGTAGGAGTCCACCACGGTCAGCGTCGAGCCGCGGTTCAGGATGCCGCCCCCGTTGGAGGCGCTGTTGCCGGCGATCAGGCAGCCCGAGATCACCGCCTCGTCGAGCCCGCCGGCAAAGATGGCGCCGCCGCCGATCTCGCCGTCGGTGCTGGTGCAGTGGTTGTCCACGAAGGTGGCGTCGATGGCCATCAGGGTGCCGTACCAGGGGTGATGGATCGCCGCGCCGGACTCCACCGTCTCGGCCTCGGTGAGGGTGATGCGCTGCACCACGAACTCGGTGTAGTGATCCAGGTCGAAGATCCGGGTCGCGTGACCGCCGCTCAGGGTGATCCCGCCCTCACCGTCCACGATGAGCGGGGCCGTGACCAGCAGCGGGCCGGACAGCGTGATCGTGTGCGCGCCCCCACAATCGAAAGAAATGCTGCCTCCCTGGGCGGCCGCATTGGTCGCGGCCACCGCGTCCTGCAGGGCCGACTCGGTGCAGCTCGCCGCGGTGCCGTCGCCCACCACCACCTGCTCTCCGGCCGGGGCCACCGGGTCGAGCCGTCCCGGGCACCCGCTGTCCAGCGCGTTCACGTTGGTGTTCAGATTGGCGTTGTGGTTGGTGTTCGTATTCGCGTTGGCCTGGTTGTCGTTCCCGCCGCTGTCGTCGTCGCCGCAGCCGACGAGCGCCGCCGCGGTCAAGAGCGCCGCCGCGGTCACGAGCGCCGCCGCGGTCACGAGCGCCGCCGCGAGAGCCGGCGCGGCAACGGCCATTGCACGGATACGCATTGGAACCTCCACAGGCGGTGGACCAGCCTTGTACGGTCAGACTATCACACACGCACACCTGGCAACACCCGCGGGGGTGTGTGCGCTGACCCATGGGGAATCCCCGCGTGCGGCTGCTGCGGCGTGATTTCGTGGCGGTCACGAGGCGTTCAGCTCTAACGAGCTTCATCGTCGAGGGGAAATGGATCCGCCACTTCGTGGCTCAAGTCCCCCTTTTCCAGTTTCCCCCAGGGGAAAACCCGCGCTGCGCGTGGAGGGCGTCCGGGCGGTCAGCACCAAGGAGGTTGAATCGCACCCCACCCGCGGGGCGTGTGTGAGCGCTACCCCCTGGGGAGTCCTCGTTTCCCGTCCCATCGGCGTGCAGCGGTGCTACGGAATCTCGTCGTCCTGCGCGACGGATTTCCCGCCCGCGCGCTCCCGGAAGGCGTCCACCTGGGAGGGGACGATCCGGCCCAGGGGGGAAGCGCTGCGCACGATCACCACCGAGCAGTGCGCCTGCTGGGCCACCAGCTCCGAAAAGGAACCCACCGCGCCGCCGGAGACGGGGCCGCGGCGAGCCGAGCCCACCACCAGCAGATCGAGCTCGCAGGTGCGCTCCACGATGGTGCCCAGGGGGTTGTCTGAACGCAGCAGCTCCGTCCGGTAGGGCACCAGGCTGGTGTGCCGCGTGATGGCCTCGATCTGCACCTGGCGCGCGTGACGCAGGTGCTCGTGCTGGTAGTACTCGGGCATCACGTTTAAGTAGGTCACCTCGCCGCCGAACTCCTCGGCGAGGGTGCAGCCCACCCGCACCATGAGATTCAGATTCGCGCCGCCGCCGCCCAGGGAAACGCCGATCCGTTTGGGGGGGCGGTCCTGGGTGAGCTGCAGCAGGATGATGTCCGTGCGAACTTTCTGCAGCACCTGCTCGAGCAGGGACGAGGCCCGCGCCTCCCCCTGGGTGGCCCAACCCATGACGATGAGCTGGCAGCGCTCCTCCACGGCGGCGTCCCGAATCCCTTCCGGCAGATTCCGGGCGCCGCGCACCACCGACCGCAAGGTCACACCCCGGCGATCGGCAATCGCTCCGGCTCGCTCGATGACCTCCACGGCGTCGTGCAGGCCGCTGACCCGCCGCAGCGCTTCTCGCGGCGACTGACCCTCCTCGGCGAGCACCACGTTGAGCACCACGATCTCGCCGCCTCCCGAAGGGAGCAGGGCCTCGGAGATGGAGAGCAGTGATTCCTGGGTCCGGGGGTTGGCCATGGGCACGAGGATGCGGGCGCCTCGGCGCAGGATCGTCGTGGGGCGGTCGTCCGTGAGGCTCACGCTGTAGCCGGCCTGCCCGCGCTTCTCGTGCGAATAGGAGTAGCTCAGAAACACCGCACAGCCGGCGCCCACCACCATGCCGCCGAACAGCAGCGACTGCCAATCCAAGGTGAGCAACAACCCGGCGTTGGCCACCAGGGCGGCCCAGGGCACGGCGCGGCGCCACAGGGGCACGACGGGATCCGTGGCGGCCCGCTCCTCGAAGAGCCGATGCAGCGCCACGGAGATGGGCAGCATCGAAAAGAGCAGCGCGAAGTTCGCCGCCTTGGCGATGAACGCGAGGTCGGCGAGCAGGACCACCAGCACGGTGCTCGCGCCGCCCACCGCCAGGGCGACCACCGGCACCTGAGACGTCTCGCGCACGGTGCCGAGCTGCCAGGGAAGCAGGCGATCCCGCCCCATGGCGTAGATCTGCCGCCCCTGGCCCACCAGGGTGGAGTTGAGCGCGGCCGCCGAGGCCAGCACCGCGCCGACGCCGATGAGCACCCCGCCCCACACCCCGATGGACCGGGAGGCGACCAGCACCAGGGGCGCGTCCGAGCGCGCCAGGTCGCGCCAGTCCACGGCCGCGATGGCCACCACGGACACGAGCATGTAAAACAGCAGCGCGATGGCCATGGAGAGCAGCATGGCGCGCGGCACCGTACGCGGGGCGTCGTGGACCTCCTCGGCGCTGTTGGCGATGAGCTGGTATCCAAAAAAAGATATATAAATCAGAGAAATCGCCGCGCCGACGCCGCCGATTCCATTGGGGAAGGCGGGGGTGAATCGGCTCCCCTGAGCCAGGGGCAGCGCCACCAGCACCAGCACCACCAGCACCAGCAGGTTGCCCCAGGTGAGCAGACGCTGCAGCCCGTCCCCGCCGCGCCCTCCCCGAAAGGACAGGGCCACGAGCACCACCACCAGCGCGGCGGCCGCGGCCTTGAGCATCCAGGGCGAGAGCGTGCCCCGGGGGAAGAAGGACGCGCCGTAGGACGCGAAGCCGTAGGCGTACAGCGCGCAGGCGAAGATGGATCCCACGGCGAGGTGCCAGCCCACCATGAAGCCCCAGAAGCTGCCGAGCTGTCGGTAGGCGTAGACGTAGCCGCCCCCGGAGATGGGCATGCGACGCGCAAAGTCCGCGAACATCTGCACCGACAGAACCGTGAGCAGCCCGCAGATCCCGTACGCCAGCCACAGGGACGGCCCGGACTCCCGGGCGGCGATCCCGACCAGCACGTACAGGCCCGCGCCCATGAGCGCGCCCACGCCCAGGGTGGTGGACGCAAGGAGCCCCTTGGTGGCGCGAAATTCCACCGGGAGGCTCTTCGCGGCAATGCGCCGCTCGAGGTCCGAGCCCATAGCGCCGACAGTATGCACGTTCCCCTGTCGAAGGGAAATCAATCAGAGGTCGTGGCGGGTCATCCAGCCCTCGATGAGGGGCACGATGGCGTCGGGGTGGCGGGTCCAGCGGAAGTGGGGGCTCTTGGCCGAGCGGTCGTCGGGCAGCCGGACGTGGCGGCGCTCGACAGGGGCCCGAGTGAGCTTGCCGACGAGGTGGTCGGCAGCGCGGCGAGGGGAGTACCAGTCATCGGCGAGGGAGATGGAGAGCACGGGCACAGTCACCTGGGCGAGCAGGGGCTCGAGCTCCCGGTCGGCGCCGCGGAGGTCGAACCGACCGTGGCGAGAGAGGGCGGCCCAGTCGCGGATGACGCCCGCGGGCTGGGTGCCGCCGAAGCCGAAGAAGTTTCCGGGGAAGTACCCGAGCGCAGTGGCCACGAGCAGGGCGGTCTGGGTGCCGGCGAGCACGCGCAGGGGCTCGGGGAAGCGCCGGGTTCGCCAGTAGGGGGTGCCCGCGGCCACGAGCACGAGGCCGGCCGCGGAGCCCGGGGACGTGGCGAGCTGGAGGGCGCCGAGCTGCCCGCCGAGGCTGTGGCCGAGGAGCAGGAGCGGCGCGTCGGGGAACCGCCTCCGCAGGGCGGCAGCGGCGGCGTCCACGTCCCAGACGTGCTGCCAGTACCCGAAGTCGGCGCCGCGACGGATCCGCACGTCGGAGTCACCGTTGCCGCGCAGGTCCAGGCAGGCGACGGCGAGGCCGCGCGCAGCGAGCGCCGCGGCCACGCCCCGGTAGTACCGCGCCGTGACGCCCATGGCCGGCAGACACAGCACGCTCGCACGGGGCGCGCGGGGCGGGGCGGCCGGTTCTGTGAGCAGGGCGCGGACCTCCACACCGTCCCGGGTGCGGGCCGTGAGGGTGCCGAGTACAGGGGGGGGCGTCATGGGCACGCGGTTGCCGTCACGGTCACGGTCACGGTTTCCGACACGGTCACCGCCGCCGGGGTACCGGGCGCTTCCGAGGCCCTGCGCCCTGCTCCTGGAACACGTACTTCTGCTGCCCGGTCTGGAGCGTGAGGGTGCGTCGCCCATCTTTCTTACCGGGCAGGAACGGAAGCCCGGCCAGGGGCGGCCCGATGAGCAGTCGCACCACGCCGTCCCGCGCGGTGTGCTTGGCCAGGGGGGCCTGCCACTCGCCCGCGTCGAAGGCCCCGGCCTTGCGCTTCCAGCTGATCTTCACCGTGCCCAGGGCGGCGTTGTGGTAGGTGCCGGCGTGCGTCTTCACCCAGGCGGCGGTCGGCTCGTACGTAATTCGCTTGCGAGATTTGGCCAGGTCTTCGGCTTGCATCTTGAGCCGGAAGGCGAGGCCCGTCCGGGCGACGTCCTTGCCGTCGAAGACGAGCTCCAGCAGGCGCCGGGTGACCGCGCTGGTAAAGCCGCTGGCGCCCCCCCTGTTGGACAGCACGATCATGCCGACCCCGTGGTCCGGCAGGAAGAACATGTTGCTGGTAAAGCCGAGGGTCCCGCCGCCGTGGCCGATGATGCGCACGCCGCGGTCGCGGCTGATCAGCAGCGCGAGGCCGTAGTGGACCTTGTCGGAGGCGCGAATCTGAGGCTGCCAACGCGCCTGGAGCTGCTTGTCCGAGACGACCCGTTTGGCCTTGCCGATGCGTCCCCGGGAGAGCTCGAGCAGCACGAAGCGCGCCATGTCCTCCACGTTGGACCAGGCCGCGCCTGCGGGACCCACCGAGCGCACGCCGTCCTCGAAGGCGAGGGAGATGGGCACCGGTTTCATCTGGAGCGTGGGCGAGTGGGGCTGGGCGTGGTCGAGTCGGCGCACGCGCCGGAAGTCGAAGGTGGTCCGGCGCATCCCCGCGGGCTGGAACAGCCGGGTCTGCATCGCCTTGTGGTAGGCCCGGCCGAGCTTCCACCTGGGATAGGCCGCGTGGGCCGCCACGTACCCACCGGCCGCGACCATGAGGTTGGAGTACTGGAACGTCTCCCCAAAGCCCGTGGTCGGCTTCATGGTCTTGAGCAGGGCCATGCGACTCTCGGCAGTGGACCGCTTGGACTCGAAGAGGAACTCCATGTCCTGCCGCGGCAGGCCGGTGCAGGCGCACACGGTGTGGCGCATCCTGCACTGTCGGGTCAGGGCGACGTCCCCGAGGGCGAAGGAGGGCAGCACCTGAGTGACCGGTGTCTCCCAGTCGAACTTCTTCTCGTCCACGAGCTTGGCCATCATCATGGTTGTGAGCGACTTGGTGATGGAGCCGATCATGAAGAGGGTCTTGGTGGTCACGGCGCGCTTCTGGCCCAGGCGACGGACGCCGAACCCCTTGGCAAAGATCACCTTCCCGCCCTGCACCACGGCCACCGCTGCGCCGGGGATGTCCAGCTTCTGGCGCGCCTCTTCGAGGAACGCCTCGAAGGTCTTCAGCCGCGCGCTGTCCAGGGTGGCCGCCCCTCGGCCGGCCCAGGACTCTTTTTGCACCCCCGGCGCCTTAAGGCTCGAGAGCACGGTCTGGAGCTGCGCCCCGCGCCGGGAGAAAGCGGCCACCTTGCCGTCCAACAGCGCCACGTAGAACACGCCGCTCCGGCCGCGGGCCGCTGCCACGACCACGCGACGCGACGTGCTCGGCGTCACATAGGTGATCTGGGTGATCGAATCCCAGCCGTCCCGGGCGGGGGGCGTCACCGTCTGCCTCTCCTTCAGGGCGAACCCGGGCCGCGCCAGCGCCCAAGCCTGGGAGATAGCCTCGCGGGCCGTCTTGGTCTTGCGCTCCACCAACGCCACCCAGAGCCCGCGATCCGGCCCGTGGAGAATCACGTGTGCCGCGTGGCGCGTGAGGATCCACCGCGCAGGAACAGTCACCCGGGCGCCGGAGGGCGTGGTCACGGTGGTGTCCTTGGTGAGCCGGACGCTGACGGGGGTCTCCTTTCGCGGCGCGAGGCGCGCCCGCCGCGCGGGGCGGGCGTCAGGAGCCGGTCGGTTGTCGGGCCGCGCCGTGCGGGGCCGCGGTGAGGGGCCGTTGGAGCTGGTACAGCCCGACGCCGCCAGGAGCAGCCCCGCGGCGAGAATCAAACCAAGCTGCATGGTACGCATGGCACGTCTCCTCTGTTTCGGATGACCGTTTGTACCCCGCGCCGCCCCGTAGTACAACTCCCCGGCAACCCCTCAGGAGCGCTCTCGTCATGACCACGAAAACGTCCGCACCGTCCAAACCAGACGCCCCCCGCGCCTCCGGGAGCCCCCTCGGCAACGCCTTCATCGGTATCGCCGGGCTGATCGGCGCCGGCAAGACCACCCTCGCCGAATCCCTCGCCCAGCACCTGAGCCTCGACGTGCACTACGAGCCGGTGATCGACAACGAGTACCTCGAGGACTTCTACCGGGACACGGCGCGATTCTGCTTCGCGATGCAGATCTACCTGCTCAACCGCCGCTTCCAGCAGCACCAGGAGATCATCTGGCGCGGCAGCGGGGGCGTGCAGGACCGCACCATCTACGAGGACGCGATCTTCGCCAAGACCCTGCGGGACCAGGGCCTGATGGAGCCCCGGGACTACGAGACCTACGTGACCCTGTTTCGGAACATGTCCAACTTCATGTGTCGCCCCAACCTGATCGTCTACCTCGACGTGAAGCCCGAGACCTCTCTGGAGCGCATCCACCAGCGCGACCGGGACTGCGAGTCCACTGTATCCCTGGAGTACCTGCAGAAGCTCTACGACAACTACGAGGAGTTCCTCGGCGAGATCAGTCGCCTGATCCCGGTGCTCCGCGTCAAGTGGGAAGAGTTCATCAAGGTGGACGCGCTCGCCGACGCCATCACCCGCGAATACATGCGCGGCAGCTTCCTCCGCGAAATCACCACCCTGGTCTAAATGTAGGAGTGGGGTCAGACCCCGCTCCTACAGTAGTTGTTCGTAGCGCTGGAGGAAGAGGGCCTCGGCTTCGGCGGGGGGGCGGGGGACGATGGGCGCGTCGAGGGGTTGGGCGTCGAGACCCCAGGGCTCGGGGGGGGCGACCATGAGATCGCGGGCCTCGGTTACGAGCAGGATGTCGTCGGCTTTACGCACGGCGTCGGGCATGGGCCAGGGCAGACTGAAGTGCTCGGCGATCATTCGGAGGACACGGTCCTCGGCCTCGTTGAACCACGGGGCCTGCTGCTTCAGCGGGCGGGTGAGATCTCCCAGATAGGCCTCGGCCGCGTCGTGGAGCAGTCCCCACAGCGCCAGCTCCGCCGGCAGGATCTCGGCCACCCGCACGGAGTGCTCCGCCACGGAGTAGAACTCCCGGCAGTGGCCGTTGAACCGGCACTGCAGTGACAGGCTGTGGGCGATGTCGCGGATGTCGACATCCGCGGGGCGGGGCTCGAGAGGCCAGAACTGCCTACCGACGTAGGTCTGAATCCAGGACATGGGCGCCACTGTCCCACCGCGGCGGGTGCGGGTCAACCCGGGAGATGGGACGTTGAAGGCATTGACGAGCCCAGGGATTGAATGCGATTCTGGGAGGGACGTCGAACCTTTGGAGGAGGCAAGGATCCAGGTGACACCCAAACGACTGTTTTTCACGGTGCTGGTGGTGTTGGTGTTGGCGTTAACGGCCGGATCCGTGGCGCAGGCGGCCCCGGTCACGATCAAGATTGCGACGGTCATGCCCCGATTCGGCCCCTGGGCCACGGCCCTGGCACGGTTCGCCGCCGCGGTGAAGCGGCTCACCAAGGGCCAGGTCAACATCAAGATGTACTTTGGCGCGGTGGCCGGGACCGAACCCCGGGCCATCGCCAGGATGAAGGCGAACCAGATCCAGGGCGTGGCCGTAGCCTCGGTCGGACTGACGCGGATCGAGAGCTCCATCCGCGTCATCGAGCTGCCCTTCCTGTACCGCTCCTTCAAGGAGTTCCGCTTCGTGTGGCGCTCCATGCAGCCCCTGTTCGTCAAGCGCTTCGCCGCCAAGGGCTACCGGCTGTTGGCCCTGGCGAGCGTGGGCTGGGTATACGTGTATTCCAAACACCCCGTGCGGGGCCTCGCGGACTTCGCGCGTACCAAGCCCTGGAACTGGGAGCACGACCCGGTGGCGAGCACCATCTGCCGCATCCTGGGGATCCGCGGCCATCGCCTGGCGCTGACCGCGGTGCTGCCGTCCCTGCAGACGGGCGTTATCGACACGGTCTACGCCATGCCCCACGCGGTGCAGGCCCTGCAGTGGAACACCAGCATCTCCTACATGTGGAATCAGCGGATCGCCATGGCCGAGGCAGGGATCCTCATCCGGGAGGACACATTCAAGCAGCTCACCCCGGAGCACCAGAAGATCGTGATCCAGCAGGGCGAGAAGATGCAGCGCTACCTGAACACAGAGAGCATGCGCATCAACAAGAAGGCCACGGCCGCCATGATGGCCAACGGGCTGAAGCGCCTCGAACCGTCCGCGGGCTGGAAGAAACGCTTCAAGTCCATCCGCCGGAAGATCTGGGACAAGCTGAAGAACCTCATGTACCGACCCGATGATCTCAAGAAGGTCCAGGCCCTCCTCACCCTCTGCCGCAACACCTCCTGCAGCAGCTGATCACCGCCCGCCGTCCAGCCCGACCTGCCGTCGCGCGAAGCGCGTACAGAGGGGCCTTGCTCAGCGGCTCGATACGGCTCGAAACAGCTCGCGGATGCGTCGTCTCAGCTCGTCCCGCGTCGCGCGGAAGGCGTCGAGCCGGCCGGTCCCCTGCACCGCCGCGGGATCCGGCAGGCCCCAGTGCACGCGAAGGGCCTTGCCCAGCCACGCCGGGCAAACCTCCTCGGCGCACAGGGTGATCACCGCCTCCACGCCTTCGGGGGGAATGTCATGCACTGACTTGGAGCGGTGCTCGGAGATGTCGAGCCCCAGCTCGCCGAGGACCCGGACGGCCTCCGGCCGCACCCGGGACGGCTCGGAGCCCGCCGACGCCACCTGCACGCCCAGGGGCGCGCAGGACCGGGCGAGCCCCTCGGCCAGCTGGCTCCGCGCCGAGTTCGCCACGCACAGAAAGAGCACCGAACGCGGCGCCAGGGCGCGCAGGATGGCCGCCTCGATCAGCCAGCGCGGGGGCACGCCCGCGCCCTCGTAGGTCCGTCACGACAGGCTGGCCGCCCGGGCGATGTCGGCCTCGAGATCCACCCCATCGACGCGGATGGTGGGCGAGCCCGGGAAGCCGAGCGCGCGGGCGTGAGCCTCGTCGGCCACGTCCACCCGCTCTACGGCACCGCCGGGGATCAGGGCGGAGACGACCTCTCGGACCAGCGGCTCGGCCGCCTTGCCGTTGACACAGCCGGGGGTGAGCAGGAGCTCGATTCGGGGAATTTTCATGGTGTATGTCCGTGTGTCCGCGTGGCCCAGGAGCTCAGCCGGGCTGCGTGACGCAGCCCTTGACGCCCTCGCTGTCCTTGCGCTCGAACCAGGCCTGGAGCCGAGCCACCAGCTCGCTCCGCAGCCTCGCATCGAGCATTGTGTCCAAGGTTCGCAACAACGTTCTGCACGCCGGGTCCGGCGCCTCAGGCAAACGGTAGTACATCCACTTGCCCTCCCGACGGTTCTGCACCAGGCCGGCATTCCAGAGGTAGCGCAGGTGCCGCGACGACTTGGACTGTGAGATCTCCAGCACCCCCTCGAAATCGCAGACGCACAGCTCCCCGTGGATCGACAGCAGCGCCATGATCCGGAGCCGGGTTTCGTCCGACAGGGCCTTGAACTTCGCGGCCAGTTTTTCCATGACAACCTCGCCTCAATCACATATACCCGCTTATACGGGTATGTCGACTTGTATGTGTTCACAGGGCGCGCTATTTGCGGCACCTTCCGAGCGTAGCGAGGGCCACCCCCGGAGGGAAGAGGTAGCCCGCGCTGCGCGCGGATGCGCTGTGCCGTCAACCACGTGAACGGTCACTTCGACTCAATAAAGCGCCCTGGAGGCTGAGCGTAACATGAGCAATGAAAACAAAGGAGTCGCGGCCGGCCTCTCCCTGCTCGATCGCTACCTGACCCTGTGGATCTTCCTCGCCATGGCGCTCGGCGTCGGCTTGGGCAATGCCTGGCCGGGCGTGGTCAAGCTGCTCGACCGGGCCAGCGTGGGGACCACCTCCATCCCCATCGCCGTGGGGCTCATTCTCATGATGTACCCCCCCCTGGCCAAGGTGAGGTACGAGGAGATGGGGCCGGTATTCCGCAACTGGAAGGTGCTCGGCCTCTCGCTCGTGCAGAACTGGATCATCGGCCCGATCCTGATGTTCGCCCTGGCCGTGCTGTTTTTGTCGGACCTGCCCAAGTACATGGTGGGGCTGATCATGATCGGCCTGGCACGCTGCATCGCCATGGTCATCGTGTGGAACGACCTCGCCGAGGGCGACACCGAGTACTGCGCCGGACTGGTGGCCTTCAACTCCCTGTTCCAGGTGTTCTTCTACTCGATCTACGCGTACCTCTTCATTACCGTGCTGCCGCCCCTGCTCGGCCTCGAGGGCGTCCAGGTGAACATCACCATCGGCCAGATCGCCCAGTCCGTGTTCATCTACCTGGGCATCCCCTTCCTCGCCGGCATGCTCACCCGCTTCGCGCTTCTCAAGGTCAAGGACAAGACCTGGTACCACGACACCTTTGTCCCGAAAATCTCCCCCATCACCCTGGTGGCGCTGCTCTTCACGATCATCGTCATGTTCTCCTACAAGGGGGAGATGATCGTCGAGCTCCCCCTGGACGTCGCCCGCATCGCCGCGCCCCTGCTCATCTACTTCGTGCTCATGTTCCTGCTCTCCTTCTGGATGAGCAAGAAGGTCGGCGCCAGCTACGGCCAGGCCGCCACCCTCTCCTTCACCGCCGCGTCGAACAACTTCGAGCTGGCCATCGCCGTGGCCGTAGCCACCTTCGGCATCCACCACCCCGCCGCCTTCGCCGCGGTCATCGGCCCCCTGGTCGAGGTCCCCGTCCTCATCGGCCTCGTCTCCGTCTCCCTCTGGATCCGCCGCCGCTACTTCGCCGACGAGGCGCCCGAAGCCCCCGAAACCGCCGCTGCAACGCCCACGCCAGGCGCCGACGACTGAACCGCGACGCCGGGATCCCCGCCTCAGGACAGCACCGCTCCGGATCGAGAGGTCGGGACGTCAGTGGCTGCCGAGCACGAGGTACACGAACCCGGAGTGGTCACCGCCGCAGCAGAAGCCCGAGGCGCCGATCAGGAAATCATCCAGGCCGTCACCGTTGACGTCCCCGCCGCCGGCCACCGCCGACCCGGCCCAGCCCGGGCAGCTGTCCAGGTCGTCGGGAGTAACGAGAAACACCGCAAAGGCGCTCTCCAGCGCCAGCGTGCCCTGCAGGCGCGCCGAGCCGCCGAGGAAGAGATAGACCGCGTCGAGGCCCTGGCCCAGGCTGCTGGTGTCGTTGCCGTGGACGAGAAAATCACCGAACCCGTCGCCGTTGACGTCTCCGGCCCCAGCCAGCATGGGCCCCGCCCCGCTGGTCACGGAGCCCTGTAGCGCCGCGTCGGCCAGCGCGACATCCTGCGGGCCGCTCCAGCGCGCCGCCCGGCCATAGAACAGGAAGCCCACGTCCTGGTGCTCCCAGGGGGCGCCGATCAGCAGGTCACCGAACCCGTCCGCGTCCACGTCCCCCACCACGGCCACCGTGAGCCCCAGCAGGGGGAGCGGCTCATTCGGGGAGTGGAACCGCGCATCGGCGTCCTGCGGCGAGAGGCGGTGCGGGAGCCGCTCGGGACCGCCGTACAGGAGCAGCGCCGCGCCGCCCAGGACGGGGACGTCCAGCTCCGGGTGACCGATCAGCAGGTCCGCGTAGCCGTCCCCGTTCACGTCACTGCCGCCGCTGACGGAAAACCCGATCTCACTGTCCGGGACATCGTTGACCATGGTGACGACCTCGGTCGCGAGGTCCACTGGGGCCGGGGCCCATTCGAAGCCGCCATAGACGAGGTAGGCCGCGCCGCGCACGTTCGAAACCTTGCTTCCATAGCCCGGAGCGCCGATGAGAAAATCGTCCAGCCCGTCTCCATCCACGTCCCCGGCCGGGGAGAGGGCGTGCCCCGCCGAGCCGTCCACGGCCAGGTCCCGGAAGCGCGCCTCCCCCAACCAGGCCTCCTGGCTGTCGGGCGACAGCGTCAGGAATCCCTCGTAGCGCGTCGGCCCTCCGGGGAGCACGTACACGACACCCGCCCCCGCGACGTCACTGTAGTGATCCGGCTCGGCGATCAGCAGGTCGGCGTAGCCGTCCCCGTTGACGTCGCCGGCCGCCGAAACCGCGCCCCCCAGGCTGCCCTCGACCCGGGTGCCCACGAAGATCGCGTCGGCGTCCATGAGCTGAGAGCGCGCGCCCCACCCTCCGGGGCGGCCATAGAGCAAGTAGACCGCGCCCGCGGCGAAGCCGCCCAGATCGCTGCGCGGGTTGCCCACCAGCAGGTCGTCGTAGCCGTCCCCGTCGGCGTCGCCCACGATGGCCACCGCCGTGCCCACGAGCCCGCCCCCCGGCCCTGTGAAGGCGCCGTCGGCGTCGCTGTCGAGCAGACAGATCTCGCGCTGGTCCTCGGGCAGGCAGCCATTGTCCAGAATCGACAGACTAGCGCAGTCGTTGGGGCAGCTCAGCTCCGTTTCCCCCAATTCGCAGTACCCGTTGCCGCACACCGGATCGCTGCCCCCCTCACAGTCGACGGGGCAGCTCAGCTCCGTTTCCCCCGCTTCGCAGTAGCCGTTGCCGCAGGTCGGCGGCACGGGAGCACAATCTTCGGGGCAGGTAGCCACCGACTCGTCGGCATCGCACACGCCGTTGCCGCAGTACTCATCCCCCACCTCGCGCCCGTCGCAGCCGACGACCAGCGCAAGTCCCTGCACAAGAACCACGCAGAAGACAACAGTCTTCATCACTTCTCGTACTCCGGATCCAAGGGGGCTGGCCAACCCGGGATCAGAATATCCGACCAGGAAGGAGAAAGTCACCCCGAGGCCGGGGGGCGAGACAGTACGTTCAAGAACGCCGCTCTGACGCGAGTCCGCGCGACCTGTCCGAGAGCGCCGCTACGGCTGAAGGGTTATTTCCACGCTGTACGACAGGAAGCCGAGGCCGTCTGCCTCGATGATCAGGTAGTAGTAGCCGGCGCCCAAGCTGGTGAAGGTGTGCGATCCCGATTGCCCGTCCCCTGCTGGTACGTGGCATTCGAGCTCGTTGGAGCTGCAGTTACCCAAGGAAGCGCTGTAGATGGCGAATCTGCTGTGGCTGAATAACATCGAACCGAAGCTATAGGTCACGAGGACATTCCCCGGTTGTGTCAGGGAAAATTGCACGACAACCTCGGGAGCCGGCGAGCTTCCGCAGCTCAGCACATGATCATTGCTGCTCATGGAGCCCGACAGCTGGTGCCCGTAGCTCGTCTGGAGGGTGCCGAGATTGTGGTCCGAAACGCAGGCGCTGGCGCCGGAGCAACCGTTGGTGTCGATCAGCAGGCAATTCGCCATACAGGCCAAGCTGCCCTGAATGTAGCCGAAGTTGAAGCACGTCTCCCCGGCCAGGTTCGTACCATCACAGGCCTCGAGCCCCTCGATCACTCCGTCGCCGCAGACCGGTGTTCCAGAGCAGCCCGATTCATCGAAGGACAGGCAATCCGCCGCGCACGCCAAGGTTCCCTGCACGTAGCCCTGCGAGACGCAATCCGCCCCTGCGGTGTCGATCCCGTCGCAAATCTCGGCGGCCTCTCGGACGTTGTTTCCACAACCGACTGGATCGCACTGCGACACGTCCAGGGAACATTGCGCGTCGCAGTGCAGCTCCCCGCCGAAAAACCCCATGGAAAGGCAGTCCTCACCATTGGTGTCCAGGCCGTCGCACTGCTCTGCTTGCAGTGTGTCCACCACTCCGTCGCCGCAGTACGGGCTGTCGAGACAGGCGGATTCGTCGAACGCGCAGGGGGCCGCGCTCTGCAGGGTCCCGCACAGAAGCTGCCCGGCGTCGTGGCCGAGAGACTCGCAGGACGCTCCCTGCAGGTCGGTGCCATCACACTGCTCCTGCACATCGATGACGCCATTGCCACAGGTGCTGCAGCCACTCGTGTCGAAGCTGCAGTCCTGGTTGCAGCCGAGTGTGCCGCCGACGAAGCCCTGAAGATCCTGGCAGGCAAAGCTGTTCAGGTCCTGTCCGTCACAGCTTTCATCGGAGTCACGGACTCCGTCGCCACAGTAAAATTGCCGGCAATCACTTCGACAGGCGTCAGGCCGCGTATCGGAGTTATACGTGCCGTCGTCGCATTCTTCGTCATGATCCTCTTCGCCATCACCACAGACGGTCGCGGCGGCATCGATCGCGACATTGGAGTTGTTGCCCGATCCGTTGGTCGCGCCACCGCAGCCCGCCAATCCAATACAGCCAATTACGCATACGAATCTATACACGTCGTTCTCCTGACGATAATCTGTGCGCAAAAAGCATCATCCCTGATCTGGGCCCCACAGTGAAGTATCCTTTTTGAAGTGAACTGTTGCACGGGCCCTAACCCGGCGTAGCCGGAACCATAAAGGTCCCGTCTTCGCCGGAGCTTTTAGCTTTTAGCCGTTAGCGATTAGCTCAGAGTCCGGATGAAGGCGTTGAGCATGCGCTTGACCTCGTTGATCTGCG
>JBDRSE010000245.1:0-3010 GCA_043825095.1 bacterium
AAGGCCCGCCACGAGCATGATCCGGTGCTGCATGATCGATTTCCTCGGCTTTGTGTCAGAGCGCCGACCGGTTTGAGCTCCCGTCGCCGGATCGGGCGGCATGGGGCCGTTTGCATAGTCGCTCCTCAGTCAAATATGGCCCGATATTATCCATCGTCGCTCCTTGCACACGGCCCCATGGCGCTCCGCCCGGCTCGGTCCGCCCAAACCGGTCGGCGCTCTCGGGCCGGTGGAGAACAGGGCGGAATCTCCGCGCTGGATTCCGGGGTACATTCCCGGGTATGATTTCGGTCCCATGACAGCGACCACCACGGACTCCAGGGACCGGTACTACCAGACCACCACGCTGTGTCCCCACTGCGAGCGCCTGCTCGACGGGGAGGTGCAGGCAGACGCGCGCGGCGTGTTCATCCGGCGCACGTGCCCTGATCACGGGCTCCTGGAGGGGCTGGTGTGCTCCGACGTGGCCTGGTGGGAGGGACTCGGGCGGTTCGACGTGGCGCCCAGCCGCCCGGCGCAGTCCCGCACGGCGGGGGACCGCGGCTGCCCGGACGACTGCGGGTTGTGTCCTGCCCATCGCCAGATCGCGGGCACCACGGCCATCGAGATCTCGAACCGCTGCAACGCCGGCTGCCCGGTGTGCATCGCCGACAACCAGGAGACCTTCGAGCTGTCGGTGGAGGAGGTGGTGCAGATCGTGGACCGCGCCGGCTCTGAGCAGGGCGGGCTGGACGTGGTCACGCTGTCGGGCGGGGAGCCCACCATCCATCCCCACTTCTTCGAGCTGCTCGATGCGCTCGTGGACCGGCCGGGCGTCGGCCGGGTGGTGGTGAACACCAACGGCATCCGGATCGCGGCGGAGGAGTCCTTCGCGGATCGGCTCGCCCGGTACCCGGTCTACGTCTCGCTGCACTACGACGGTCCCGCCGCGGCGCAGCTTCGAGGCACCGGTTTCGACGTTCAGGAGCGCGCGCTCACCCGGCTCTGCGAGCGGGGCATCGACGCGGTCCCGCTGGTCTTGGCGGTGGGCGGGGTCAACGACGTCCACCTGGGGGAGCTCACCGTGGAGCTGCTCACCCGGGGGCCGCAGATCAAGTCCATCATCCTCTCCCTCATGGCGTACGCGGGTCACGGGGGAGAGCAGCTCCCCTTCGACCCCATGACCCGGCTCACCATTCCCGCCGCCCTTGAGCACCTCGAAGAAGGCGCCGGCGGGGCGATCAGGAAGGGCGACTTCATGCCGCTCACCATGCCCAATCCCATGTGCGCGGCAGTCGGGTACTTCCTGGTGGACGAGAACGGCGCGCTTCCCCTCATTCGGGCCGCCGGCCTCGAACGCGCAATCGAGGCGACCAAGAACGCCCACTTCGCCCGGGCGGACGAGCAGTACGAGGCGTTCTTCCGCGGAACCCTTGAGCGGGTGTACGCCCATCCCGAGCTCTTCGACGACGGCGCCGCAGTGCTCGCGCGGCTGAAACGCTTCGTGTCCCGCGTGTTCCCGGCGGATCGGCCCCTGTCCGCCCAGGAGCGGGCGCGGGTGACCGAGGAGTCGGTGAAGACCGTCTACCTGATGCAGTTCATGGACGGCTGGACCTTTGACACCCGGCGCCTCTCCAAGTGCTCCTGCCAGCACCTGTTCGCGGACGGCCACCGCATCCCGAGCTGCGGCTACTACGCCTACCACCGCAAGCGGGATCCCAGGTTCTCCGCGGTCAATTCCCGGTAATTGAGACGTCGTCGATGTACCAGCCGTCCGCGTCGGTGCCGTCTCACCCGGCTCCTGCACCCCGTTGCCGCACTGCTGGCAGGCCACGGTGTTGAAGGCGCAGGTGGACGAGCAGGCCGGGAATCGGCGGGTCCTACTTCTCACAAGATGTCTGCTGCGGCGCGGCGTTCTCGGGGAGGCGCCGGACGTAGCGCTCGAACACCAGGCCACGGTCGTCGGGATGGACGAATTCGGCGAAGGAGAAGGCTCCCAGCTCCTCCCGGGTGTGGCCGGACACCTCGAGCAGGCTTTCGTTGGCGTACATCACCATGCCGTCCTGGGCCACGAGGATCCCCACGGTGGTGTTTTCCACGATGGTCTTCAGCCGAGCCTCGGACGCCTCGACGTCAGCCAGGTGCTCCGCCTGCTGGGCGAGGCTCTGCTGCAGGGCTGCGACCTCGAGCCGCAGGGACTCCATGGTGTCGTTCCGTCGGTCTCGCTGGTCGCCCTGAGGGTCGATAGTCGTCATCAGAAATGCGTCACCGGATCGAGGGGCTGGGCCGGGTACACGACGCCGAACTTGGGCGGCATCGAGTTGTACACCCAGTTGATGTCGATGATGCCGGTCCCCAGCCGGCGCAACCCGCCGTAGCCGGCAAAGGTGCCGCGCACGAGCACGCTCTCCATGGACAGGTTGAGCCCGAACACGGCGACCGTGGCCCCGCGGGTGAACGAGGTGAGCAGGGGGCGATACACGGTCGGCGCGAACACGAGTCGCCGGCTGTCGGCCGCCAGACAGGGCAGGGCGGGAACGATTTCCGGAAAGCCGTCCTCGCGGACGTAGGCCAGGAACTTCAGCGTGTCCGGGCGCGCGAGCAGTCGCGTGGCCCAGGGCGTCAGGATTGGCGGCCCCAGCCCGGACCGCGCTGCGATGCGGGTGATCGCGGTAGAGAGCAGCCCGGCCGCGACGCCGGGGAGGGGAAGGCCTTCCCGATCCGACACAGCCTCCACGTCCATGTAGTGCACGGTGTGAATCCCGAAGTAGGCGTTGTAGCGGAACATGGGAGACTGATTGAGGAGCTCGTAGTCCGTCCCCTGCTGCGACGCGTGGGTCCAGCGGGCCCGGCCGCGCCAGATCTCCCGCTTCATGGTCATGCACAAAAAGCCGACCTGGGGGTGCTCGCGCACGTTGCTCTTGGAGCGGCCCTCACAAAACTGGCCCCACAGGAGCTGCTCCGGGGACTTCGCCCGGAGCGTGGTGATGAGGCTGAGGTGGGGCAGGCCCTCCCCGTCGAGGGTGGCGAG
>JBDRSE010000246.1:0-19878 GCA_043825095.1 bacterium
GACGCCATGGACGCTGCGGGCAGGCGACGGCGGCGACGGCGCGGCTCCGCGGCCAGCAGCCGGACCTCGTCCTCGTCCTCCATGCGCACGAGCTCCATGGCCGCGGCCGGCATGACCAGCAGCTCGTCGGGAAGCTCGAGCGGCATGAGCGGCAGCAGCTCGCTTCAGGCGCTGCTGCAGGCCGCGGGCATGTCCGGCTCGTCGGGCTCCTCCGGCGGAGGCTCGAACCTGCCTGCGCGGCTCTCCTTCGGACAAATCCGCACCGGTGTGTACCGGATTATAGGCACGGCCCGCGCCTGCTACAACCGCTACCGTGTCGCCGGCACCTGCACTGTCAAGGTCACGGTCAGCGGAGCCTCGGGCCGCGTGTCGGGCGCCCAAGTGCTGGGCAAGTTCGCCGGAACTCCCACGGGCCGCTGCTTGTCCCGGGCCTTCAAACGCGCCAGGTTCCCCAAGTTCAGCTCCGGCTCCCAGAGCTTCCGCTTCCCGATCCGATTGAGCGGAAAGTAGCGCACCGCTTCGGTGCTCTACTCCAGGCTGGGCTCGCTGGGCACCGCCGCCCGGCCCAGGCGTAGCCCCACCACCACGAGCGCGGCGGACAGCAGGAGAATCAGGATCAGGCCGCCCCCGAGCAGCGCCAGCAGGGTGGTCTTGGATTCGACCGTGACGCTCACCGGCCCCACGTGCGCCAGCCCGACCCCGCCGGACGCCTGCTGCGGCCGGGTCTGGTGGATCACCACGGCGACGTTCGCCGGCGCGAGATCCTGGACGCTCCCGGCCACCAGGCGACGCACCTCCTCGGCGGTAATGGCTGACGAGCCGGGTCGCACGCGCAGAAACACCGCGGCCCGCGGCTGCTGGGTCCGCTCCTGCTTGAGCGCCAACGGATGACGCTCGGGCACGACCACGTGCACGCGGGCCTCCACCACACCGGAGGCCGCCTCCAGGGTCCGGGTGAGCTCCCCGGAGAGGGCGAGCAGAAAGCGCGCCCGCTGCTCGAGGGCCGTGGGCACCAGGCTCGCCTTGCCGAACACCTCACCGAACCCCGGCGTGCGCCGCCGGGGGAGCTCATGCTTGAGCAGCAGCGCGATGGAGCGCGTCACCTGGCCCCGCGGAACCTCCACCGCAAAGGTCCCCCTGCGCCCCTTCTCCCGGACCTTGTCAGCCTCCACGCCAGCCTTGCGCAGCGCCGCGACAATGCGATTGGCTTCCCGCTCCCGAAGCCCGTGTTGAACCCGGGTCTGACAGGCGACACCGACGAGCACCGCAGACAGGACCAGGACCACCCGAACGCCATGACTGAGTTGATTCATCGGACCTTTTTACCGACGAGTCGGTCCGGAATCAAGGCACTACCGCTTTACATTGACGCTGGCCTCGACAATCCTTGGGGACACCATGCGCGCGGTGAGGACATGGCAAGTCGCCGTCCTGTTGCTGGCGACGGCAGGAACGCCGCTGCGGGCGGAGCCCGTGGTGACGAGCCGGCAGAAACAGCCCGCCGGCGACCGCAAGGGACCGCCGGCAAAGCGCCCCCCGGACGTGCGGAACGGCGAAGCCTACGACGGGCGCGCTCCGCGTCGGCCCTCTGCCCGCGCGCTCCAAGCCGTTCCCCGGGCCCTGCTGTTTCTCCCCCGGGTCGCGGCGGCCGTCGTCGGCCGGACCGTGGTGGCCGCCGTGGACTGGTGGGAGCAAAGCGGCGTGGGGCCTTTTTTTCACCGCGTGTGCTTTGCTTTTGACGGTCGACTGACGGTGCTGCCGCTCGTCGTCTGGGAGCGCGGGCAGAACCCGGTGGCCGGCGCCGCGCTCACCACCGACCTGCTCTTCGGTCGCGCCCGGCGGGCAGGGCTCCACCTCGAAGCTGCCGCGGGACATGCCCACGTCTGGCACGCCCTCCTCAAGCTCTATCCCCTGGGGAAGGACGGCCAGGGAACGCACCGTGCGCAGCGCCCGCACCGGCTGCGGCTCACCATCGAAGCCGGCTTCGCCCGGCGGGATGATCTCCCCTACTTCGGCGTGGGGTATCGCCGTCCCGGACCCGGTGCCACGGCGGCCGAGCTGGAGTCGCGGCTCGGCAGTGAGGTGTTCCAGGGCGGCGCAACCCTCCGTGTGCGGCTCTGGGGCTCGGCGTTCCTGGGTCTGGGACTCGGAGCCGACTGGCGTCGGCTGTCCGATGGCCGGTCGAGCCTCGAGGCGGAGCCCATCTCACGGCTGTACGGCACTGACCACGCGGGCTGGGCAACGGGCGTGCTGACCTTCGTCCCCGCCCTGCTCTTGGGGGCGGGCGGTGACACCGGAGGGCTGCTCCCCGCGCCCGGCATTCGCGGCCAGGTGTCGGCTGCGGCCCGGGTGGGCGACGACGACGTGGGCCGCCATCTGTCGCTGAAGACCACCCTGGAGGCCTTCGTGGGCCTCGGAGGCGGCTACCGACGGCTGGGGCTTCGGGCCCACCTGGAGGCCACCATTCGGCTGGACAGCCGCCCCATTCCACTGCTCCACCTGCCCACCCTGGGCGGGCCCGACACCATGCGCGGATTCGCCTCCGGCCGCTTCCGCGGTGAGGCCGTGGCGCTGCTCCAGCTGGAGTATCACATGGCGCTGCACCGGCGGCTGTGGCTGAGCCTGTTCATCGACTGGGGAGGCGCCTTCCGCGAGGGCTTCAAGGACGCCTCCGCAGAGGCCGTGGACGTGTCGGGCGGCGGGGCGCTGTCGCTGAGGATCGCCCCCGACAACTGGATGCGCCTCCTGGTGGCGGGCAGCCGCGACGGCGCCCTGGTGTACATCGCCTGGCGGGGGGCGCCATGATCACCAGAGCTGCCCTGCCGACGGTGACTGTCTCCGCGGTGATCCTGGCCACGTTGGGCGGAGTCACCTGCGGAGTCGATCGCATCCGTCGATTCCCCCGGCGGCCCGTGCTCCGAGTCGACGATGACCGCCGGGACGTCGCGACACCGCCGGCGGTCACGCAACAGGGCCGGTGGGCGTCGGCCCTCGAGGCCCAGCTCACCGAGCCCCTCGAGCGACTGCTGGCCGTGCGCTCGGGCGGGCGGGCCCGCAACGTGAACTCCCTGGGCGAGGTCCCCGACTCGACGTGGTTCCGAAACCGGAACCACCGCCGTGCCCTGTCCCTATCCGTGGTCCGGCGAGGCGCGGCCCGCACCCCGGGCCCCTCGCTCCTGGGGCCCTGGCAGGTGGAGTGGACCGCCCGCACCCGGACCGGCCTCCGGGTCGCGATCCGCGACGAGCAGTCCCACCGCTTCACGCTGAGCTTCGACGCCAAGGGTCACCCGCGCCTGGCCACCACCGCCGAGCTCGTCGCCACCCTCCTGCTGCACACCCTGGGCTTCCACGTGCCGGAACGTCACCTCGTGCTGTTCGAGCCCTCGCAGCTGCGCCTCACCGCCGGCAGCCGACACCGGCGGGCAGACGGTCGGAGTCGCAAGGGCGACCCCCGGCTGCACAAGGCAGGGCTGAGCCGCCTCCTCCGGGGGCTCCCGAAACTGCGTGACGGCAGCCTCCGGGCGCTGGCGACCCGGTTGGACGGCAGCCTCGACCTCGGCCCCTTCCGGTTCCGGGGCCGCCGGCGTGACGATCCCAACGACTTCGTCGCCCACGAGCGTCGGCGTGAGCTGCGAGGCCTGGCAGCCGTGGCCGCCCTGCTCAACCTGACCACCGTCTCCAGGGTGGGGCGAGACCGGTACGTTCGTCAACGACCACGCCACGTGATCCACCGGCTCGAGCGGCTGCGCGGCGCGCTGGGCTCCACCCCGGCGGGCCGCCCGAAGCCGCTCTGGGAGGGATTCGCGCCGCTGTTCGACCCCCGCCGGATGGCGCAGCAGGCGCTCACCTTCGGGCTCGTCCGGAGCGCCTGGATGGACCTGGCCCGGCACCGCCGACGCCAGCTGCGTCGCTGGCCAGCCCTCGGCTGGCTCCCGGCGGAGAGGTTTCGGACCGCTGACTTCTCTCCGCGCCTTTCCAACCCGGCCTTTGCCGCGGCCGATGACGAAGATCGATTCTGGGGCGCACGACTGATCGCGTCGCTCACCGCCCGACAGCTGAGAGCGGCGGTACAGGAGGCCCTGCTCCCCGAGGACGAGGCCCGGCGCCTGGTGCACACCCTGCTCCTCCGCCGTCGCAGCGTCCTGCGCCACAGCCTGGGTCGCCGCGCGCCATTGGACGACTTCCGGCTGATCCGGAGCGATCCGACGCGACTCTGCTTCACCGACCTCTGGCGACGCGAAGGGCTCGGCGGGCCCGCCCTGGTCACCTATGAGCTTCGGCTGCGTTCGGACCGTGGCATCGTTCCCGGGACGCGAGCCCGCCACCTCGCCCGGAACGAGCTGGTCTGCGTGATCGTCCCGCCCGTCCGCCGCACAGCACAGGACGACGGCTACCGGGTGCTCGAGATTCGCCGCCCGGGGATCTCCCCGGCGTGGGTCCGGATCCACCTCCGCAGCCAGCCCGGGCTGGCCATCGCCGGGCTCGAGCGGTGAGGCGACGCCCAGGCCGTCAAAGTTGCCCGGTACCGCACCGTTTGGCTATGCTGTCTGGATGAGGTCGTCTGGACCGGTGCTGCTGGCGGGGCTGCTGGCTGTCGGCGCCTTGCCTGGGAGCGGATGTCCACGCCGCCAAGCCGGGCGTGCCCTCGAACGTCCCACCGGACCTCCGCCCCGGCCCCGGATTCGCTTCGGCAAGGTGCTGCGCCTGAAGCGGGCGGGGATCCTCCGCTTGATCCGCGGGGGGAAGCGGGCCGGCGTGGCGGCGCTCGTCCCCACGGCGCTGCGCGCAGGCGGCTGGCAGCGGGCCATCGACTCCCAGGGCAATCAATTTCGCGTCTCTCCGGGGGGGTTGATCATCACCGACGGCGAGCCGCACCCGGACCGGGAGCCCGCCTCGACGACCAACGTCGCCTACTACTACACCCAGTCCTACGCGCTCATGGCCGGGCGGTACCGCCGCCAGGGGCTGAAGATGGCCGCCGAGGTGCTGGATCTTCCGTCCCGGGATACCAACGTGCAGATCGCGCAACGCTCCCTCTGCGCGCTGTTTGACCACCTGGGCATAAAGGGGCCCGTGCGCGACAAGCTCTACCGGAACCTGGCCGGCGTGGCGCATCGCGTCCCCGGGGGCGCCAGGCAGACGAACCACGTGCACGGATTTGCCGTGACGGTCCCGCTCCGCTGGCAGGTGATGGCCGGCAGCGTGCCCAAGCTCGGCAAGCTCACCACTGTGATGGTCTTCGCCCTGCCGGGCCGCCGGCAGGACCCAGCAGCCGTTGCGGCCAACCTGGTCTGGGCGACCCGGACGCCGCCCGCGTCCACCAGCCTGGCGGTCTTTGCCCGGACCCGGTTGCTCACCACGGCCGGATCCCGGATCCGCCAAGGCACCTGGAAGCCGCCCGCCGAATTGCCGCGCGCCGTGGTCTACGAGGTGGACCCGGTGAAGTACCGCGGCCGATCGCTGCGGTCCCTGCAGATCTTTTTCACGAGCCCGGGAGCTGTCCACCACCTCAACCTGCTCACGGCGCCGTCCACTGACGCCGCGGCGCAACGCGAGGCCCTCGCGCAGGTGCTCCGTACCTTCGTCGTGCGGCGCCCGCCAAACCGTTGCCTCCCGGGCACCTAGGTGACATAGTCCAGTCCATGATACGCCGCCTCGTGAGCCTGCTCGTCGCCTTGCTGGCGGTCGCCGGCGCGTGCGGGGGCAAGACCAGCTCCCGCCGGGGCGCTCGGGACGCCAGCGTCCGGCGCTCGGTGCCGGCGGACGCTGGATCCCCGGTGTCGCCGGACGCCCGGAAGACGCTCCACCTGGGCGGCGCGTGCGCGTGTCAGCCCGTACCCCCCAACGCAGTGCTGGCGCACGAGGAGGCGCGCCAGGTGCTGGTGCGCCACATCGACCAGCTCAACCAGGGATTGCGCACTGTCACGGAGCGGCTCGACCGGGCGGTGGCCGACGAGTCCAAAGACCAGCTCGATCGACCCGACGCGATCCTAGCGCAGCAGCAGCGCCTGGTCTGTCGCCTGGACTGTCTCCTGGCCCAGTTCGTCGGCGCCACCGATGCCCTGTGGTCGTACCTCCGCGTGGCCAGCGCGCTGCTGGACACGATCCGCAACGAGGTGCGCCGCCTGTCCTCCCCACCGGTGGGGCGCCCCCCGGGGCCGGGCCTGGCCGGGCTGCGAAAACAGTTCAACGGGCTGGCGCGGTCCTCCAACCAAACCATCGGCCTGGCGTTGATCACCGCCCGCCCTCCGGTTCCCCGGATGGAGCTCGATCAGCGCTCCTTCGCGGTCAAATCGCAGCGCTGGATTCAGCGCGCCCGCAAGGAGGTCGCAGACTTTACCGGCCTGTGGCTGCCACTCGTCCATCCCAAAACGCCGCGCGGGACGGCGCTGGATCGGCCGGTGCGGCTACGCGTGGCCATCGCGCGACTCCAGCAGCGGCTCGCCTTGCGGAGCGCTCAGGCAGAGGCTCTGCACTGCCAAAAGGGCGAGACCTGCAGCGCGCTCCGTGCGAGCTGGACAGCGGTCCAACAGACGACCCGCGCGCTGTCCAAGGCGCTGGGGCGTGCCGCGACCCGGCTGCGCGCTGCGGGGCACCCCGGGTTGACTCTGGCCCAGGGCCGCGGCCTGACCCGCCAGCTCGAACAGGCCTTGGGCGCCTGGACCACCGCCGTCACGAAGCTCTGAGCGGTGAGGGCCCTCGCCCGATCCCGTGCAGGGTCAATCCCAGCACGCGGCCGATGATCGAGAACAGCTCCAGGGCCTGTGCCGAAAAGCCGACGAGATCGCGCACCACCACCAGGACGATTCCGAAGAAAGCATCGCGATGACCGATGGGGATGGACGCCCAGGAGTCATTCCCCTCCAGGCGCGCGAGCCGCCCCAGCTCCACAACCACGCCCGTGCTGCCCGGAGTCCTGACGAACGTCGCCTGGGACCAGGCGCCCCGCTCCAGCAGCGGCGGCTTCTTCGACAAGGTCTGGTTGAGGTTTCTGCCGAGGGTGAGCCGGAGCGACTTCCCGGCAGGGGTGAACACCGCGCCCATGTCCGCGCCCGCCGCCTCCATCAGGAAGTCGAGGGCGCGCCCAAAGGCGGCGTCCTGGTCTTCGGCGCGAGCGATCCGTCCTACCGCCCGCTCCAGCTTGCCCAGCAGCTGCTCATCCATGACGTCGGCATGATACCAGAGGCTCGTGAGGAAGGGGGGCCTTGGGGAGCGGATAGGCCGCGGCAGGCTAGGGACAACCCCTAGTCGGTGGCGTCGGCCACCGGCGCGACCCGGCGACGGACGGTGCGGCGCGGGGGCTTGCGCACCGTCCGCTTCGGGCGCACCCGACGCAGCTTGTTCCGTTTGGCCAGCCGTTGGGGACGACGCTTGGTTTTCAATCCCCGAACGGCCCGCGTGCGTTTGGCCACCTGGGGCTTCCGCGCGGCGCGGGGGCCGGTGAGGACGAAGTTCACGGCGTCCGCCGTCGGCACGAGGCTGATCGTCGGCTTCTTGAGCTGCGTTCCGTAGTACACGATGAACCGCGCAGCACTGCCGCGGTGCAGCACCTTGACCATACGGACCCGACGATCACCGACCTTGTACCGACCCGGTTTGAGGGACGGCGCAGCGCCGGCGACGTCGATCACCGCGCCGTTGGGATTGGCCAGCAGATAGTGCTTCACCGGTCCCGGTTTCCCCTGCAGCGCGAGCTTCACGACGAGCTTTTGCCCCACTGTGTAGTGGTACACCTGCTTGGGCCGGGGCTTGCCGCTGGTGGGCTTATCCGGATCCGCGAGCAGCTCTTTCCCAGGGTCCATCGCCCCCTGGCCTAGCACTTTGCCGGGATCGGCATTGACTCCGGGGCCCGAGGTCAGGACACGACGCCCCGAGGGACCGGAGGCCGGTAGGGGAGGCTCGGCCGCCGGCACGCCGGGCGCACCGGCCTGCGCCCCACCGGGAGTGGGGGCTGCCGGCGGTGCCTCGGCGATCACCGGCGCGCTCGGCGGCTGCTTGGCCGCGGCGGTCTTTCCGGCTTTGGACTTGCTCTGCTTGCGCCCGGAGCCTGAAAACGCAAAGGCGGTCAGGGCCACCAGCACCAGCAGCGCTCCGCCGGCGATCACGCCCATGGCCACCCGGGGACTCTGCGCGGCCCGCTCCCGGAGCGTCTGCCAGGCCTGGGTCATGTTGAGCTTGACCCCGGGTTGCCGGCTGCGCACACGGCGTCTCGCTCGACTCGCACGGGCCGGCGGCCGTGGCTGGTCAATGAAGTCGGCATTCCAGGGTGTGTCATAGTCCGGGGCGGCGCACGTTTCGTCAAAACAGGGGCTCTGGGCAGAGACTCCGCGGCTCGGCGCCCGGGCACCGGAGTCGGCCTCGGCCCCCGACTTCCGTGTGGTGAGGGGAACCGGCGCGGGGTTGGACCGCGACCAGTCCGCCGCCGTTTGCGACGCCGCCTCGAGCGTGTCGTCGAAGTGAATCCCCAGCCGAATCCGTGGCACCTGCCCCTCGTCCTCCTCGTCCTCGCGCTCCAAGGCCAGCCACGCGATGCGCCCGGCTTTGGGTCCCTTGGAGCCCGGCTCATCGATGGTGACCTGCACGGTGGATCCCACCTGCAGAAACGGCAGCTCCGCAACGGCGGCGAGGCCGTTGTCCGACATCGCCCGAAACTCACCGGGGATGGGGTTTCCCACGCCATGCAGTCGGAAGGTGACCCGCGGCAGAGCCTCGTCGTCGACCGCGAGCGCGCCGTCGGAAGGCTCCGCACCAGAGACGAACGCCTGCAGCCGGTGCGCGTCCGCCGGATCGACCGCCACGAAACGCACTCCCATGCCGGGCGGGGGATCGTCCTCGGGAGGACCGTTACGAATCCAGGCCACCTCGCCTTCTGCGAGCAGCGGCTCACTGCCGATGTGGAACCGACATCCGAACCGCGTGCCGGGATCCAACGGAAACTCGGTTTTCAGAAACAGACCGCCCTCACCCACATCCTGGGTGGTCAACGTGACTGGTTCACTCATCTGCTCGGTGGCGCAATCGACCTCCAGCTCCACCGGCAGGCGGGGCGTTGCCTCTGAACGTTGAGAGCCCTCCATGATGCACCTCTGGAGCGAACTTGCTCCTATGATCCTTGGTATCACGCGCCCCTGACACGGTCAAAAAAGCCACATTTCTACATCAATTCAACATGATAAGACCAAAATCCTCACCCTCCGGTTCAACTTTGGTGAAGTTCTAGCGCCCGCCGTACGTGGGACGCCCGCGGACAGCGGTGGGGGAGAGGAGGGGCTCCGGAAAGTTGCGGAAGAGGGGGGGAGAGGGCCCGTGGCCTACGCCGGCCTTAATTGAACTCAATCACCTTCCACGCCCCGTTCTCCTTGATGAGCATGATCCAGTAGCGCGGGTCGTACTGGAGGCGGGCCCTGTTTCCGGTCACCTCGATGTCCCGATCCAGATTGGCCTTGAGCTTCTCCAGACGGAGGGTGAGCTCCTGCACGAGCTTTTCGCGCCGGGGCTTGCTGAGCAACCGTAGGAACGCGGAAAAATTGCGGGCCTCCAACGCTCGCACCAGCGCCATCACCGCCTGCCGGGGGGTCATGGAATCAAACCCGCCGCTCACTCCACCGACGATCTTCCAGCTGCTTCCCTCGTGCTTGAGCGAGATCGTGCGCCGCTGTCCAAACCGCAGCTTCGCGTCGATCTCGAACTGCTTGGCGAGCCGCAGCTGCTGACCGATGTCGCTCGCCTGCACCTGGAGCTCGGCGTAGTTCTTCGTCCACTTCCGCGCAAAGGCAGGGTAGCTCAGGCCCTGTCGCAGCTTCTTGGAGAGAAGCTCATAGGCCCCCTTGGAGTTGTTCGTCTGGACGTACCGGATGTACTGCTGCAGGGCCGTCCGGGGATGGTAGGGATCAGCGCCCCGACCACAGCCGAAGGCGAGCAGGGTGCAGCCAAGGGCGAGAGCAATCACAGACCGGAGCATGGCACCTCCACGATTCGGTGCTGAGCATACCAGAACATCGGCGAAATGTGTGTCGTGATAGGTTCGGAACGCGCCGGGATCGGCGCCCGGGACGACGACTACTCGTCGCTGGAATCCTTGGCGCTCTTCTTGGGAGGCTCGGCTTTGGCGGGCGCCGGGGGGGAGCTGCCTTTCTTGGCGTAATCGGTGACGTACCAACCCGTGCCCTTGAGCTGGAAGCTGGTGTTGGAGATCAGACGATCCAACCGGTGCGCACCGCAGCTGGGGCACACCTTCTTCGGTCTCTCGGAGATCTTCTGCCACACCTCAAGCTCGGTACCGCAGCCCGAACATGCATACTCGTAAATCGGCATCACACACCTCCGTTGCGCCTATTTTCAACTGCTTGCGGGCGATTCATCCGCCGCTTCACACCCTCTTCAACGCACAGGGGTTAACTTATCCACAAAGGCCCTGTTGTCAAGGATTTACGCCAACACTCAGGGGATACGCCGGTTCACAGCGGCCGCGAAACGTTCAGCGGTTTCGACCGGCAGCGAATCAACGTGGAGCTGACGCCCGTCCACCCCTCGGAGAACCACGCCGTATCGGTGCGGATCCGGCAGCAGCCGCGCCAGCCAGAGGATGACCAGATCGACCACCACTCCGGCCGCGATCGCGCCCATCCCGAGGACCACGAGGCCCAGGGAGCGACCATAGACGCCATCGACGATCTGCACGAGGCCCCACACCAACGCCAACACCAAGGCCAGCGCGCCGAGAGCGACCGGCTCAACGGACCGGGCTGTCACCTGCGAGGCAGAGACGATTCGCGACACGGACAGCCGTTCCGTTTCAGTCCGGAGCACGCAGCCCAACAGCTGCAGCTCGGAACGGACCGTGACCGCGTCGTCGGTGCAGGTGAGCGTGCCCTCCCGGCGCCAGCCCACGAGTCGATGCAGGAGCAGGAGCAGCGGACGCAGTAGAAACAGGCCCGTGCCGAACATGAGCCCCCGACCCAATCGTCCGAGCGGCGCAGGTCTGAGCCGACCGATCACGGTGATCGACGGGGAGCCCTGGGCCGCGCGTCTCAGTCGCGACTCGACGGCTGCACCGTCACTGCTGGTAGGGGGAGAGCCCGGAGACTCCACACTGGCCGGGGCTGTGCTCATCCGCTGGCGCCTCAAAACAGTCGTTCCCCTTTTTACCCCATTTCCCGGGCTCAAGTTCCTGAAAAACGACAGCCGATTCGAAAAGTGGAGGGTCACCCGCTGTCGGAAAGGAGGCGCTGTAAGGCCTCAGACGTGGTTTCCAGGTTCGGCTTGACCCGCTCGAGCACGAGCTTCTCGATGCGGGGACCGAGTCCGCGGGCGAGGCGCGGCACGCCCTTGATCTTCGCCAGGTCGACAGTCAACCCTCCGGTGAGCACCATGCGGCAGCCGCCGTCGGGCGTCGGCTCGAACCAGTTGTGTCCCTTACACGCGACACCACCCCCGGGAAAGGCCGGGAACTCGAACCACCAGTCGCACGTGTGGCCAGCGCTGCGCCAGGTGGCGTGGTCGATCCAGACGAGGATCTCCTTGGAGACGAAGGGCTTGGCCAGCCGGGGCAGGTTGCCCTTTTCCACCGCCTGCCACCGGGCCACCTGCTCCAGTACGCCGGGCTCTGGCTCACGCCGCTCCAGCACCTGGATCGTCTCGATGTTCGGGAGATAGGACGGGAGGATTTCCAGCTCGTCCCGGTACGCCGCGAAGACCCGAGCGAGCGGGTAGGGAAATGTTTTTCTGAGCTCGAAGTCTGCCATGGTGTCCGACTGTGGTCGATTCCCGGCCGGGCTGTCAATGCCCGTCCGCGTCGCCAGGGTCCAGCACTCGCGCCAATCGATGGACCCGGCCCCGGATGAGCACCAGCGACCGCAGGCCCTGGGGCCAGCTCTGCCGCAGGCCGCTGAGGCCGGCGTTGAGAAACACGGCTGCCAGCTCCGAGGGCTCCATCAGCAGGGTGCGGCCCAACAACCGCCCGAACCATCGGGAGAGCATCCGTCCCCCCTGTCCAAAGGCCGCCTGTTCGGCCGCCAGGACGAGCGCCCCGGGCCGGGCCTCTCGGACGAGCCGCCGGAGATCACCCTGCGGGTCGACACGCCGACCGAGCACATTCACCAGCACGAGGGCCTCATAGCGATCCAGGGCGGGAGGGGGGTGCTCGAGGGTGGACCTCCAGGTCAGAGGCGCCTTAAGCGCTGCCGCCGCCTCGCCGGCTCCGCCCAGGGTCCAGAGCGTGACCGCATGCCCTGCGCGACGCAGGGCCCGGGCGACCCGGGGGGATCCCACCACCAGCACGGTCGACGGCTGCGCGTCCAGGGCCGCGAGCACCGCGCCCACCAGGGGCTTATCCGGCACAAAGGGTCGAGAGCTCATGCGGAGTACCTCGAGAGGGCACATCATACCCCAGGACCGCGCGGATCCAAGGGCGCTGGTAACCGTTCACGTAGTAGGCGGCACCCCCGCCTCCGGGGGAACCTCGCTGCGCTCGGGAGGTGGTGCAAATAGCCCCCCTGTGAACACATACCTTGGATATAATGGCCACATGCCCAGACTGGAGAGTGGATACACCGTGCCCCTGGAGGAGGGTGACCGCCAGGAGGATCCATTCCGGGGCGTCCGAGCCTTCGACCGGGAAAGCACCAACGTGTTCTCCGGCCGGAAGGAGGAGATCAAAACCCTGGTCGAGCTGATCGCCCGGGAGGACTTCCGCGCCGGAGTGCTCACCGGCGAGGCCGGAGTGGGCAAGACCTCGTTGCTGCTCGCCGGACTCGTACCCCGGCTGGAGCGGGTCGGCACGCTGCCCGTCTACGTGGGCGGGGACGAGGACATCGCGGAGGCGCTTCGCAAGAGTGTGTTTCAGGCCAGCTCCAGTCCCCCGCGCGCGGAAGAGGACCCGGTGGCCTACGCGCTGCGTCAGTGCGAACGCTGGCCCGAGGGGCTGCTCGTCGTGTTCGACGACCTGGCCGACCGGCTGACCGGCGAACAGGTCGACCAGTTCGTCTCAACGGTCCGCCGGTTGCTGCACGGCGGCCAGGGCCGGTTGATGGTGCTGTTCTGCGTGGACAGCAACGCGTTTCACCGCCTCGCCGAGCTGGAGCGCCGAGTGGACGCTGCGATTCCCCCGCGCTGTCGCCTCCACCTGGAACGGCTCACCTTGGATCGCGCGGCAGAAGCCATCGAGCAGGGGGTGCTCGCCTCGGGGACCTACTTCGAGGCAGGCCTCTCCCAGTCCATGGCCTTGGATTTGACCCGGGACGGGCCGGTGCTGCCGCTGGACCTGCAGCTGACCGTCAGCATGGCCATCGAGCGGCGCGCCCTCACCGCAAAACGGTACGCCCGCTCCGGCGGCGCGGCCGTCCTCCGCGCCGAGTGGCTCCGACACCGGCTGCGCGAGGCGGGATATCTCGACGGCCTGCTGGTGCTGTCCGAGCTCGCCGATCGCCGTCGGATGGAAGCGGGCTGGTGCTCCGACGACGAGCTCTCCACCCTGACCGGGCTGGCGCGTGATCGGCTGCAGACGGTGCTGCAGAAGCTCACCCGGGCGGACCTGATCCACGAAAACGAGCAGGCGGGCTGTCACCGGCTCTCGCAGTCGGCACTCATTCCGTTGATCCGCGGGCTGGATGGCGAGCTGCGCGCCCGCCGGCTGCGCGCCCGCTTGACCGTGAGACACCGCCTGAGCGCCGGCGGCTTCCTCGGCCCCATGGAGCTCCTCCGCGCCCGTCACGCCACCGCTGCCTCGGAAGAGGAGTCAACGCTCATCCGGCGCAGCAAGATCCTCAACTCTGTCGGCATGGGCCTGATCGCCGCGATCCTCTTGGTGCTGGGTTGGTGGGTTCACGACAAGGCGGGAGCCGGCTATCACCTGGGCCTCGGCGGCGCGGCCGGGAGGACGGACCGCACCGTGGTGGTCAAACGCGGTCAGCCGGCCTACGCCCGGTTCGCTCCCCTGCCCCACCGTCCCCCCGTGGGCTCGATCCTCGAGGACACCGGTTTTCCGGAGGCGGCCCTCAGAAAGGGTGCCCGACTGTCACAGCTCCGCGGCTCGCTGTCGGCACGCAGGGGTCGGTGGCCACTGTGGTTCGCACAGGCCCTCGACGCGCTCGAGCCCACCTATCGCGGTCACGCGCTGCTGCTGCTTGGTGACCAAGACGAAGGGTGGAAGATCTTCACCCGCGCCGCCGACTCCCCAGCGGCGCTCCGACGAATTACCGCGCTCATTCGAATCGCGGGCAGCGGCAAGGGCGCCGAGCAACGGCTGCTGGAACGGGCCGCGAAACACGACAGTGTCTCGATGCGGCACCTCGCCCTCGACGCGGCCCTGGCGGTGTCACGTCGGACGAAAGGGGCCTATCGCACCCTCCTGGAGGCCGCGGCCACCGACGCCGAGCCGGCGGTGCGACGCCAGCTTTTGAGCAGCGCCCAAGGCCTCGGTGCCAGGCGCGCCCTGCAGCTGGCCGCGAGGGCGCTTCAGCCACCCCATCCGTCAGTGCAGCGGGCCGCCCTGGCCTTGGCGGTCTGGGGTGCGGACAAGGCTCCGACAGAGGCCGCCGCCGTGCTGGCCGCCTCCGTAGACCAACTCATCGCGCAGCCCCAGGCCCCTCCGCGCAGGACCCTGGAGCGGCTGCTGCGCGACCGGCCGGCGGCCGCCGCGCGGGGCGTCGCTGCAAGCCTGAAAGGAGCGCAGACCTCCGCGGCCCGGCGCCAGATCCTGACTTGGCTGTCCAGCGTGGACGCACGATCCCTGCCGGCGAAGAGTCTGGCCCCGCTCCTGCTGAAGCTGGCCGAGAGCGATGACCCGACCGTGGCTGAGTTGGCGCTGATCCTGGCCGTCCAGTTGGCCCCGCTGGACCCGGTGCGCAAGCTGCTCCACTCCCTCTCCCGGGACAAAGGCAAGTCGGGGACGGCGCGACGAATCCTGGCTGCACACGGCTACGGAGCGTTGCTCCGACTGGGAAGGAAATTCGATCTCGCCTCGCTCCGGCTGCTGGCGCAGGACCTCTCCGTGGAGGTGCGGGTCGCTGCGGTACAGGCCCTCGGCGCGGCGCCCCGGAGTGAGATCCTCACCTTGATGCGGCTCGGCAACGATCCCTCGGCGCAGGTGCGCTCAGCCCTCATCCAGTCCATGGCCACGGTGGGAAACCCAGAGCCCTACAGCATCCTGCGCCCGCTGCAGATGTTGACCCAGGGCGGCGGCGCGCGCGTGAAGGCCGCCATGGCCACCGCAGCCGGTACCCTCGTGCGCTCAAAGCGCTACTGGGCCATTGCCGAGAATTTCGTCATCAGCGCCACCAGGAGTGGAGCGGCCGGGGTCCGGCGAGCGGGGGTCACCGCCCTCGGAAAAATCGCCCACTTGCGCACGGAGGCGTCCTTTGAGGCGCTGAAGAATCGGCTCACCGACCAGGACTCCTCCGTGCGGGCTGCGTTGGTGGACGCCCTGGCCACCGTGGGCCGCAAGGCCCCGATCAAGGCCGGCCTGCTGCTGGTGTCCCTGGCCACCGACCCGACACCCATCATTGCCCTGAAGGCCCTGAGCCTGCTCATCACGCTGTCGTCCGACTCCCGGCTCCACGCGCCCATGGCCCAGGCCCTCCCGAAGGCGCTGCGATCCTCGGACACGGTCCGGCTGGCAGCGCTCGAGCTGATGAACCGCCTGCCAGCCAAGGTGCTGCCCAAGGGTCTGGATTCGGCGTTGGCCCACGCCTTCCACACCGCAGCGACCGACGACACGCGGTGGGCGATCTTGGCCCAGGCGCAACGGATCGCCGCGACCGAGACCATCCGCGCGGCGAGCCAATCGCCGCTCCCGGCCCTGCGCGCCGAGGCGCTGCGCATGGCGGCGAAGATCGGCGGAGGCGCCGCGGCCCGCGTGGTGGTGCGAGCCCTCCAGGACGCCGACACCTCAGTCCGCCGCACGGCCCTCACGACGGCGGAGCGACTGTTGGCCACCCAGTCCCCCACGCTGGTGCCGCCGCTGAGAGCCATCGCCAACGACGAGCGGGATCCCCTGCGGCTCGACGCCCTCGCCGCGCTGGGCGGGGCGAGGACCGAGCAATCATCGATCCGCGCCCAGATCGCCCAGGCTGCCCGCAGCCCGCTGGTGATCCTCCGTCGGGCAGCGGCGCACGCCCTCGCCCGGTCCAACGGCGACCGGAAGCTGCTCGACCGCCTGCTCGCCGACTCAGCCCTGGAGGTGCGCCGGGCGGCCACCGGAGCCCAGGCAGTCCGCTGGGCCGCCACCCACTCTCCAGCGCGACTGGCCCGCATCCTCCGCGAGAGCCGGGCCAACCGGCAGCGCCGGCTGGCCGCTGTGCTCGCTTTGCATTTACAGCGCGATCCGGGCCGGGGGAAGGCCACCGAGGCCGACGGCGTCCTTCAGGCGCTGTCCAAGTCGCGCTCGCCGATCGTCGCGCTGCTTTCCGGCGCCTCCCGGCTGCTCCCAGCGGCACGCGACGGCCACACGCAGCTCGCCGCGCTCCTCGCCCACGTCGTCCTGTTCTAACGGTATGTGTTCACGGGGGTGCTATTTGCGGCACCTCCCGAGCGCAGCGAGGCACCCCGGAGGGGGCGGAGGGGGCGGACGCTCCTACTTCTTCACGAGAGACCGGAGGATCTGTAAGAGCACCTTGCTGCCCACGGGCCTGACGAAGTCGGCCACCGGGCGCCCCTTCGCATCCAGGATCACCAGCCGCGGGACCCCTCGCACCGCGCCCAGCGGGCTCCTGCGCACCATGCTCGGGTGCCCGTACGCGACGGGAAAGTTGAACCCGGCCGCCCGGAGAAAGGGCGGCACCAGCTGGTGCTGGAGATCCAGCGCGACACCGAGCACGGCGATTCGATCGTTTCCCAGGGCGGCCCGCACGGGCTGGAACCGCGCCACCTGGATCTGGCAGACCACACACCAGGTGGTAAAAAAGATCACCACCACCGGCTTGCCGCGGAGCTGCGACAGCTTCACCAGACCCCCCTCCACCGCCTCTAGCTCCAGCTCCACCGGCTGGCTCGAACTCAGGGGGCGCGGGTGGGATCCGGCCCCTCGGCGGGGCGGGCAGCCCACCGCGAAAAGCGCCAGCGTCATCGCAACGACCGTGCAGACAATTCGTGACATGGTGGAAGTCTAGCATTCCGAGCCCTTCCTCATGTATGGTTTGTTCTACACCGGCCGGGAGAAGCCCCCATGACCACCAAGCAGTTCGACTGTCCGCAATGCAGCGCGCAGCTGGAATATGATCCGACCGCCCAGGCGCAGACCTGCCCCTTCTGCGGTCACGTGGCCCAGATCGAGATCGCCCACGAGGAGCAGGCCGCCGCGGTGGAGGAGCTGGACTTTCACGAGCACCTCGCGCAGGCCGCATCGGCGGAGGAAACCGTGGAGCTGGTCACGGTGCACTGCATGGCCTGCTCGGCGGAGACCACGCTGGAGCCCAACGTTACGTCCTTGGAGTGCCCCTTCTGCGGCACCCAGATCGTCGCCCAGGGCGAGTCCAAGCGGGTCATCAAACCCAAGGCGCTGTTGCCGTTCTCCATCCCCAAGCAAGAGGCTCTGAGGCTCTGGAAGGAGTGGATCAGCGGACTCTGGTTTGCCCCGAACAAGCTGAAGACCGACGCCAAGAAGGCGGACGGACTGAACGGGCTGTACCTGCCGCACTGGACCTACGACGCCAACACGCAGTCCCACTACACCGGGCAGAAAGGGAAGCACAAGTGGAAGAAGCGCGGGGGCCAAAAGGTCATGGAGGTCAGGTGGAAGTCCGTCGAAGGCAACGTGGACAAGTTCTTTGACGACGTCTTGGTCATGGGCTCCGGTTCGGTCCCGGAAAAGCACGCCAAGGGGCTCCAGCCCTGGGACCTCGAGAGCCTGGCGCCCTACAGCGACAGCTACCTAAGCGGCTTCCGCGCCGAGTCGTACCAGATCGGCCTCAAGGAGGGGTTCGACGTGGCCAAGGGGATCATGGACGTCAAGATCCGCAAGAAGGTCAAGCAGCGCATCGGGGGGGACGTGCAGACCATCACCTCCCTCGACACCCGGTTCGACAACATCACGTTCAAGCACATCCTGCTGCCCCTGTGGATCAGCGCCTACCGCTTCAACGACAAGGTGTACCAGTACCTGGTCAACGGCCGGTCCGGCAAGGTGCGCGGCGACCGCCCCTACAGCTGGATCAAGATCACGCTCGCGATCCTCACGGTCCTCGCCCTCATCGGCGGCGGCATCCTCATCGCCCACCTGGCGGGCGCCTTCCGCCGGTAGTCGGCCGCGTCGCCGGGCACCCCGGGGAGGTGGACCCGGGAAACAGCGTCCTGCCGTTGACGCTGCCCGACCCCAGGGATATGCTGCCCGTCTGAGTCAGGAGCCCTAGAGCTCCGTACGGGTTGGGCGGACCGAGCCGGACGGAGCCCCTTGCGGCCGGATGCGAGGAGAGACGATGGAGAATATCGGGCCATATTTGACTGAGGAACGACGCTGCAGATGGCCGCATGCGGCCCGCTCCGGCGACGGGAGCCGAACCCGTTCGGAGCTCTAAGATGGCAACGCAGCTCGAGCAGGCCCGAGAGGGTTTCGTCACCCCGCAGATGCAGCAGGTGGCCGACGACGAAGGTCGAACGCCCGAGGAGGTCCGGCGCGGTGTCGCAGACGGCCACGTGGTGATCCCGCAAAACGTGCACCGGAGCTTCCGCGCCGTGGGCATCGGCGCCGGTCTGCGAACCAAGGTCAACGCAAACATCGGCGCGTCGGGCCTGAGAAACCTCGTCGAGGAGGAGATCGTCAAGCTGGAGATGTCGGTGCAGTACGGCGCCGACTCGGTCATGGACCTCTCCACCGGCGCCGACCTGGACGCCATCCGCTCCGAGCTGATCTCCCGCTCTCCGGTCATGCTCGGCACCGTCCCCATCTATCAGGTGGCCTCCGAGGCCGCCGCGGGACAGATCGACGCCGAAAAGCTCTTTGCGTGCATCGAGCGCCAGGCCGAGCAGGGCGTGGACTTCATGACCGTGCACTGCGGCGTGACCCGGTCCACCATCGCGCCCCTGGACCGCGCGCCCCGGGTGGCGGGCATCGTCAGCCGGGGCGGCTCGCTCCTGGCCAGCTACATCCGGCGCACGGGGCGAGAGAACCCGCTGTACGAGCAGTTCGACCGGCTGTGCGACATCTTCGCCGCCCACGACGTGACTTTCTCCCTGGGCGACGGCCTGCGACCCGGCGCCATTGCCGACGCCTCGGACGCGGCCCAGCTCAGCGAGCTGGTGCTCCTGGGGGAGCTCGCCGCGCGGGCGCGAGCGCAGGGCTGCCAGGTGATGATCGAGGGACCGGGACATGTGCCTCTGGACCAGGTGGAGGCCAACGTGACCCTGCAGAAAAGGCTGTGCGGCGGCGCGCCCTTCTACGTGTTGGGCCCCCTCGTCACCGATGTCACCCCGGGCTACGACCACATTTCGGCCGCCATCGGCGGCGCCCTGGCCGCCTCGGCCGGCGCCGACTTCCTGTGCTACGTGACCCCGGCCGAGCACCTGCGGCTGCCCACCGTGGACGACGTGGTGGAGGGCGTGGTGGCCACGCGCCTCGCGGCCCACGTGGGGGACCTCGTCAAAGGCGTCCCCGGAGCCCGCGCGTGGGACGACGCCATGAGCCGCGCTCGCCGACGGCTCGACTGGGAGGCGATGTACGCCCTGGCCATGGACCCCTGGAAGGCGCGTCGGCTGAAGGAAGGCTCCGAGGCCGCCGGCGAGGACGTCTGCTCCATGTGCGGCAGCCTCTGCGCCATCCGCACCGACCGGCTCTCCCAGGACAGCTAAACAGCATCACATTGACCACGATCCATCCCGCCAGGCTGCGTTGCTCGCTGCGGTGCGTGCTCACGTACCAAAAGTACGCTGCGCGCGCTCCTCACTCGC
>JBDRSE010000247.1:0-23062 GCA_043825095.1 bacterium
GCGACGGGGAGGCGGCGCCCCCGCCCGCCGCCCCCCCACCCCGGCCGGTCCTCCCCCGGCGCGCGCCGGGGGCGGGGGGGGGGCGCGGCGCATTTGTGTCTGGCGAACCTAGAGACGATCTGCTCCTGGACAGGTGATACCGCAGGCGGCAGCGTAACGGATGAGCAGAGCATGACTTCAAACGGACTCGCCAACGCCTGGCGGCTGTTCCTACTCGGCTCCATTGCTGCGGCTCTCGGCTGTGGCGCGCGAACGCCGTACTACGACCCGCTGGAGGGGGTCGTCTGCGGCAACGACCTGCTCGAGTCCGGGGAGGACTGCGACGGTCAGCAGCTCCAGGGTGTGAGCTGCGGGAGCCTGGGCTACGCCGGAGGCGTGCTGCGCTGCAGCGCCGAGTGCCGCCTCGACCCCTCGGCCTGCGTCGCGCCCACGGGCTGCGGCGATGGCGCCATCGATGGCAGCGAGCAGTGTGACGGCCCCAACCTCGGGGGCGAGAGCTGCGACAGCCTCGGCTACGTGAGCGGCGAGCTCCGCTGCGCGCCCACCTGTCGGTTCGACACGGATGCGTGTCGCCGCCGCGAGGGCTGCGGGGACGGCGTCGTGGAACCCGGCGAGGAGTGCGACGACGGCAACCTCGTGCCCTGCGACGGCTGCGACGCGGGCTGCCGCGTCGAGCGGTGCGGCAACAGCTACCTCGACTGTGCCGAGCTGTGCGACGACGGCAACACCGTGGACGGGGACGGCTGCACGTCGACCTGCGTGATCGAGGACGTCTGCGGCAACGCCATCGCCGAGCCCGAGGTGGGCGAGGAGTGCGACGGCGCCGACCTCGCCGGCGCGAGCTGCGCCGACCACTGCTTCACGGGCGGGACCGTGAGCTGCACGGCCGGGTGCGCCCTCGACACCAGTCAGTGCACGGGCGGGCCGGTCTGCGGCGACGGCGTCGCCGAGTGCGACGAGGCCTGCGACGGGGCCGACCTGAGCGGCGACACCTGCAGCTCTCTCGGCTTCACCGGCGGGGGCGTTCTCGCCTGCGACAGCAGCTGCGAACGCGACGTCTCGGGCTGCACAGGCCCGGTCCACTACTTCTACGAGGACTTCGAGGATCCGGCCGCCGCGTCCGCGGCCTGGAGCCTGACCGGGGACTGGGAGGTCGGCGCCCCGGGGTCACACTGGGCCGAGCCCGCGCAGGCCTATCTCAGCCTGAACTGCCTGGCGACGAGGCTCGGCGACGCGTACTCCAACAACCAGGCGTACCTCACCAGCATGGCCGTCACCCCCGTGATCAACCTGACGCTGGCCACCGCCCCGGTGCTCACTCTGCAGGGCTGGCTCAGCACCGTGCGGGGCGAGGACGGGGTGAACCTCTGGGTACGACGGGAGGGGAGCTCGGTCTGGGAGCTGCTGGCGAGCCCCCAACCGGCGTACAACGATGTCATCCAGGGCGAGCCGGCCTTTAGCGCCTCATGGGCCTCCTGGACCCTGGTGACCGTCGACTTGTCCGCCTTTGCCGGCGACCGCATCCAGCTCGGCGCCGGCTTCGCCAGCGACGGCAGCACAGCCAAGTACGGCGCCTACCTCGACGACTTCCTGGTCGCGGAGCCGTAGCCGACGCCTCACCGGTGCGGCCGGGCCGTCTCACCCGTGCGGCCGGACCGCCTCGCCGGTGCGGCGCTGTCAACGCGGGGACACAGAGGAGATCCGATCTCCCGCGCCCCTCTGGTACAATGCCGCCAGGAGGATCACGTCATGCGGCACGCCCTTGGTTATGCCTCCCGGCGCTCGCTGCCCTTTGTGGTGCCGGCGCTCGCGCTCACGCTCACCCTCGCGCTCACGCTCACCGTCGCGGCGACAGAGGCGCGGGGGGCGACGCTGGTCATCGAGGACTTCGAGGACGTCTCGGATTGGAGCGGGTTGACCGCGGAGAGCGTCCTGGTGCAGGAGGGCGGCGGCGCGGGGCGCTGGGCCGACACGGTGGAGCGAGGCTCCATCCACCGGAGCTTCGATCCGCCGCTGGACCTGTCGTCCTATGACCACCTCGGCTTCTGGCTGTACTCCGCGGTGGCGAACGGGGCCGAGCTGGAGCTGGTCTTGTACTCGGAGGACGATGCGTCGCCGGGGTCGGACTACTACTCCACCGCGCTGCGCTTGGACTGGCAGGGGTGGCGCTGGATGTGGCTGGACCGGGAGAGCCTGTCGCCGAGCCGCTCGCCACTGGGCTGGGACACCATCGGGGCGATCACCCTGTCCGCCTCGGGGTGGAGCCACACGCCGCTTTGGGACACGGACCTGGTGCTCGACCAGCTGGTGGCTGCCAACGGTGTGGTGGTGGGAGTGGAGCGGCGCCAGGGCTGGCAGGGCGGCGACTTCGTCTACACCTTCGAGGTGACGCTGCAGGAGCCTGACGGCGCGCCCCTCGGGGTGGACCTCCAGGTCGCGGCGCCCTCGGAGCTGGCGGTGGACGTGCAGCCCGCCCACGTGGATCTCGCGGCCGACGCCAGTCAGATGGTCACGATCACGGTCACGTTGCCCCCGGCGACCATCGCGGCCGGGCCCTATCTGACCCTTGACGTCGAGCTTACGGCCCTCACCGACGGCGGCGGCCGAGAGGGCTGGATCGAGCGCGTGGCAACCCCTCCGGACGAGGCTCCCGCGCCGCGGGTGCTGCTCACGGGCGACGACTTCACGCGCATGGACACCTGGGCCGCGGCGCACCCGTGGGCCGCGGAGCGCCGCCAGCGGATCCTGGACCGCGCCGCCGGCTGGCCAGGGGACTACCTGGCAGAGTACGGGCTGACCGCTGTGGCGCTCCCGCCGGAGGGCGGCCAGTGGGGCATGCACTACGTGTGCCCGGTGCACGGCGCGAGCCTGGGCTACGAGCCCCCCATGACCCACCGCTGCCCGGTGGACAACGCCACCTATTCGGGGTGGCCCTACGACCAGGTGATCTACGCGCGGCAGCACAACGATCTGGCCCAGGCGGTGCGGGACCTGGGCCTCGCCTGGCAGCTCTCAGGCGACGCGGCCCAGGCCGCGGCGGCCCGGGACCTGCTGCTCGCCTACGCGGACGTCTATGACGCCTACCTCATCCACGGCACGGACGGGGCCCCGTCGGGCAGCGGCGGGCGGGTGCTCTCCCAGACCCTCGACGAGTCGGGCTGGCTGATCAGCATCGCCTGGGGCTATGATCTCATCGTGGACAGCGGCGCGGCAGACTCCGCGGCGCGCGATCACATCGAGCAGCGCCTCCTGCGTCCCGCCGCCGCGATCATCGCGCGCAACGACGCGGGGCAGTCCAACTGGCAGGCCTGGCACAACGCCGCCATCGCCGCCGCGGGCCGGGCCCTGGACGACCCGCGGCTCGTGGCCCACGCGGTCCACGGCCCGAGCGGCTTCTACTTCCACATGGCCGAGAGCGTGCTCGCCGACGGCTTCTGGTACGAGGGCTCCTGGGGGTATCACTTCTATACCCTCTCGCCCATGACCTACCTGGCGGAGATGGGCGAGCGGGGGCAGTTCGCGCTTTACGACGACGCGGCGCTGCGCTCCATGTACGTGGCGCCGATCCGGTTCGCTCCGCCGGATCTGGTGCTGCCGGCCTTCAACGACTCGAGCGCCGTGGACCTGCGCGGCTCGGCGGGCTGGCGCATCGAGGCGGCCTTCCGCGCCTATGGCGACGAGCTCCTGCTCGTACCCCTGATCGGAGAGTCCCGGCCCGAAGAGGCGCTGTTCTGGGGCGCGGAGACCCTGCCCACCGAGGCCCCGGCCGTGACCGAGAGCCTGCTCTTCGAGGCCAGCGGCTACGCGATCCTGCGGGGCGGCACCACCGACGACCCCTGGTGGGCGGCGCTGGACTACGGCCCCCACGGCGGCTGGCACGGCCACAACGACAAGCTCGGGGTGGTGCTCTTCGCCCGGGGGCGAACCCTGGGGCTGGATCCGGGCTCGCACTCCTACGCGCTGCCGCTGCACGACACCTGGGACCGCTCCACCGCGGCGCACAACACCGTGGTCGTGGACGAGGCGGTCCAACCCGAGGCCACCGGCGGGCTGCTGCGCTTCGAGGTCCTGCCCGGGATCGTCTGGGTGCGGGCCCACGGCGGGGCGGCGGCGCCCAACGTGCGTCTGGCGCGGGACCTCGTGATGCTGGACGGGTACGTAGTGGATCGCTTCACCGCGGACGCCACGGACGGGCAGTCCCACCGGTTCGACTGGCTCTGGCACGCCGACGGCGAGCTGAACCTGCTCGACCTGGGCGCGCCGGCCTACACCGACCTGCCCGCAGACGCCGGCTATCAGCACATCCGGGACGCGGTGAGCGTGTCGCCCGACCTCGGGACCGACATCACCTTCGACTGGGGCTCCGAGGTGAGCTACCCCGGCGGCTACTGGAGCAACGACGGCGCGGTGGTGGCCTCCCAGAGCTACGACAGCGAGTGCCACGGCGGCTTCACCGCGGTGCGGCTGGACTACGACTTCTCGGCCGCCGGCGCCGACCCGTACATCACGTATCGCACCCGCGCCATCGAGGCGCCCCAGGGCGAGGTGCCCACCGCGGTGTCGGTCTGGATCCGCGGGGATGGGTCGGCCCACAGCTTTCGGCTGCGCATCGTGGACGCCACGGGTGAGTCCCACGTCTCGGATTCCGCGCCGCTGGACTTCACAGGGTGGCAGGAGGTCGCCCTGGACGTGGCCGGCTGGTCTCACTGGGGCGGCAACGACGACGGCGTGCTGGACCTGCCCTTGGACAACCTGGTGCTGCAGCTCGACTTCGAGGCGGGCGGGCCCGTGGTGGGCGCGATCCACCTGGACGACTGGCAGCTCACCTTCCCGCAGGTCGGCCCAACGATCGTGGAGGACTACGAGCAGCAGGTGGCGCGGACCCGGCTCTGGGTTGCCGAGCAGCCGTCCACCATTCTGGTGGCGGGCAGGGGCATCGGCCCGGATCTCGGGGAGCCCGTGCCCCTCGTCATGGTGCGCCGCCAAGGAGAGCGAGCCGCCTTCGACGTGCTCCACGAGCCCCACGGCCGCGGCGAGCCCGCGGTGGATTCCTTCGAAGTGACCTCGGACCCTGCCGCCGGCTCAGAGGTGGCGGGGTATCGGATCTCCACGGTGGACACGCAGGAGCAGCTCCTCATCGTCGGGGTTGGGGAGGGCGCCAGCGGCAGCGTCGAGGAGCGCGCCTTTGGCGAGCACGCCTCGGACGGCATCCTGGCCCGGCTCAGAACCACGGCCAGCAGCTCGGCCACCGGCATTCCCCGCGTGGACCTGGCGCTCATCGACGGCAGCTACCTCACCGAGAGCGGCCAAGACCTCTTCCGCGCCCCCCGTCCCATCCCGCGCGTGGCCTTTGCCGTCACCGCCCCGGACGTGGAGATCCTCGCCGTGGAGGGCGACCTGGCCGACGCCCGGCTCCTGGCGCCGGGCACCACCCGCGTCACCCTCGACGGCCAGGACGTCGAGTTCGAAATGGACGGCGACTACGTCGTCTTCGGCCGGCTCCCCGGCACCGAAGACCCAGACTCCAAGGGCTGCGGCTGCCGCCAGGCGGCCCCCGGCAGCGCCCTGCCACTCCTGGCGCTGCTGCTGCTCGGCTGGCTCGGCCGGCGCGCCCGGCGCCGCCGAGGTCGCCTCCCACGCTGATTCGAAGTGTCCGGGATGCCCCCGCGGCGGCCCGCGCGCTCCGCCGTTACAAGCTCTTCCGGCGTCGCCAGAGCAACCACACGAAGATCAGCAGGAACGGGGGCAGGGCCGACGGCAGGGCCTCGGGACCCGCGCGACAGCCGCACATTCGTCTGGGTTGGGACTTCTCCGTTGCCGCGGTGCCCCGCACGTCGAAGACCCGGGTGACGTGGCCGACACCGCCGAAGCCGTCGCGGACCACGGCGTGCACCACGCAGGTGCCCGGCTCCCGGGGCTTCCACACGGCCTGGGCCGGCTCACATTCCGGGGGGGCTGTGGCGTCGGCGGACAGGACGCAGTTCACGTCTCCGGGGTTCGGCTCGTCGGAAAAGAGAAAGTCGTTACTGGCCTTTGAGACGGAGCCGCAGGTGACGAACCAGCTCACGTCCAGGGCCACCTCTTCGGGCGCGTCCTCGTCCTGCACGAACTCGTCGACGCCGGTGGCGTCCACCACGAGCTCCAGCTCCACCTCGACCCGCTCGAGGTCAGAGGCGTCGGCGCCCACCACCAGGGGCGCCGTGGCGTCGTAGGTGACGCCGTCGACCACCAGCGCCGTGACCTCGGGGTTTCGGTTGGGCTCGGGCTCGGACGTGAGCCAGACGGTCTTGAGGGCCAGCAGGCAGTCGGGGGTGGGCTCGGCGTCGGCCACGGCCTGCCGGCAGCCCTGCCAACCCGCCGACGCGCGGGCCACCAGCAGCTCTACGAACACCGGGAAGCTCTCGCCGGGGGGGAGCGGCGGAAAGGGCGGCACCAGGACCTGGGTCACTGGCCCGGAGGGCAGCCGGCACAGGGGCGCGTACGGCTCGGTCAGACAGTCGGGCAGGTCGCCGTCGTCGGGGAAGCTGTCTCCCACGCAGGTGGACAGCGCGTCGACCCGCTCAGGCACGCAGACGAGCCAGTGGGCCTCCCAGTCGTCTCCGGGCCAGTGCACCAGCGCGTCCAGGGTGACCACGTCGCCCGGGCGCGCCTCGGGGGGCTCGGCCCGGATGGTCAGCACCTGGGGCTCGTCGGTCAGCTCGGACGCCGGCCCCAGCCGCTCCGCGACGCAGCCGCCCGCGAGGGCCAAGCCCAAGCCCAGGATCACTGCCGGGATCGTTCCCGCGTGCTGCGCCATCAGAACTCCCCCTTGAGCCCGAAGGAGGGGATGATGGGCAGGCCGTTCAGGGTCGTGCTCTTCGTGTAGTTGTAGTTCCAGAGCACGAACTCGGTGGCCTGGTAGTTGTATACGTTCTGGATGTCCAGGTAGAGCGACAGCATCCACTTCTTGAAGACCCACTTCTTGTCCACGCGCAGATCGAGCTGATGGAACAGGGGCATCCGATCGCCGTTGCGCTCGCCAAAGACCGGGATGTAGTAGTCGCCGTCGGCGTTGAAGATGCCGCCCCGGTAGGCCGTGGTGGGGTTGCCCGACACCAGCCGGAAACGCAGCCCCACCTGCCAGCCGCGCCTCCACAGCCCGGAGATGACCACCGTGAGGATGTGGGTCTGGTCGAAGAAGAAGAGCCGCCAGGGATCCCCCGGGTTCTTGCGCTCGGAGCGCATGAGGGTGTAGCTGATCCAGCCGAAGCACTTTTCGAGCTTCAGGAAGCGCGGGCAGTCGTTGTCGGCGTTCTTCTTGATGAGGAGCTCGCCGCCGAAGACCCGTCCGCGGCCCACGTTGGCCACGTTCTCCGACTCCACCTCGCCGTCCCGCCAGAGCTTCTCGCTGCTGCCCACCACCAGGGCCCACAGCTGCTTGTAAAACCCCGTGGCCTCGATGGAGAGCGACGGTCGGATGCGCCAGGTCACCCCCAGGGCCGTGTGCAGGGAGCGCTCGTGGGAGAGGGCCGGGTTGCCGCCCACCTCGGGGATGAACTGGGCGATCTGCGGGTCCTGGTGAAAGAGCCCCACCGCGGCCAGGAAGGACAGCTTTTCCCGGATGGCGTCCACCCGCACCGTGAGCCGCGGGTCGAAAGCCGTCAGCTGGATGTTCTGGATCTGGTAGAAGTCGAGGCGCAGCCCAGGCAGGACCGTGAGCCAGCGCACCGGCTTCCAGGCCGCCTCGGTGTACACGGCCTGGTTGACGATCAGCCCCTTGATGAAGAGGGAGTCGCCGCCCTCGCCGACGCCCGGCACTTCGCCGGACCCCCAGGTGACCGTGCCGTGCAGGCCCGTAGACACCTTGAGCTGCTCCGTCACCTTGTGCTCGTAGTGCAACCTCCACCCCAGCTCGCCGAACTTCTGGATCTGCTTCAGGGTGTCGCCGATCTCGATCTGCGTGTAGCCCCCGGCCAGGGACGCCCTCAGCTCGTGCCTTCCCCAGCGTCGGCCCCAGAGCAGCAGGGTCTTCTGAAACAGCGTCACCCACACGGTGCGCCAGTCGTCGGCCTCGCGGTCGTAGATGCGCATGCGGTCGTCGGAGCCGAACGCCAGCACCTTGAGGTGGCCGCCCCACAGGGGGTGGTCGAACATGGCCTGGTAGTCGTAGTAGGCCGGAGAGATCTCCACGCTGGGGATGAGCGCCAGGATGCCGTCGATGTGGCTGCGACGCAGGGACAGGGCGATGCTGCCCTTGCCCACGGGCCCCTCCACCAGCAGGCCCGCGTCCCACAGGTCCACGTCGAGGTAGCCGTGCCAGCCGTCCCGCTTGCCCTTGCGCGCGAAGACATCGATGATGCCGCCAGTGGCCCGGCCGTACTGAACGCTGAAGTTCCCCGGCACGAACTTGATGGAGCGCAGCAGGTCCGAGTTGAACACGGACGTGATGCCCAGGAAGTGGTAGAGGATCGGGATCTCGTGGCCCTCCATGAAGACCCGGGTGTCATTGGGGGCCGAGCCCCGCACGAGCAGCAGGCCGATGCCGAAGGGCGCCCGGGCCACGCCGGGCATGTTCTGCAGGGCCTTGAGGGCGTCGCCCTGGGTGCCGGGGAGCTTCTGGATCTCGGGCAGCGACAGCTCGTACTGGGTGACCTCCCGCTGCTCCCGCTTGCCGGTGACCACGGTTTCGTAGGCGCCGTAGGAGGTGCGCTCCACGTAGTAGGTCACCTGCAGCCGCGCACCCGCGGCCAGGGTCTCGGACACCCCGAAGCGATGGCATCCCGCGGCCCACACCTCCACCCGATACCGCCCCGCAGGCAGCAGCCCCAGCCGGAACCGTCCCGCCTTGTCCGTGGAGGTCTTCGCCGCCAGACGCGGTTGTCCACCCTTGGCCGTGAGCTCGGTGTAGGCGCGCACCTCGGCGTCCTCCAGCCCCGTGCGGGTCCCCTTCTCACGCACCCGCCCGCTGAGACTCGCCTTGGGAACCGCCACGGCTCCCGGCCGCTTGGGCGGCGGCCGCGTCCGGGGTCCGGCCGCGCGGGGCGCCGGACGAGCCGCCCCGGTCCTCGGGCGCGGCGCCGCCTGGCCCCGCAGCTTGAACGTGTAGGCGACCTTGATCGTCGCCGCCACGGCCTTGCCGTCCAGGGTGGCGGGCTGGTAGACGAACTCCCTGGCGGCCTTCACCGCCGCGGCGTCGAGCTCCGCTGACAGCGACCTCGCCACGGACACGGCGGTGACCTTCCCGGTGACGCCCACGGTGAGATGGAGCAGCACCACGCCCTGGGTGCCGGCCTTGCGCGCCGCGTCCGGGTAGGGGGCGCTCACGAACCGCAGCAGCTTGGGGTAGACCACCTTGCCCGCCGACGCCGGCCGTTCGGCCGCAACCCGGGCCGTCGCCGGGGCAGCGGTGGCCGATCCCGACCCGAGCATCAGGCTGAGCAGCAGCATCCCTGTCCGATCGGGCCGGCGCGGTATCACGCGGTGCACTCTTCGGGTCCCGGAGCTCGGGTGAGAGCCCACGTCCCGTGGGCTCGGTTGCGACCCGTCCTGTATCGTCGGTCGAGCTCCGCTCGACAATACACCGAATCCCTCCGCCGCGGCCACCGGCCAGATTCCCTTGATTCCATTATTAAATCCCTGATAAAATAAACCGATACCCTAACCCTGCGAGGTGAGCTCATGTACCGAACTAGAAGTAGGACTGTCCTTTTGACGGCGGGCGTGCTCGTCGGCGCCTTCGGCTCCTGGGGCTGCGGCGATGACGGCACGTCGGGAGGCAACAACAACAACAATGCGACGGGCGACTGCGGCAACGGCGCCATCGAGGGGTCGGAGTCGTGCGACGGCAGCAACCTCGGCGGGGAGACCTGCGTGAGCCTGAACCTCGGCGGGGGCACCCTGGCGTGCGATGGGCAGTGTGACTTCGACTTCTCCGGGTGCACGACCCAGCCGAGCTGCGGCAACGGGACCATCGAGGGCGCGGAGATCTGTGACGCTTCGAACCTCGGCTTCGCCGACTGCGCGGACGCCGGCTTCAGCGGGGGCGGGACCCTCGCCTGCGCCGGGGATTGCACCTGGGATACCAGCGGCTGTATCCCCGGCGCCTGCGGCGACGGCCAGGTCGACGGCGCGGCGGGAGAGCAGTGTGACGACGGCAACACCACCGACGGCGACGGCTGCGACTCGAGCTGTCAGCTCGAGGTGCCCGCCAACTGCGGCGACGGCACGGTGGATGCCGGCGAGGAGTGCGACGACGGGGCGCAGAACAGCAACGTGTTCCCGGACGCCTGCCGGACCAACTGCGTCCTGGCGCACTGCGGCGACGGCGTGACGGACTTCGTCACCGGGGAGACCTGTGACGACGGCAACACCGCCAACGGCGACGGCTGCGACTCCTCCTGCGCCATCGAAGCCCCGCCGAGCTGCGGGGACGGCATGCTCGACGCGGGCGAGGAGTGCGACGACGGCAACACGGCCGCCGGGGACGGCTGTGATCCGAGCTGCCAGCTCGAGGCGGTGGGCACGGCCTGCGGAGACAGCAGCGTCGACCCGGCGGCCCTGGAGAAGTGCGACCCGCCCGAGGCGATGCCCGCCGACGGCGACGGGTGCAACGCCACGTGCAACCTCAGCGGCCAGGTGACCACCCTGACGACCGGGGTCCCCTTCGGGGCGATCACCTCGGACAACAGCCACCTCTGGCTCGGCGTGGGCAACTGCCAGAGCATGGGCGCCGGGTGCGGCATCGCGCGCATCGACATCGCGGCCTGCCTCGCCAACCCGGGGGGGGCGGCCTGTCAGCCCACCTTCGTCACGGGCGGCCCGGGGTTCTGCTCCTGTGGAACGCCGGCGCCGGCCCTCGTCGACGGCGCCGCCGGCACCGCCACCTTCGCCGGTGTGGCGACCATGGCCACCGACGGCGTCACGATCTGGATCAACGGCCGGAACACGCTGCGCGAGTACGACATCGCCACGGGCGTGGTCACCACCGTGGCCGGGCAGGAGGGCTCCTGCGCGGCAGTGGACGGCAACGGCACCACCAGCGCGTACTTCCACGACGTGCGCGGCCTGACCTACTGGAACGGCAACGTCTACTCCCTCGATGGCTGTGAGAACGTGCTGCGGCGCTATGATCCGCTCACCGGTGATCTCCTCACCATCGGCGGCACCAGGAACCCGGATCCCACGGTGACCCAGACGCCGCCCTACACCTGCATGCCGAACTTCTCCTGCACCTCCGGCACCCCCACCGAGGGCTTCGGCCTGGCGGCCCAGTACGGCAGCCCGCGCTACATGGCCGCCGACAACGCGGGCAACCTCTACTTCGTCGACACCAACGGCCAGGCGCTCTGGCGGTTCAACACGGTGACGACCTACGGCGAGATCCTCATCAGCGGCGGCGCCCCTGGCGTGGCCAACGGACCCTACGGCGACGGGGACGTCGTGAGCACCGACCTCGGGCGGCCGCGCGGCATCATCTCGGACGGGACCAGCGTGTACTTTGCCGAGCAGAACTACGCGACGCTGCGTCAGCTCAGGCTGTCCACGGCCATGACGAGCACCTTCGTCGGCATCATGGGCTGCGCGGCCAGCGCTTCGGGTCGCAACCCCGCGGACGGACTCGGGGCCGACACCCAGCAGGTCTACTGCCAGGGCGGCGGCCCGGTCCCCAATGGGGTCCCGCTCTTCGACACGATGATGGGCTCGATGAGCTACAACTTCCAGTTCCGCTCAATCTTCCTCGTCGACGGCCAGGACCTCCGACGGATCGAGTAGTCGGGCGGCACAGGCCCGTCCTGCCTCAGAGGCGAAACCTCAGGTGAGCATCCGGAAGAAGATGGCCGCGGCCAGGACGGCCAAGGGGATACCGAACAACAGCGCCATGAGCCGGTAGGGGCTGGTCATGGGCGGCTCCCCGGGCTCCTGCTTCGGCCCCGCGGAGTTTTCGAGGGCGCGGCTGTCGGCGGGATCGGACGGGTCGGCGCCCGGGCGATTGGTCGTGGTCTTCTGCTTGGACTTCGGGTTCTTTGTTTTTTTGGACATGGTCCACCTCCTGAGATGGTCTGACTACGGCTCGGGTTTTCAGCGAAACGACGAGGTCAGACAGTGGGTGGACGGTCGATGCGTCGGACGTGGCCGGCGTGGCGCAGGGGGGTGGAGTGAGGTCGCGGCTGCTCGACGCTCAGCGGCCAGAGGCCGAGGAGCTCGGCCGGGCCCGCCCAGACAGGGCCGGGCACGGGGTCCTCGCTCGGCGTGCTGTCAGGAGACGCCGGCGGCGCCTGCTGGATCGCTGCGGCGTCGGGGGACAGCTCCTGCGCGTGGCACAGCAGCGTGGACAGCGGCAGCACCCCCACGGCCAGCGCGATGATCGCGGCGCTGATCAGGGGGCGGAAGGAGCGCTGTCCGGTGACGCTGAGCATAGGTCATTGTAACGCATGCCGAGGCAGGGGCAAGCCCTTGCAGGGCCGTAGGGATTGTTAGGCACGATGGCGATTTGCCGACTGAGCCGTTCGGACCCTGCGTCGGCGCGCGAGCAGGAGGAGCGCCAGGAGCCAGATCCACGGGAGCCCCCCGTTGCGGCCGGCGGCCGCGCAGCCGCAGCCGCCGGTGACGGTCGAGTCCGAGTCGGAGATGCAGCGACCGTGGGTGTCACAGGTGGAGCCGTCGTCGCAGACGCCGCAGGACAGCCCGCACTGCGGGTCCGGGCCGCAGGACCTCTCGCCGCAGGCTGGCGCGCAGTCGTCGGGCACGCACTGACCGAGGGCGTTGCACTGCTCCGCGGCGCCACAGTCGCCGCAGGCCCCTCCGCAGCCGTCGTCGCCGCAGGCACGGCCGGCGCAGTCGGGGCTGCAGCAGGCCGCGTCAAAGCACACCTGGTCCGTCCCGCAGCACGTCCCCTGGCACTCGACGGCGGCGCACACGCACTGCCCGGCGGCGTCGCAGACCTCGCTCTCGCCGCAGTCCCCGCAGGAAAACCCGCACACCGGGTCAGGGCCGCACGACCGTCCGGCGCAGTCCTGCACGCAGGTGTCGGGCACGCAGGTCCCCCCGATGTTGCAGGTGGAGCCGGCCGCGCACGACCCGCAGGAGCCGCCGCAGCCGTCGTCTCCGCACTCCTTGCCGGCACAGTCCGGCTGGCAGCAGACGCCACTGGCGCAGACCTCTCCGGCGGCGCAGCAGGCGGCGCCGCAGGCCTGATAGTCGCACTGGCACTGGCCGCCGCCGCAGGACTCGTTGGCGCCGCAGGATCCGCAGGAGCCGCCGCAGCCGTCGTCGCCGCACTCGGCGCCGGCGCAGCTCGGCTGGCAGCAGGCGCCGCCGCTGCACACCTGGCCCACACTGCAGCACTGTCCACCGCACAGCGCCGTGTCACAGTGGCAGTCGACCCGCACGGAGTACATGTCCATGTCGTAGAGCCCCCCGGTGGTCGACCGCTCGGCCACGTAGATCCGGAAGTCGTCGCCCGGGATCTGGCCGTAGGGATTCTTCAGGAAGCCGTACTGCTCCATGATGCCCCCGGTGACCGGATCGTGAAAAAAGGCGGCCAGCCCCAGGCCGTGCGCGACCTCGTCGGAGGCCGGTGCGGCGCCGATGTCGCTCACGCTGCTCGTGGGCGTGAACTGCAGGCACACGTCCCAACCCTGGGCGGTGGTGTCGTAGCAGTTGGAGAGCACGGCCCACCGGCCCCGGCCGGCGTGAAAGGCGGCGTTGACCCAGTCGTTGCGGATGGTCACCGGGTCGTGCCACCAGTTCACGTTGGTGAGGTCCACCATGTCCTGGCGCCGCGTCACGCTCTGGCCGTTCACGATGTCGATGTAGAAGTAGTGGATCGTGGTGAGCGCGCCGTCGTAGCTCATGTTGCCGATCAGCCCCTGGGTGTCGGCCGACTGGTAGACCTCCTGCGCCGACTGCAGCAGCGCGCCGCTCGACTGCAGCCGCGCCGGCCAGGGCTGATAGTCCTGCCACTTGGGGGGCTGGCCCGAGAACCAGTGCCAGTAGTCCGCGGTGCCGTTGTTGGCCAGGGCCGCCCAGTCGCTGCTCAGCATGCTGCCGACGTCCGAGGGGTGCGCCACCATCAGGTAGTGTCGCCACCAGTCGTTGTGCGCGCCCGCGCCCTCGTCATAGTCGGAGACTGACAGGTAGAACAGCGTCCACGCAGGCGTGCCCTGCCGCAGCAGGAGGATCGGGTTGCCCCCGCCGGAGAGCCCCCCGAGGCCGGTGCAGTCGTTGGAGTACATCATGTGAGAGTAGGCCGCGGTCCGGCTGATGACGGCGTCGCCCGGGCAGTCGTTGCAGTCGCCCGTCCGGTTGCCGAAGTAGCCGTCCGGGGAGGCGGCGTAGCGCACGGCCACCGAGTCGCCCCAGCAGCCCGCTGCCTTGCGGTAGGGCTCGGCGTGAAACACCGCCACATAGGAGCCCGCCGACAGCTCGGTGACGTTGAGGTCGTACGCCAGGTTGTACTGGTCGTTGTCCATCACCTTGGTCGCCTGCCCCCCGTAGACGTCGCAGGTGAAGCCGTCGTACTGGAGCTGCTTGGACTGCGCCCGGGCCGGGGCTCCGATGCCCAGCAGGGTCAACGCCGTGATCACCCCGCACCAAGCCGTTCCCAGGCCTCGCCGGGGCAGCAGCGCCCGGAGCCACTCCGTGCGGGGGGCGCCGCCGTCCACTCCCGAGAAACGTGGTGACGGTCCTGCGCCGCTCCAGGGAACGGGTCTCCGCGGGGAGGTGAACCTGTCGCGCATGGCGTCCTCCGGTCGGTCGATGGGGTGTGACTCGACGTGTCTCGCTCCGGAGCATGATATCATGAGTCCCATCGCGCACGCGGGGAGGCATTCATGATCCGTCGCGCACAGCTGACCGTTCTCGCCCCTGTTCTCCCCCCTGTTCCCGCCCTCGCCCTCGTCCCGGCGACCTAGATCTCGCCACTTCGCGACTGCAGCGCAGGCCGAGCCGGACCGCGGGACTTTCGAGCCCGTACCGTGCCCCCAAGCCCGGGCACCAGGCAGGCGGGTGTTTTACGCTTCCAGCTCTCGAAGCTGCGGTGGTCGTGTCGACAGGAGCTCTTTGAGCTTGCGGGCAACGGGCGTGCCTCGAGCGTCGGTCAGCGCGGCGGCGGCGCGGTACTTCGTCTGCTTCACGGGGGGCTCCCGCACGTGCCCGAAGAGGCTGCACCGCAGCTTCTCCCGAGCGGCGTAGCCGAGGACCGCGACCGAGGTGATCCGCTCCCTGGGCGTCGGCGACCCGAGCAGGGCCTGGTACTCGGCCCTCAGCTCCGCCACCAGGGCCGTGGTGGCCGCGTTCTCGGAGAAGGCGGCCGCGGCGAGCAGCAGCGGCCTGAGCCTGGCGCAGAACTGCTGCATGGTGCGCGTCCGCGCCCGGACGCGGGGATCGGCGTGGCCGGAGACATAGCGCAGCCCCATCAGGTTCGTACGCAGGTTCCGGAGGAACGAGGCCCCGCCGGCGGCGTAGTCCCGCCGAAAGGCCTCGAGCAGGATCGTCCGACTCTCGGCCCGGGCGAAGACCGGGTGCTCGAACCAGATGCGATCCTGGCCGTGCTGCTCGGCGTAGGGCACTCCTTCCAGCAGCTTCCCCTGGCGCTCGTAGTCCTTGTACAGCGCGGTCCCGGGGTGCGGGCCGAGCTGCATGAACTGGAGATAGTCGGGGCGCAGGCCGATGACGAAATCGATGTCCTCCCAGATCGTCGTCCGGTCATGGTGCTCGAGAAACAGGATGGCCGAGGCCATCACCGCGATCCCCCGCCGCCGCAGCTCGGCCACGAGCACCTTGAAGTCGATGGACTGGTTCTTCTCGTAGATCTCCCTCTCGGACTCGACCCCCATCCAGATGAAGTTGACCCCCATCCGGACGAGCAGGTCGAGGTCGCCGAGCGCGGTGAGGGTCTCGGCCGAGCTGAAGATGCCGAAGGTGAACTGCTTCTGCTCCTGCTCCATGCACTGGACCAGCTCCCGGGCGCGCTCCGGCAGCTTCAGGAAGTTCTCGTCGAGCACGCCGAAGTCCGTGACTCCCAGCTGGGCCTCGGCCGCGCAGCACGCGTCGAAGACCGAGCGGCCGGTCGGCAGATACGGCGTGTAGCCGCCGAAGAAGTGAGAGGTCGCGCAGAACCTGCAGTGGTTGGAGCAGCCGACACCGGGGATGAGGATCCCGGCTCCGTCCGGGATCGGGGCGCCCATCACCTCGCGGTTGAAGGAGCTGTACATCACCGGGTGGCGGATCGGCCGGTCCGGATCTTCACCGAGGAGCCGGCGCAGAAAGCCGATCCCATCGCCGCGGCAGACGTTGTCGCACGGGATCTGCTGCTCCACGCCGGGGATGCTCGTGCCGTGCCCGCCGAGGATGATCCGGCTCGTCGGGGAGACCTCGCGGACGATCTCCGCCATGCGGCGAGCCTTCTCGAAGTTGGGGACGATGAAGCTGATCCCGACGTAGTCGTAGCCGCGAGCGACCTCTTGGCGGAACCGATCCTGTGAAGGAAAGTCCAGAACGGTGGTCGGGAGCTCGACGTTCTCCGCCAGGAAGTGCAGACCGTAGCTCTCATGGTTGAAGCGCAGCGAGAAGAGCCCCTGCTCGCGAGTCACCTGGTTATGAAACAGCTCCATGATGTTTTCTTCACGACCAAAGTCGTCGTTCACGCCGAAGGGTCCAAACACCGAGCTGAGTAGCATTCTCATCCAACGCCGTCCTTGTTCTGTCGGGCCTACCTGCCGACTGCAGGTGTAGAATGTCACCTCCAGGTCACGGTTTCGTCACGGGCGCAAAGTTTGTTGTCGGTGGATTGATCGGCGGGCGAAGATAATTACACCTCCGGTGCTGATTCACCTTGCACAATGCTCTGACGCGGTGTAATGACTCAACTGCGCCGTTTTGGACGGTGTGAGAAAGTCAGTATCCAGTGAGGCCCCAGGCCGCGAGGCAGGGGCAAAATCAGCTTCCAGCGCCCTCAATCCTGTCAATACTACGTGTCAGACACAGCTCTGTGACTGCTTCTCGGTATCCAGGTCGAATGGTGAATGGCGGTTCGGCGTAGCGGCCAGTGAGTACCGAGCAGGAGCAGACCCCAGACCCCAGACAAGGACGCATGGACCGAGTTGGTCCAGCTCGGCGCCGTCTAGGACCTAGACAGACAGACAGACAAACAAACAAAAAGTACCGGCCTCAATTTCGGGGCCTTCACGAACCGATCTGTACGCCCGAGTCGCAGCTCAGGTTCTCGAACACAAACTCGGGCTGGAGAAACAGAATATGAAACTTTACGTAGGCAACATGCCCTTCTCGATGGATGAAGCCCAGGTTCGCTCGCTCTTCGAGACGCACGGCACCGTGGACTCGGTGTCGATCATCACGGACCGCGAAACGGGCCGCCCCCGCGGCTTCGGCTTCGTGGAGATGACCGACGACCAGAGTGGTCGCGGCGCCATGCAGGCGCTCGACAACCACATGGTGGATGGTCGGAACCTCAAGGTGAACGAGGCCAAGCCCCGCAACGACAGTGGGGGCCGTGGCGGTGGCGGCGGTGGTCGCGGGGGCGGGGGTCGCTACTAGGACTCACACTAGCGCTAGCGCTAGGATTAGCACTAGCGCTAGCACTGGCACTTTCCTCCCGCCTCACGAATTCAATACCCGGCTCTCGGCGTAGGGCGCTCGCCCTCGTCGAGAGCCGCGTCCCATTCGGTCGCTACTCCAGCAGGAGGCCGTGCTTGTCGGCGAGCTTCTGGCGCTCCGACATCATCCTCTTGGTAGTGGCGTCCCACACCTTTGCCGCGCGGGCCGTGCGGCGGCTCAGCTCCTCCAAAGAGGGTGCCCCCGGGGCCGGCGATCCCGCCTTGGCGGCGTCGTAGGCCAGGAACGTCGGGATGAAGGCCAGCCAGGTCCGCAGGTACTCGCCGTAGGCCTGGTGACAGGCCCGGGCGTCCTCGAAGGGCACGGACACCCCGGCGTACTCCTTCTCGAAGCGCTCGACATCCCGGCGGAGCGCGGAGCGCACCCGCTGCAGCTTTTTCGGATTCTTTGCGTGCGCGCTTGTCGGCGCTGTACCGCCGGAGGCTCGTCACGACCCCGCGGTGGATGCGGGCGAGGTCGTTGATGTACTCGGAGGCCTGCATAGTGCCAATTTTTACACGGTTCGGCTAGACTCGACCTTCGGACTTTGGACCCACCGGCCTTCCGAAACGTGCCAGAATGGCGGCGAGAGAAGCCATGAGAGCATCAAGGCTCACTGACGAACGGAGCGACCTCGCGACCAGGCAGATCGGGTCCGGAGAGCCGATGGAATAGCCATGTCGCAGGCGCTTCCCACCCAGCCCACCGCGGATGAGCAGTGCATCGCGTTGACCAGGGACTTTCGCCTGCTGCAGAAGCGGCGTGGGCACCGCTACTCTGTCGATGACATGATCGTGGCCCACCTCGCGGCGACCTCTTTCGGTTCGGGCACGCGCCGGGCGCCCGGTCAGGTGCTCGACTTGGGCTGCGGCCTGGGCTCGGTGCTGTTGATTGTGGCCTGGGCCTTCCCCGAGGCGACCTTCGTCGGGCTCGAGGCGCTCGCTGAGCATGTCGCCTACGCGCGGCGGAACATTCTGCTCAATGGCTGTGACGATCGGGCGCGCGTCGTCGCCGGAGATCTGCGCGATCTCTCGCTCGTTGACTCCCTCGGTCGGTTCGGGTTGGTGACGGGCTCTCCGCCGTACTTCGCCCAAGGCTCGGGCACCCTGTGTGCCGACCCCGCGCGAGCGGCCGCGCACTTCGAGCAGCGCGGCGGCATTGAAGAATACGCCGGAGCAGCGAGCCTCGCCCTCACTCCCGGGGGGCTCTTCGTGACCTGTGCCCCGGCGCAGCCGCCCCGCCGCGCCGAGGCGGCCTTCGAGCAGGCCGGTCTGTCTTTGCTCTATCGGCGCTCGGTCATCCCACGCGCCGGGAAACCACCGTTCCTGCAGCTGCTCATCGGCACCGTCGGCGCCGTCGGCACCGTCGGCGCCGTCGGCACCGTCGGTTCTGCGCCCAGCCCCGAAGAAGGCCCGGAGCTGATTCTGCGGCAGCAGGACGGCCATCGCACTCCAGAGCATCGTGCGATTCGCCAGTGGACCGGTCTCTGACCGAATCGGTCAGGTCCCTGCCAGCTCGAGGCTGGCCGAACGCGTCAGCGCTTCTTGTCCACCTGGGCCGCGAGAAACCGCTTTAATGCCCAGTGACAGCGCCCAACGCACAAACGCACAATCGTGCCGCGATCGGCCTGTTCGGGTCATCGGGTCGAAATCGGTCGCTTCGGCGCATGCGTTCTATTCTGGTCGTGTTTCTCTTTTTCCCCCCGGATTGACCGCCGCGGTGCTGTCTGTCATTGTGGAGCGTGTCCATCGTGGACAATGCGTGGCCAGAACAATCTCGGGGTCGGAACGTTGCAGCGCGGGCTGCTCCACTCGACCGCTGACGGAACCAGGTGGAAGGAGATTGGTATGGCGAATCGCATTGGACTACGACTCAAGACAATTCTGATCACGTTGGGAATGGTCCTGGCCACGCTGGGGATGGTCGGGCGGGCCGCCGCTCAGGCGCCGCCACCCGAGGGCTCGGATCCGGCCGCTGCCCCGCTCCCGCCCGCCGGAGGACAACCCACCACCACGCCACCCCCTGCCGCCGGGCAGCCCGCCGGTGCGCCCCCTCCGGGAGGCGTAGCGCAGGCTCCCCCGCCGCAGCCCGCCTCCAGATCGGTTCGGGCCAAAGAGACGCAGCTCAAGGTCGAGGTGGGTGGTGAGTTCTTCGTCTTTGGCGACCAGATGATCGGGAACGGCCCCGCATTCAAGCTCACGGCGCACTGGGTGCGCTGGTGGGGCGGCTTCATGCTGGGTGGCGGCCCCTCGCTCCGTTACAGCTACATGTACGAGAACAAAGAGCCCGCCGACTACATCCACCAGATGTCCCTCAACGGCGAGTTCATCATCGGCGGGGGCATCTTCCAGAAGTTCGCCGTGTATGCGCACATGCTGCTCGGCTTTGGTGCCTTCACCGGCTACGACGCGGACACGGATAAAAAGATTTCCTTCTTCCTGGCCCGCGCGGTCGCCGGCTTTGGCTTCTGGATCCACGTGACCCGGTGGCTCAGCCTCGGCGCGTTGGTGGACGTGGGCTGGCCGGGCACCGTGCAGGCGTTGTTGTCCACCGCCTTCCACTTCGGCAAGCGGCTGTAGCAGCCCCACCGGACGCGCTCACGCGCCGGACCCCGCTGTCCGCTGGGCTGGCTTTATTGTTTGGAAGAAGAAACCTCGGCTCGGCGCCGTCGGCACCGTCGGCGCCGTCGGCACCGTCGGTTCTGCGCCCAGCCCCGAAGAAGGCCCGGAGCTGATTCTGCGTCAGCAGGACGGCCATCGCACTCCAGAGCATCGTGCCGTTCGCCAATGGACCGGTCTCTGACCGAAGCTGTCAGGTCCCTGCCAGCTCGAGCCCGCTAGTCCGCGTCGTAGGGGGCACCGAAGTGCCGCCAGCGCTCGCTCAGGGCGAGCGCCCGTGGGGAGGTCTTGTCGGGCTCGAAAGCGGTGCGCTGCGCGACCGGGGTCGGCGCCGGCTCAGCCCCCTCCGCGGCGTCCATGTCCAGGACCTCGCGCAGCTCGATGAGGTCGATCTCGCCGGTGGTGAGGGACTGGAACACCGACGGGCGGCTCGTCTGCGAGCTCATCGCCCAGGGGTCGCCGGACGGGGCACTGTCGGCGTCCCGATGCAGTCCGGTCTGCTCGCGCAAACGCTGAGACTCGAGCAGGGCCTGCTCCAGGTCATCCACGTTGATCTTGACCGTGACGTGGGGTGGCATCGGCCGCTTGACCGTCGCCTGTTCGATGTCGCAGATGAGCCTCAGGCTCGAATGCTCGCCGGCCCAGCGCTGCCCCGCCCGCGCGCCTCGTCGGGTCGCGACCTCGTGCGCCTTCGAATCCAGGGTGTCGGTGTCCAATGGGCCCATGCGCGCCCGGAAGACCGCGGGGTGATCGGCGTTCAATTCCTGCGCCTCGTCGAGCAGCGCCGCGGCGCGGTCGGGCGCGCGATCCGCCAGCCGCTCCGCGTGATCCACGAGCAGGGCCACGGCCTCGTCGACGAATCCCAGCTGGAGATAGGCGACCTTCAGCTGCCCGAACACCCTTTCATGAGTCGGGTCCAGCTCCCGCGCCTGGCGGAGCGCATCGGCCGCTCCGCCGGACAGGCCGATCCGCGTGTACCCGGCCGCCTCCTTCAGCAGCGCCAAGACTTTCTCGGCCCGCTCCGGCCCCGCCTCGGCCGCCTCGGCCGCCTCGGTTCTCGCGTCGGTCTGCTTCGGTCCCGCCTCGGCCCGCTCCGCTCCCGGGTCGGCGCTCGCGGCGCGGGCCTGCTCCGCGCCCGGAGCCGCTGACGGGTCCAACGCGAGCAGCCGCTGGCAGGTGAGCGCATGCTCCTGTTCCTCTCCCCGGTCCCTGTGCAGATCCGCGAGCAGCTGCAGCGCGTTGATCGCCTTGTCGAGATCCGGCAGTTGGAGAAAGGCATCCACCAACAGGGTCAGCGTTTGCACATCCCGCGGGTCGCGGTTGATGCACCGATGCAGCTTGACCAGCGCGGTCTGCACATCTCCGCGCTCCAGATACAGCGCCCCCAGCTCGCGGATCAGCTCATGATTGTCCGGCGTCAGGCTCGAGAGCCGCTCCGCGACCCGGAGGTACTCCTGCATTCGCCCTGCCGGGCGGAGCAGCTCCATGGCCGTGGTGAACGCCGACACGGCGCGCTCGACGATCCCGGCCGAAACGGCCGTTTCGGCCACGCGAATCCAAAGGCCCACGTTGTCGGGCGCCACCTCGGTCATGGCGACGAGCACCTGCACGGCGTCGCCCCGCCGATCCTCGGCCAGCAGCAGGCCCAAGGCCTTCCGGTAGTGCTCCCAGGCCTCGGTCGGCCGGTCCTGCTTCAGCTGCAGCTCGGCCAGCTTCAGATGCACCGCCGTGTCCTGCGGACACGGCGCGAGCACCTGCCGGAACACGGCGATCGCCTTCTCCGTCTCCTTGTGGCTGTCGTAGTAGTTGCCCACCTTCCGGTAGATGTCGGCCGCCTCCTCGAAGTTGCCTCGCTTGCCCTCGAGGTATCCGATGGTCAGCCAGTGCTTGATGTTGTGGGGCTCGAGCCGGGCCAGCTCGCGGTAGGCATCTACGGCCTTGTCGGTCCGTCCCTTCTCCACGTGGCGCTGAGCCGTTGCCACGAGCCGCGCGAGCTCCTTGGTCATGTTCTTGGAAGAGGCAGCCATGCCGGCCAATAGTAAGCGATCGAGGAGATCGGCGAAACCATCTCCCTGTCCCGACTCGTCTCCGCGGCGCCGCCCCTTGCCTTGATCTATATTCGGACCCACATTGTCCGGTATGCGACGCTTACTTCACGCACGACCGAGTATCCTGACGCTTGCGCTGCTGGCGCTGTCCGGGCCTGCCAGCGGCTGCTTCACGCCGATGGCCAGGCCGAATGCAGCGGCCTTGACCTCGGAAGGCCCGCCGCCGGACTTTGCGCTGCCGGACCAGGATGGTCGGCAGCACCGGCTGTCCGAGCTGCTGGCCAAGGGCCCCGTGGTGCTCGTGTTCTATCGGGGCTACTGGTGAGGCTTCTGCCAAATGCAGCTTGGAAAGCTCGCAAAAGCTCACGAGACCATCAAGGCCCACGGCGCCCAGCTCGTGGCCATCGCCGCGGACACCCCCGCCCAGACGGCCCGATTCAAGCGCCGGTTCAAGCTGCCGTTCACGCTTCTGGTGGATCCCGAGCTCACGGTGATCAGACCCTGGGGCCTGCGCCAGGCTGGCTTGAAGATCTCCGTGCCCGCCACCTTCGTGCTGCGCCGGGACGGCCGCGTGGTCTGGCGGCACATCAGCACGAACGTCTGGGATCGGGCCACGGTGCCGAAGATCCTCAAGGCGCTGCGTCAGTTGTCGACCCCCGCCCGACCCTCGGCCGCGCGGGAGATGCTCTAGCGAAGCTTCGCCTCAATCCGCCGAGTCGATTCGACAAAAAACGCTGCGGGAGGCCCCCCCGTTGGGCACCTCGGGGGCTTCGCTAGCTGACTGTAGAGGGGAACTCTGCGGTT
>JBDRSE010000248.1:0-6535 GCA_043825095.1 bacterium
GTGAGTCGGAGCAGCCAATCCAGAGATACTCGGGCGCCTGCTGCTTCGCGAGACGCTCAAAGAACGACGCGTCCGACTCGCGGATTCGCTCGGCCCATTTCCGATTTTTGTCGAATAGTGTCTTGAGGGTCTTCATATCTCTCGCTCCGGAAGCCCGAATTCCAGCACGTCCCCGGCAATAACTCCAGTCTTTGCTCTCATCGCCCCGGGCGACCTTCGACGCCAGGCCGGAAACGCCAGATGAAGTAGGGAGCTCTCTGTCGAATGTGTCCCCGGCTTTTCAACATGAGCTCCGGAATCGCGCTGTCTGTCATGTAGAGCCACTCCGTCGTGTGCCATTACTCAGCCGACACGGATTCATCTCAATCTCGCCCAGCGAAATGGCTCAGCCTGAAGGCACGATCCAGGTTTAGATCGAGCGTCAGGCGAGTGGCCCCACAGATCTCAATTCGAGAGACGCAATATCCACTCGAGCGCCGGCGGGGACGCCGCACGGCGCCCATGATCTACCCTACTCGCCCGCCCGAGCGAGTAACCTTATCGAGGATTGAATTGCGGAGGGGGGGGATTCTCGCTATGTTTGCGCCATAACTGTGGTTCCGGGAGGAGTACCATGCGACGAGCGGCGCGTGTCGAGCAGCGTGTGTGGATCATTGCCCTGGCGCTTTCACTGGCTGTCGGGATCGGCTGTGGAGACTCCAAGTCCAGTGGCAACGAAAACGAAAACCTGAACAACAACCAGTCCGGCACCCAGTGCGGAAACGGCGAGCAGCAGGGGTTGGAGGAGTGTGACAATGGGGCGGCCAACAGCGACACACAACCAGACGCCTGCCGCTCTGACTGCACCCTGGCCCGTTGCGGCGACGGTGTAACCGACAGCGCCGAGAGCTGCGACGACGGGCCGGCGAACTCGGACCAGGTACCGGACGCCTGTCGCTCAGGCTGCACCGAGCCCGCCTGCGGCGACGGCGTGGTGGACGTGCAAAACGGTGAGCTGTGCGACGATGGCAACACCGACGCCGGGGACACCTGCTCGCCGATCTGTCTCACGGAAATCTGCGGCAACGCTGTGATCGATCCCGGTGAGGTCTGTGACGACGGCAACCTCGAGGCCGGCGACGGCTGCTCCCCGGACTGCCAGTCTGCCGAGGTCTGCGGAAACGGCTACCTGGACAGCGCGCTGGGCGAGGCGTGCGACGAGGGCGCGGGCAACTCGGAAGCCCCGGACGCCAGCTGCCGCACGGACTGCTCGCCGCAGCGGTGTGGAGATTCCATCCTCGATCTCGCTGCCGGCGAGGCCTGCGACGCCTCGGAGCTGGACGGCGAGAGCTGCCTCACGCGGGGCTACTACCAGGGCACCCTCGGCTGCCAGGCGGGCTGCCGCTTCGACGTATCGGGCTGCGTCGGCTTTTGCGGGGACGGCGCCCAAAACGGCACCGAGGTCTGCGACGGCCTCGACTTCGGCGGTCAGACCTGCCGGGACTTCGGGTTCTACTCCGGGCTGCTGGCCTGCGACGGGTCGTGTGATAGCATCGACACCTCGGGTTGTACCGAGCGCTGCGGGGACGCCGTGCGCAATGGCAACGAGGTCTGCGACGGCGTAGACTTTGGCGGGGCGAGCTGCCAGAGCCTCGGCTATTACCAGGGCACGCTGGCCTGCGACGCAAGCTGTCGAGTTATCGACACGGGCGGGTGTGAGGGCTTCTGCGGCGACGCAGTGGTCAACGGGCCCGAAATGTGCGATGGCCCGAATCAGGGCGGGTTGACCTGCCGGCAGTACGGCAGCTCCGGCGGCGCCCTGGGCTGCGACGCCTGGTGTCGGACCACCTCCGCGAACTGCGTCGGGAGTGGCTTCGTCAACCAGGAGTCGGGCACCACCGAGACGCTCTGGTCCGTCTGGGGCAGCTCCGCCACGGACGTCTTCGCGGTAGGGGACGGGGGCGCGATCCTGCACAACGACGGCGAGGGCTGGAATCCCATGGTGTCGGGCACCACGGAAACCTTGTACGAAGTCTGGGGCTTCGGCCCGAACGACGTCTGGGCAGTGGGCACGGGCGGCGCGGTGCTCCACTTCGACGGCACCGACTGGTCCTCGGTGTCCACGGGCGCGACGACCAGTCTGTACACCGTTTGGGGCAGCTCCCCGACCGATCTCTACGTCGGAGGGTATTCGGGCTATCTGATGCACTACGACGGTGCCGTCTGGTCGGCGGTCGATCTCGGCACCACCGAGTCGTTCAATGTCATCTGGGGGACCGGGCCCAGCAACGTCTACGCCGGGGGCACCAACGCGCATCTCTGGCAGTACGATGGCAGCTCGTGGACCGTCCTCGACACGGGGAACGTGTCGTATCAGTATCGGAGCCTGTGGGGGTGGGGCCCGGACGAAATCATCGGCGTGAACCCCTTGCATGGTGCCAAGCACTTCGATGGAACGACCTGGACCCAGAAGTTCTTCCCGGCGCCCAAGACCATGTACGGAGTCTGGGGCGCAACCCCTGACAACGTGTGGGCGGTTGGCGCGCAGGGCACGGTGTACCACTACGACGGCACCACGTGGACCAACTCCTCGTCCAACACCCTGGAGACGCTCTTTGGCATTTGGGGTAGCAGTGCCAGCGACATCTACGCCGTGGGCGGCAACGGCACCATCCAGCACTATGGCGGTAGCGGCTGGGAGCACCCGGTCACGCCGGGGGAGTGGTTCATGGACCTCTGGGTGTTCGGTCCCGATGATTTCTGGGTCACCGGTCACGATCCCGGGCGGCTCTGGTACTTTGACGGCGCCACATGGACCGCGCCCGGGCCTGGTGTCGGCGACACCCTGACCTCGATCTGGGCGAGCGGCCCCGCGGATGTCTGGGCGGTGGGTGACAATGGCGGCGTGGCCCATTATGACGGCAGCCCGCCCTACAGCTACACCCCCAACGTCGCCGGAGTGACAAGCCCGCTCCGTTCGGTCTGGGGCACGGGGCCCTCCGACGTGGTGGCCGTGGGCTTGGGTGGGGTGGCCGTCCGTTACGATGGCAGCGGCTGGTCCCAGCTAAACACAAACACCACCGACGACCTGGACGGGCTCTGGGCGAGCGGTCCGGGGAGCTACTTCGCCGTCGGGGAAAACGGGATCATCCTCCATTTCGACGGCACCGACTGGACCCCCATGGAGTCGGGCACCTCGGTCGGCCTCGCCGGCGTGTGGGGGACCTCGCCCACGAACATCCTGGCCGTGGGCGAAACCGGGCTGGTCCTGCGCTACGACGGCCGGCGCTGGACGCAGCTGACCCAGGGCGGCTCGGTCATCTACGAAATCTGGGGCAGCTCCATGACCAATCTGTTCGCGGTGGGGTACTCCGGCTGGACCTGGCGCTTCAACGGCTCCACCTGGAACCTGCTGGAGCCCGGTGGCACGCTCCATGGGGTGATGGGCTCCTCGGCCAGCGACGTCTTCGCGTGCGGTACCGAGTCGATGTTCGTCAAGCTGGATCACGAGCTTCCCACGGTCGAAGGCGGCGCCTGCCACCGCCCGGTGCCGCTGTACTGCAACACCGCGATCCCGGGCAGCACCCACGGCCTCCCCGGGGCCTTCGACAGCTATCCGGGCTGCGCCGGTGTGCAGGGCCTTCCCGGCGGAGAGGTGTACTACCGGCTGGAGAACCCGGTGAGAGGCGAGGTTACGGTGCGACTCACCACCGTGGCCGGCGACGGCGCCCTGATCATGCTCGGCGCTGACGCCTTCGGGCGGTGCGACGACGCGGGAGGGTGCCTGGGCACCGGACTACACCGCGCGGACCGACAGGACTTCGAGGGAGGTGGGGCTACTTACGAGCTGGCGCAATGGGGAGGTGGCACCGGGGCGGCAGTGGCCACGGAGGCGGGCAACCAGTACCTGCAGCTCACCAGTGCCGACGTGAATTCGAGCAACGGGCTCGGCTTCGCCCGAGCGATCCAGAGCCCCCCGTCGCGGGTGGTGGTGGATTTCGACTTCCGCTTCGGCGTACAAGGCACACCCGGCAACGGGCTCGCCATGGCGCTGCTGGATACGGCCGCACACGGGCTCGCCGGGCCCCCACCCGCCTTTGACCAGGAGCCCGACCTGCAGGGCTCCCTCGGCATCGGGCTGGACATCGTCGACGACGGGGAGACCTTCGGGGACAACCACCTGTCGGTGCACTTCGACGGCGCCCCGGTGGGGGGCAACGTCGACCCGACCTTCGATCTGGACGACGGGCAGTGGCACCACGTGAAACTCGTACTGACCGAAGACGCCTCGGGCTTCCGCGTGGACGTGGCCCTGACGCCGAACGGCGGCGCCGAGGTCCCGGTGGTTCAAGGTCTGCTCGTCACAGCGCCGCTCTATGTGCCGCGGCTCGCCTTCGCGGCCGCCACGGGCACGGCCTTCACCACGCAGGACGTGGACAACGTCCAGGTGCGCTACGGACTCGGCGACTGGCGCGAGCAGGGCATCTCGGTACCCGACCCGGTCCAAGGGGAGATCTACTATTTCGTGGTCGACGGCTACGACGCGGTCGACGTGGACTTCTGGCTCGAGGTGACCTGCTCGCCCGAGCGGAAGACTCCGCGCAACTGCAGCGAGCTCCAGGCGGTCAACCCGGAGCTGCCGAGCGGCCTCTACACGATCGACCCCGACGGCAGCGCGGGCACGGCTCCCTTCGAGGTCTACTGCGATCTGGAGACTGACGGCGGCGGCTGGACGCTGATCGCCTCCCAGGACACGCTGTACCCCGACGACCTGGCCAACCACTATGACGAGGTCACGCCCATGCCCGGCGTCACCGGGGTACTGGGCTACTTCATGACCCACGATCTCAAGATCCGGGCCGACGAGCTCCGGGTGGTCAACGACGCCGGACAGCAGCACACCTTTATCACCGACGACTTCGATGGCCCGTTGATCTTCGACGCCACGGCGTTCGTGGACGCCGCGGACTACTCCTGGTGCGGGGTGATCGCCGGAACGGGCTCGCCCCGGGTCACCGACTTCCAGGTGGGACAGATCTGTAGTGGGAGCGGCGCAGGCTGTCGGCAGGCCGTCAGCCTGAGCGACCCGGCCTACGCCCCCGGCTTGCTCCTGCTCTTCGACTGGCACGACGGAGATCTCAGCCCCGCGGTGGATCAGCACGCACACTTCGGGGGCACGGCGCTGCTGGAGGCGACCTATGCGCGACGGGGCTCGGAGCTGTGGATCCGCAGCTCCGTGGCCCCGGACTGCGCCGCGCTGCTCCAGAGCGGCCTGGGCACTGTCGATGGGGTCTACCTGATCGATCCCGACGGCCCGGGGGGCCGAGCGCCCTTTCAAGCCTACTGCGACCAGACCACGGACGGGGGCGGCTGGACGCTGATCCTGAAGACCGCCGCCGGTGACGACACCCTGCAGTACGCGTCATTGTACTGGAGCACCGACTGGACCCTGAACAGCGCTCGGCCCTCTCTGTCCACGGGCACGGCCAAGTACGGCGCGTACAACGGCGTCGGTTTCGATACCGTGCGCGGCTGCGTCGGTGCGCCGTCGAGCAACTGCCTCAGCCACACCTTCGCCGCCCCGTTCGAGAGTGCCGTCGAGCTGTTCGACGGTCCGACGCGGCTCGAGGGTGTGAGCCGACTCGACTTCGAGACGGTGTTCAGCCCCACCGGCATGCAAAACTGTGCCCCTCAGAGCCCGGGCTTCAACGTCCAGGCCGCCGAAGGAAACCACGTCCGCTGGGGCTACGCCAACAACCTGCCCTCCCAGCCCTGCCAGTTGACCGGCGGCGACTCCGACGGTGTCATCGGCTTCGGCATCAGCGGGCAGGACTGCGGCGCCACCGGCGCCGGCTGGACCAACTACTTCGTCAATGACGCTGCCTGCGGCGGCGCCGAGCAAAGCTTCGACGCCTGGATCTGGGTACGGTAGAACTGGAGAAGCAGTCGTGTACTTCCATCTTGGAGATCTCTTCGCGGGGATTTTCGATGCCGGCTACTTTGTAGGCACGCGACGGGGATCGGAATCTTCACAGGAAACGAGTATCGCGAGACAGAGGAGACAGAGGAGACAGAGACCGGGGATGAGTCGTCGCATGGCCTCCATTGTCGGCAAGAACCGCGTCTTGGCAACTTGAACTTGTTTGATCCCGGGCGCGTCACTCCGAGACGTGCGTGCAGGAGACGTCGCGCCCTTTTTGCTTCTTGAGGGTTCGCACGTCGAGGATCCAGCTGGAGACGAAGCGGGCCGCCACGAACCAGCCTTTGCGTGGCTCGGGGCAGCTCGGAAGGCGCGCCTTGTCAAACCACGGACGGGAGCTCTTCTTCAGCGCGCGAAACGCCTTCTTGCGCTCCCGGATACAGTCGGCTCGTGAGCCCGTGCACTCGGCCAGAGCGGGGCCTGCCAGGTGTCTTTCGTAGCGCACGCGGCTCCCGCCGGCGTGGGTCACGCTCCCGTAGTACAGGGCGCGATACACCGCCTTGCCCGAGCGCAGATCGTGGACGATGAGACGGCGCAGCTCTCCGGTGCCCTCGTCGATGAGCAGCCGCCCCGCCA
>JBDRSE010000249.1:0-19600 GCA_043825095.1 bacterium
CTACCGGCTACGGCAACGCTGCGCCTGAACGTCATGCTCCTGAGCCTGTGTGGCCCGGCCGCTTGCTACGGGTTCGACCGATCGACGGTCGTCATGAGCTCAATGAGGTAGTTGCGGTCCCAACCCGCCCGCTTGCGGGAGTTGGCGATGCCGAGCTTTCGGTTGGGATCGGACTTGATGATGTTGAGGGCGAAGTGCCGCAGGGTGGTCATGTTCTGCGCGGTATTCGGGGCCAACCTCAACGTTTTTGGCAGGATTGACGCCAATGGTGGAGGGGCAGCGGGGGCCGGGCGCTAGAACTCGATCACACCCAGAATGATGGCTTCAGTTCCGTTGCGGATCCCTATATACTGGCAACGGGCGAGTATAACTTGAGGACATGACAATGAACTGCAAGACTCAATTGATTGGCTCACTCTGCGCGGCGCTGCTGCTCGCGATCGGCTGCGGTCCGTCGAACACCGGCCCCGGGCAGAACAATAACAACCCCGGAAACAGCAACAACAGCACGAACCCGACCTGCGCGGCCGACGACGACCAGGACGGCATCTGCAACGAGTACGAGGATGCCGAGCAGCAGGTGGACACCGACGGGGACGGGATCCCGGACTACCTCGATCTCGACTCGGACAACGACGGCATCGCCGACTCGGTGGAGCTGGGCCCCGCCGGGCCGGGGTACTACCCCGTGGACTCGGACGCCGACGGGATCCCCGACTTCCGCGACCTCGACTCGGATGGCAACGGCCTGTCTGACAGCGTGGACGGCGCGGCCGACCTGGACTCCGACGGCGTAGGCAACTACGCCGACACCGATGACGACGGGGACGGCATCTTCGATCACATCGAGATGGGCCTTGACCCCTACTCCCCGCTGGACAGCGACGGAGACGGCGTGCCCGACTACCAAGACGTGGATTCGGACAACGACACCATCCTCGATCTGCACGAGGGCGGCGGCGGCTCCACGGACAGCGACGGAGACGGACTGCCCGACTACCTGGATCTCGACTCGGACAACGACGGGCTGCCCGACTCCATCGAGGCCGGGGACGCGAACCCGAACACCATCCCGATCGACACCGACGGGGACAACATCCCGAACTACCGGGATCCCGACTCGGACGGCGACGGCCTCATGGACGGCGCGGAGGACGCCAACCACAACGGCGTGGTGGATCCCGGCGAGTCGGATCCCTTGAATGCCGACACTGACGGTGACGGCGTGACCGACCTGATCGAGCTCGCCGCCGGCACGGATCCCCAGAACCCCGCGGACAACCCCCAGGCCAACGGCGACTTCTACTTCGTCGTGCCCTACGAGGAGCCCACGGACCCGACCGAGGACACCCTGGAGTTCCGCACCAGCGTGCAGTACGGCGACGTCTACTTCCTGGTCGACCGCACCGGGTCCATGATCGCCGAGCACCAAGCCCTGGGCACCAGCATCCCGGCAATCATGAGCCAGCTGAGCTGCCAGAACTTCGGCACCCCCTGCCAGCTCGACACCGACTGCGGCACGGATCAGGTCTGCTTCAACCAGACCTGCATCCAGAGCCCGCTGGTGGGGGCCGGTTGCGTGGCCGACCTGTGGACCGGCGCCGGCACGCTCGAGGACTGCAACGAGTACGTGAACCTGGTCAACCTCCAGGCCAACCCCCAGACCACGGCGAACGCCATCGCGGCCATCACCACGTCCGGCGGCACCGAGCAGGTGCTGCAGGCTCCCATGTGCGTCGCCGACCCGAGCTACTGCTCGAACAATCCGGGGTGCGGCGCCGACCCGTCGGTGGTGAACCCTGTCGGCTGCCCGGGCTTCCGTCCCAACGCGGTGCGGATCCTGATCGAGGTCACCGACGCCGGCAACCAGGCCGGACCCTCCTGTGGCGGTGTGTCCACACCCGCAATGGTGGGCAACGCGCTCGCCGCCCTGGGCATCAAGTTCGTGGGGCTGTACGGCACGGACGACACGGGCGGCACCCCCTGCTCCAGCGCTCTGACGTGCACCACGGAGATCGGCATCGCCTCGGGCTCGGTGGACGTGAACAACCAGCCCTTCATCTACTCGGCCCTGGACGCCGCCGTGGTCCAGGCCACGATCACCGCGGTCCTGGACCTGGTGCGCGGCGTGCCCCTCGAGGTGGTCATCGAGGCCACGGACCTGCCCGGGGATGCCGGCGACGCGCTGCAGTTCATCGACTACCTGGAGGTGAACCTGAGCGGCGGCCCGTGCTCGAACGTCAACCCCGTGGCCGACATGAACTCCGACGGGCACGACGACGCCTTCCCCGCGCTCCTGCCGGGCACACCGGTGTGCTGGGACGTGCACCCGATTTTGCTGAACGACTTCGTGCCCGCCACCACCGAGCCCCAGGTCTTCCGCGCGGAGCTGACGGTGTACGGGGACGGCTCTCCGCTGGACTCCCGACAGGTCTTCTTCCTCGTCCCGCCGGTCATCGAGGGACCGATCATCCCGCAATAAAGGCTCGCGCAGGAATCCCTTCGGCACTCGATCGCCGAGCCGTCACGGCTCAGCGCTTCTGAATCAGTCCCGCACGCGGCCGGTATCCAGCGTGAAGGCGTGAATCTTCTGGCCGTTCTGAAAGACGGTCCCCATGATCTTGGAGCCGGTGCAGTACTTCTTGTAGGCTGTCCACCGCTGCTTCAGCGAGGTGCTCTTGATGGTCAGGGACGCCGTGGCGTGGCGTCCCCAGAAGGTCCGCTTCGCCTTGGGCCTGTCGGTCTGGTGCACGACCTTGGCCCACGCGCCGTACCGCTTGCTCGTGAACTGGATGTACCCGCTCTGCAGCGGGCGGCCGCCCTTGTGGGTGGCCCAGTGGTACTTCTTTCCGTCCTCGATGTTTGCGGTGCACTCCGCCGCCGGGGGGGCCGGGGCGGCCGGGGCACCCAACGCTGATCCAGCCGACGCCCCAATCAGCGCACACACGAGACTCATCGCAGCACGTTTCATCAGGTTCCTCCTGCCTCTTGCTCGGATCCGCAAATCCGGATACTCGTTCTCCGCTGACCTCCGCCGCAACCTTCCCACAGTCAAACCGCGAGGCGGCCGGGGCACCGGCGGCCGGCCTGCTACTTGGGCGTATCGCCCCCGCCAGGCGCCTCGTCCCCGTCGAGGCGCTCCTCCACGGTGCCGTCAGCCTTTTTGACGTATTTGAGCCGGTAGTCGAGCCGGTGGACCGGAAGGACGAGGCTGGAACAGATGTTGGACAGGTGCGCCTCGATCCGCTTCAGGAATCGAATCCAGAGCGCCGTACACACGGCCTCGTTCGCATCGAGGTCGGACCGGGCAATGGCTTCCACCAACCGGTCACAGCGCTTGTTCATCAGCTCTTCGTCCTGGATGATCTCCCGGGCCAGATCGGCGTCCTCCTCGACGAAGGCCCGGATCGAGCTCTTGAAGATCTGGGTGACGTGCTGGCCGAACTCGATCACCTCGCCGCAGTAGCGCAGCTCGCTCACCGGCTTGCTCAGCATCTGCGCCACCTCGAGCAGGTTCTTGCAGTAGTCGCCCACCCGCTCCGCGTCCTTGACGACGCTCATGAGCACCAGCGAGGCGGGCACCGTGCCGCCGCTGCGGAGGCTCATCCGCTCCACGATCTGCTTGCGGATCGAGCGCTCCTTGCGGTTGATCTGGATGTCGCGACGGAGCAGGTCGTCCTGCACGGTGTCGGCCTGCACGTGACCGGCCAGGACCTCCATCACGATCTCGAACATCTCCCAGTCCATCTCGAGCATCTCGACGAACTCGGAATAGAGCCGACTCTCGGTGCGACGACTTCGCCAAATCTCAATGATCTGCTTCAGCATGGTTTCACCCCATCTGGAAGGTGCTTCACATCAGGCGGTAGATCAAGATCAGAATCCCCGGCAGCACAAAGAAGATTCCGAGTAGAAACGCGACCGCCATCCGGCGGTCTCGAGCGCCGATGTCCCCCATCGCCTGCGCAAACCTGAGGGGAATCCGTCGGATCGGACCGAAGGGGTAGATCATCAGGACGCCGGTGATATTAAACAGCGTGTGGGTGAGCGCGATCGTCAATCCGGCTGCGTTGCCGACCATGGAGGCCATGAGCGCAGTGACCGTGGTGCCGATATTTGCACCGAGCGCGATGGGGAACACCTGCTTTAGGGTCACCGCGCCCGCGGCTGCCATGGGCACCATCAGCGAGGTCGTCACGCTGCTGCTCTGGACCAGGGCGGTGATGATCAGACCCATGAGGATGCCGAGCACGCCCGACTTGCCCACCGTCGAGCGAAAAAACGCCTCCAGCTTGTGGATGAGCAGCAGCTTGATGACCTTGGTGAGATAGTAGAGGCTGAGCGCCAGCAGCGCGAACGCCACGATCACGACCACGGTGCCCGCGACGGCCGAGGACCACGACGCCACCACGTCCTTGACGACACCGACCACCGGCTCCGTGGCCATCTTGATGGGGCTCTTGAAACTGATGGACGTGGAGCCGACCAGAGCGCTCGTCAGCGCCTCGGCGCTGCGCTGCAGGAAGTGCGTGGTGAGCTCGAGGGGCAGCAGCACCAATACGGTGAGGATGTTGAAGAAGTCGTGCACCGTTGCCGCCGCAAAGGCGCGCCGGAACTGATTGCGCCGCTGGATGTGCCCCATGGCCACGAGCATGCTCGTGACCGACGTGCCGATGTTGGAGCCCATGACGATGGGAACGGCGGTTTCCACGGGGAGAGTACCCGCCGCCACAAAAGCCACCACCATGGAGGTCACGGTGGAGGAGCTCTGGATGATCGCCGTGGCCAGGAGACCGATGAACAGGCCGACGAAGGGATTCGACGTCGAGGAGATCAGCGCCTTGGCAAAGTCCTTGCCATAGAGCTTGAAGCCGGTGCCGAGCAGCGAGATGGACACCAGGAACACGTACAGCAGCGCGATCACCACCAACGCGCCGATGAGCCGGAACCGCAGCAAGCCAAGGAGCGGCATGCGCTCGGCCGGGGCCGTCAGGTCCGCGTCCATCCGCTCAGCGTCCAACCTCGCATCCTTGTTAAAAGACTCGGCGCTCACGGCAGGTAGCTCGACTCCGTTGTTTGATCATGATGTCGTGTGGTGAAAAGACTGCGGCCACGTTGGGCGATACTTTGAAGCCTGAACGCAGGTGAGTCAACCGGGTAATTTCCGGATCCTGCCTGCAGCGCGGCTGTTCTGAGATACACAAAAAAATCGGACAGTTGCGGATTGGACTAGGAGATGCGCGACTCGTCCATGCGGCGCATCCCCTCGAGAATGAGCCGCTCGGTGGTCATCTGGATGGTCGTCTGGGTGGCGCGCACGTCGGAGTCCAGGACAAAATCCCCCTCCTCCACGCGCAGGAGATCGTACACGGCCTCCTCCCCCCAGCCGTGGGTGGACTCCGCGTCGACGATCCGTCCGTCCATGAAGTAGATCGTCCCCTCGGTCAGGGCGGAGGACACCTTGAGCGCGCCTGACCTCCGACCCGCGGAGAGGATCTGGACGATGTCGGGCAGGCTCATCTCGGCCAGGGAGCCGCTCACGCCCCGGGCCGCCGGCCGGTTCACCACCGGCGCCTGCTCCAGCGCTCGCTGCACCTTGGCGCGGAGCAGCTCGAAGGCGTAAGGCTTGACGATGTAGTCCTTCGCTCCGAGCGCGAAGCCACGGTTCACCGAGTCCGAGTCGGACCGGCACGACACGAACAGCACCGGCGTGTTCGCGGTGCGGGAGTCCTTCTTCAGCTTCTCGCACAGCACAAAGCCGTCCACGGGCTCGAGCTCTACCTCACAGATGACCAGATCCACCGTTTCCCGCAGCAGACGTCTCGCCGCCTGCGCCGCGTTCCGCGCCGTGACTACGCCGAACCCCGCCGCCACCAGTTTCAGCTCCAGTCCCGTGGCCTCCTCGACATCCGGATCCACCACGAGCAGCGTGGCCCGCTTGCCCAGGAACTCCTGACGGAGCGACTCCCCGGTGACCGTTTGTTTCAGGATCTCGATCACGGTGGGGTCGAACAGGGTCGACTGATGGCGAAAGAGCTCCTCGACGGCCGCGTCCCGGTTCAAGGTGGTGCCGCACGGATGTTCGGGGTCGAACAGGAGCCCGAGGTACTCGTCCACCACAGCCAGGATCCGCGCCCCGAGCGGCACGCCCCTCCCGGTGAGGCGTCGCGGAAAGCCGAGCCCGTCGTAGCGCTCGTAGAGGCTCAAGAGGATCTCCGACACGGGTTGCGGCAGCAGCGCCGCTTCCATCGCCCGCTGCGGGGCGTCTACCAGCCGACCGGCGACGGCGCGCACGTCCTGGCGCCGCTCGATGATCGACAGCGTCAGATGGGGCTTGTGGGGCTTCCCAGACTCGTGCAGCAGGGCGGCGACCTCCGTCGCCGTGATGTCTCGCTCACTCTGGCTGATGCGCTTGCCGACCAGTCCGGCCAGGCGCGCCAGCTCGGCAGAGTGGCCCTGCCGCCATCCCGCGTCCATCTCGATCCGGTTCACGAGCACCTTCAGGGTTTCCGTGTACCGCTTCATCCAGTCGGCGTGGCTTCCCCAGGGATCGATGACGTCGTAGGTGGAAGAGCTCGATCGTTCTCGCTGGCTGAGCTGCTCGAGCTCCTGGCCGGTGAAGATCGGCATCTGGTTGCCGTGATACTCCTCGGGTTCGATGCCCTTGAGCTGCTCCTCGTCGAGGTAGTTGTGGCTGTAGACATCCATGAGCTGCCGGTATTCGTCCTGGCTCGAGGTGTCCACACGATCGAAGGCATAGAAGTCGCCGAGGTACAGCTTGCGGATGGCCGCATTGACCGACCGCTTGCTCCCCACGTAGGTGGTGATCTCGCGCACGCCGTGCTTGTCCAGCAGCGGCAGCATGATGTAGTCGGCCGTCGAGTCGGGCGCCACGGCCACGAGCACCCCCGTGTCGGCATTGAAATTCACCGGCAGGAATGCGTGCTCGACAGCGAGCTCCTTGGGCACGAGCTTCAACGTCTGCTCCGGCACGTTCAACCGGGCAAGCTGCTGCAGAGATACGTAACGCGTGTTCAGCGCCCGCGCCACGAGGCTGAGCAGCGCGGTTTCGTCAGCCGCGCGGACTTCGACCAGGTTGTCGAACAGATCGCCACCCTGGCGCTGCTGACGTTCGAGCGCCAGCTGCAACCCATCGCCGGTGATCACACCCTGGTTCAGCGCATTCCGCTGCAGCCAATCGTCTGAAATCATTGGTTTCGACGCCCGATGACGAGCCCTTCCCAACGCAGCTTAGCCAGGGACGCGTCGAGCGACCCGCGACCCATTCGAGGCCCACCGACTCGTCTGGCTCCCTCAATCCGTTGAATCTAAGGCAGTCGCGCAGCTAGCTCAAGCCGAAAAGACACTTCGGGTCGGCGCCGCCGGGACCGCGCTTGATCTCGCACGAGCGCAGTGCTACCTACCGGGAACCGCGTCATGGCACACAGCTTCGGCAAATATCGACTACTCGAGCGCCTCGGCGGAGGCGGCATGGCCGACGTTTGGCGAGCCGAAGTGGGCTACTCGGCGGGCGTCACCAAGGCCGTGGCGCTGAAGATGATCCGTGAGGATCTCCTGAAGGTGGAGCAGTTCCAGTCCCTGTTCATCGACGAGGCGCGAATCTCGTCGCGAATCAGCCACGCCAACGTGGCCCAGGTCTTCGACTTCGGCGAGGTGGACGGCCGCCCCTTCCTGGCCATGGAGCTCGTGGAGGGCGCAGACCTGCACACGGTGATGACCGCCGCGGAGAAGAACGCGCTGCCGATCCCGCTGGACGTGGCGGCATTCATCGTCGGCGAGGTGGCGCGCGGGCTGGCGTTTGCCCACCGTCTCACCGACGACGCGGGGGAGCCCTACGGCGTCGTCCACCGGGACGTGAGTCCGCAGAACGTGCTCGTGAGCTACGCGGGCGAGGTGAAGCTCACGGACTTCGGCATCGCCCGCGCTCGAGACAAGGTGACACAGACCGAAACCGGCACCGTGATGGGTAAGTTCCGGTACATGAGTCCGGAGCAGGTCGCCGGAGACACCCTCGACGAACGCAGTGACATCTTCTCCTGCGGCATCCTGCTATACGAGCTGGTGACCGGGCGGCAGCTCTTCGACGGTCGAACGTCGGCACAGGTGGTGGACCAGATCCGCTACGCCGAACTGCCCGACCTCGTCTCGAGCCGGCCGGAGGTGGATCCCGCCCTGGACACCGTGATGCAGTGGACCCTGGAGCGGGACCTGGAAAAACGCTGCCCCGACGCGGCGACCCTGGCGCGGGACCTGGAGCGCTACGTGCACGTGGCGCACCCGCACTTCACACGGGAGCGGGTCGTGGAGCTGCTGGAGAGTGTCGTGCCGCGCACGCCTCGCGTGGGTTCCAACGACAAGACCCTGGCCTACGCCGGCACCGAGCTGGCCGCGCCCACCGGCTTCGGGGACCCCGGGGATGAGTCCGTTGACGAGCCCGTGGAAACCACCGCCCCCGCAAAACGGACGGCCGCGCGTTCCAAGCCGGCCGGGTCCGACGACGCCGCGGTCGTCGATGGCGTGCCCCGGGAATCCATGGCGGGTCCCGCCCCCGGCGCCGCAAGGGCGCCGGACGCGCCGGAGCGGGACGCCACCCTCACCCTCGCCCGAAAGCCGAGCTCTGGACGGTCCACCGCCCTCTCCGCCGGCCGGGAGGTGCCCCAGGGCGATGGCGCAATCACGCCGATGATCGACGCCACGGCTCCCACCCGGGAGCGACCGACCGGCGAGTCCGAGCTCACCGAAACCCGCACCGCAGGGCGGGCACGCGGCGAGGCGGCTGTTCGCCCGAGCGCAGCCGCGCGCCACCCACCGGCCAAGCCGCGCCGCTTTGGGATCGAGTCGGTGCTCGGCACGCTGCTCGCCCTGCTGCTGCTGGGCTTCGTGGTGCTGCTCTTCCTCCGGGACCGGAGGCAGGGGGAGCGGAAGGACGCCAAGCCGACCACGTCGATGGAGCCGGGAACGGCCGCCGTGATGGCCCCCGCCCCGGACGCCGGCGTCGGGTCACCGCAGGCCGCGCGCCTGGCCCAGCTCGACGTCGCCATCGCGGCACGCAGCGGGCCCGTGCTCGCGCACCGGTCGCTCCACATCGACCTGCTGCGCCTGCTCCGCCGGATCAGCTTCCGCCTCACCTCCGCCCTCGCGCACGACACCGGTGCCCGGACCCTCGGGCTCCGGGCCGCCGGCTCCGGGGGACCGCGAACCCCGCCCCACCCGGACCCCATCGACGAGCTCGCCGATCTCTTTGCCGCACGGATCCTCCTGACCGACGCAGTGCCGGACGCCCTCCGTCCGGCGCTGCGGCTCTGCGACACTGCCGCGCCACCGGCCGGCCTGGCCTCCGGGGAACCACGTTGCCCGCGGGTGGCCGCGCTCCGGGTGCTGTCGCAGCCCCAGAGCGCCGCGCTCCAGTACGAGCTCATCCGCGCCCACGGCGCCCTGCGCCGCTGGCGCGCGCCGCTCGCTGGCCAGGGCGGTCGTCGCTACCTCTATCCAAGGCTGGCCGTGGCCCGGGACGCGGTGGCGCAGCTGCTCCAGCTCGACCCCAAGCACGGGCCGGGACGGTCGCTCCTGCGCTACCTCGAAGCGGTCCCGCGCGGACAGCCCGGCCGGCTGGGCATGCTCGAGCTGCGGGTGAAGTCACTGTCCCACGAGGCGCAGAAGAAGTCGGACGCCCAGGTACTGCACCTCACTCTGGCCCTCCGGAACGCCGACCCCGAGCAGCCCGTGACCGTCCGCCCGGCGACCTTCCGGCTGCTCGGCGCCGAACCCGAGCCCAGCACGACGAGCGTGTGGAAACCCGATTTCCGGGAGCCGCTGGCAGCGGGCAAGAGCGGTGTGCTCGAGCTCACCTTCGCGGCAAAGCTCCCGACCCGCGGCGTGACGCTGCTGCTCGCGATCCCCCGCTCCGGCGCGGGCGCGCTACGGCTGCAGATCAGCTCGGATGTGCTCCCGTGACCGAGCCGGGCGGCGGCGGCCAAGGCGACCCCGAAGACATTCTCGCGCGCTATCACGATCTCGTCGCCAAGGTGGACGACTTCTGGAGTCGGGCCCGGCGCGCCCAACCCGATCACTTCCGCTGTCGCGACGGATGCGATGACTGCTGCCGGCAGCAGCTCACCGTGTTTCCCGTGGAGGCGACCGCGATCCGGGCCTTCCTCCGAGTGCTCGATCCCGGCCTCCGTCGCACCCTCGCCGAGCGCGCAGGGGGAATCGATCCGACGCCCCCGTCCTGCGTGTTTCTCACGGAGCGTCACTGCGCGATCTATCCGGTGCGACCACTGATCTGCCGCTCCCACGGCCTGCCCGTCCGCGTGGACGGTCGCCTCGACTGGTGCCCGCTCAACTTCACCCACGGTGAGCCGGTGGACGCGTCGGTGCTGGAGCTCGACCGGATCAACACAATGCTCGCCCTGGTGGATCGTCTGCACGCCGACGCGATGGGATCCGCGCCCGACCGGGATCGGATCGCGCTCCGTGAGCTGGCACTGGATCCAGAGTGCGCAGGATCTGGATAGAACTAGTCAATAATCAACAACAAACCTGGTCTTGGACCGGACGTTGACTCAGCCTCCGGGCTTGGGTATAGATGGGACCGGAGGTTCGTCGATGCAAGGACCCGCCAGGCTCGTTCGCTCCAACGAGATCGCGAATTACAAACACCTCGGACCCCTCCACGAGTGGATCGAGGGCAAGGCCTACCTCCTGGTCGATCACGTGGAATACCGGGGGAAACAGGGCGCCGTCTTCACCTACAACAATCCACCGGTGCACCAGATGGGCAACCCGGCCCTGGCGGCGTATCTGGCCGGGTTCGACGCGCTCGTGCCCTTGCAGGAGGAGCTGTGGTTCCTCCTGTTCTACACCGGTTGCGATCCGGTTCACGCGGGGGGAGATCTCAAGGAGTCCCTCGGGCGGCTGGAAGAGAGCAACGCCGAGCGGAGCCGTCTCCAGGCGGCCGGCGCCGGCCGGGAGGAGATCGACGCGTTGTTCGGCTGGAGTGACGCGCGGATCGACAGGGGCTTCGCGCTGTACAAGGCGTTCCGCACCTGGAGTGAGAAGCTCCGCACCGTCGCCATCTGCGGCGGCGGCACGCGCTTCGGCGGCTCGGCCGAGGTTCCGCTCATGGCCGACGAGATCGTGGCCGACTCGCGCTCGGCCCTGTGCTTCAGCGAGTCTCAGATCGGTCTGATCCCCGGCTGGGGAGGCGTGGGCCGCGCCATCACCAAGGCCGGCCTGGACAACGCCCGGACCATGGCCGCCACGTGTCCCATTGTGCGGGCGCACGACCTCGACCGCATCGGGATCTACAACGAGGTGGTGCTGATCGACTGGCCGTTGCCGCGGCAGGAACGGACCGACGATCCAGAGGCCGACCGGGCGAGGTACGTCGCGGCGCTGCAGAAGAACAACGACGAGGCGGGCAAGCTGCTGCTGGAGGCCGCTCTGGCCAGCGCCTCCGACATGGCGGGCGCGACCTACACCGAGCCGGCCAAGCGCAGGAAGCTGGCCGACCCCGAACAGGTGGCAGCCGAGATCGCACGCCGCTCCAACCCGGACAGCTACCGGGACCTCTGGGGCCGATCCCTGCAGGACGCCCGGCAGGCGCTGAAGGAGCTCGGCAAGCCCCTGGCGCCCCAGTCCATCGAGAAGCTGGAAGCGCTCCTGGGCACGGTGGATCCCGCGGCCTGGGACGAGGAAGCATTCATCCGCGCGGAGGGCAAGGCCGACGGTGAGCTCTACCGTGATCCGCGCTTCATCAAGGGAATCCTGGCCACGCTGCAGCAGACCGTGGCCGACTTTCGAAAGGTTGACTAGACCCATGAGACCGTACTTCGAAAAAATGAACCCCATCGGCAAGCCCCTCACCGACGGCGCGCGGACCCGCACCGCGGACAACGTGAAGGCCATCCAGGAGGAGGAGCAGAAGGTCACCGAGGCCGTGGACAAGGTGCTCGCGGCCGGGATCCCGCCGGAGAGCATCCACAAACGGGGCCAGCTCCTGGCCACGGAGCGGATCGAGAAGCTCATCGACCCAGACTCCTGGCGCCCCCTCACCAGCCTGTACAACCCGAGCTTCAACGCCGAGAACTCCACCGGGCTCATCTGCGGCCTCGCCTCGGTCGAGGGCAAGATGTGCGTGGTGGTGGCGTCCGACAACAAGGTCATGGCCGGCGCCTGGATCTCCGGCCAAGCCGAGAACATCGCCAAAATCCAGGACGTCGCGCAGAACCTGAACGTCCCCTTGGTATGGGTGCTCAACTGTTCCGGTGTGAAGCTCACCGAGCAGGAGGAGGTCTACGCCGGGCGCCGCAGCGGTGGGCGCGCCTTCTTCCGCCATGCGGAGATGAACCTGGCCGGCGTCCCGGTGCTGGCGGGTGTGTACGGCACCAACCCGGCCGGGGGCGGCTACCACGGCATCAGCCCCACCATCATGTTCGCCCACCAGAAGGCGAACATCGCCGTGGGCGGGGGCGGCATCGTCTCCGGCATGTCCCCCAAGGGACACTTCGACCTCGAGGGCGCCGAGGCGCTGATCGAGGCCACTCGGCGCTTCAAGTCCGAGCCGCCCGGGGGCACCGCCATCCACCACGGCGAGACCGGCTTCTTCCGCACGGTGCACGAGACCGAGGAGGAGGTGCTCCAGATGCTCCGGCGCAGCATGGCCGGCATGCCCGCGCACGATCCCTTCCTGTTCCGGGTGGCCGAGCCTGCCGAGCCCGCCTACCCGGCCGAGGACATCTACCACCTCGTGCCGCACCGGCAGAAGGTGACCTACGACGTGGAGCAGGTCATCGCGCGCCTGGTGGACGGCAGCGAGCACATGGAGTTCCGGCCGGGCTACGGCCCGGAGATCTACACCGGCCTGGTGAAGGTGGACGGCTTCCTCGTGGGCGTCCTCGCCAACCGCCAGGGCTTCCTGGGCAAAGACTACCCCAAATACGCCGAGGGCACGTACGTCGGCATCGGCGGCAAGTTCTACCGGGAAGGTCTGATCAAGTGCAACGAGTTCGTGACCCACTGCGGGCGTGACCAGGTGCCGCTCCTCTGGGTCCAGGACACCACGGGCATCGACGTGGGAGACATCGCGGAGAGGGCGGAGCTGCTCGGCCTCGGCCAGTCGTTGATCTACTCCATCGAGCGCTCCCTGGTGCCCATGATGGCCATCATCTTGCGCAAGGGCTCCGCCGCGGCGCACTACATCATGGGCGGCCCCCAGGCGAACCGGAACAACGCCTTTACCCTCGGCACCGGAACCACCGAGGTGTACGTCATGCACGGAGAAACCGCTGCCACGGCGGCCTTCGCCCGTCGGCTGGTGAAAGAGCAGGACGCGGGCAAGGACCTACAGCCCACCATCGACAAGATGAACGCCCTGGCGCAGGAGTACTACGACAAGTCGCGGCCGATCTACTCGGCCCAGAAGGGCTTCGTGGACGAGATCGTCAGGATGACCGAGCTGCGGCGCTACCTGGTGTCCTTCGCCCGCGCCGCGTACCAGAACCCGCACTCGATCTGTCCGCATCACCAGATGATCCTACCCCGAATCATCAAGGGTTAAACGCATCGCCCATCGCACCGGGCGCAGGGAGGCCAAATGCCAGCAAGACACTTGAACCTACCGAAAGCGGTCGACCTCGGGGACATCACGGTCCGCGACGGAATGCAGGCCCTGGAACACTACTTCCCGGTCGAAAAGAAGGTCCGACTCGCCGAGGAGCTGATCCTGGCGGGCTACAAGCACGTGGAGGTGACCAACTTCGGCCACCCCAAGTTCCTGCCGCAATTCAAGGACGCCGACGAGCTCCTCACCCGCCTGTTCCACAGTGAACGGGTCGGCCCGCTGCTCAGGCAGAACGGCGGGGACGCGACGCTGACCGCGGTCACCATCAACGAACGCTCAGTGACCCGGGCCTTGGACTACAAAGCCAAGCACGGCGTGGGTCCCGACTTCATCCTCCAGATGGTTTCCACCGACCCGATGCACCACCAGACCAACTCCGGCATGAGCCTGGAGGAGTACTGGAAGATGACCGAGCGCTGCACCAAGATGGCCCACGACGCCGACATCATGATGTGCGGCACCGTGTCCACCATCTGGGGCTCGCCCATGAAGGGGAGCCGCATCACGGATCTCAAGGTCGCGGTGGAGTTTTCCAAGCAGTACCTCGATCTGGGCGCCGACTACATCGAGCAGGCGGACCACGATGGCTCTGCCGACCCCGATCGCGTGTACGAGTACTTCAGCATGATCCTCGACCCGGAGATCATGGGCAAGTGGGCCGATCCCCAGTACCACCTGGCCCACTTTCACACCAGCCGCGGCATGGGCCTTGCGAACTACCTGGCCGCGCTCCAGGCCGGCGTGGTGAAATTCGAGACCACCCTCTCCGGCACCGGCGGGCAGCCCGCCCACACCGTGGACGGCATGTTCTCGGGCGGCACCGGCCAGTACTACCACTTCGAGCACCTCTTCTCGGGCCTCGTCTCCACCGAGGACTTCGTGGTGATGTGCGAATCCATGGGCATCCGGACCGGGATCGACATCGCCAAGCTACTCCAGGTGGGCCGCCTCTTCCGGGACGAGTACCTCGGCATGAGCGCCGCGGACCGCACGGCCCTGTTGGACAACCTCTCCAAGACCACCGGCCTCGGGGTGGACCAGCTCGCGGCCCTCGAGAAGTCCGACGTGCTCGAGTCCCTCGTGGACGAGGCCACGGAGAAGAACTCCGCGGGGGCTGACTCCGAGAAGCACCTCCGCGGCAACATGATGGCCCTCCTCCACGGCGCCCAGAACTATCTCCGCTGGAACGCCTGGGGCCCCTCCCGCTCCGAGGCCATCCTCTCCGACATCCCCCCCTCCCCGCACCTCAAGGAGCTGCTGGGCGAGTAGCCACTACTCCCCGTCCGGCAGCAGGAAGGCCTTCACGAGCCGTTCACTCAGCTCCGGGGAGTCGTGCTCAAAGGACACCCCGAACCCGGCCGGCATGCCGCCTGCGGGCTCGGCCCGGGTGTGCACGACGAGGCTGTTCACCTCGATGGGATCGTCCAGGTGCGGCAGCTTGATCACGAGCCTGGTTTCTGTGCCCACCGGAAGGGGATCGTCATCCACGAGGAACGCGCCAAAGGGGCTGATGTCCCAGGTGGGGAGGGACCGCACGGGCGCGCCTGAGAGGATCGCGGCCACCTCGATTCGCAGCCGGGGCTCCTGGCGCTTCTCGGCGACATCCGGGGGATCCTGGGGTTTGAGGTTCATCGCCTCGGTGACCGCGTCCCGAACCGCGTGGGCGGCCACGGGCTTGGTCAGCACCTTGAAGGCGCCCAGCTCGGTGGCGCGGCGGGCGGTGTCTGTGTCCCCTTCGGAGGTGATCATGATCACCGGTGTGCGGGACGCGGGGCCGTCCTTTCGGCGCAGGCTGGAGAGCACCTTCAGGCCGTCCATGAGCGGCATGTTGATGTCCAGCAGCACCACGTCGTACCGCTCCGCCGACAGCATCTTCAGCGCCTCCAGTCCGTCCCCGGCCACGTCGAGGGTCAGCTGCTTGAACATCCCCAAGGCGAATCGGTGAAAGCTCTGTACAGCGCGCGAATCATCCACGACCAGAATACGCATGTCCCAGAGAATACCGGGGATGCGGCCGCGAATCCAGACTGGCTTTTCCGACCGGATTGGTGGACAGTCGGATGCGTTCGCGAACAACCGCCGAGGATGTCATGCCGACGAGATGGATCCCGTGTCGGTCGAGCCTGCCCGCGCTGCTCGCGTTGACGATGGCGGCCACCGGCCCCGCCCGGGCGGCCGAGCCCATCACCGCGCCACCGCTCGACGTGCAGAAGAAAACCAGGCCAAAGAAGAAGGAGAAAACCAAGCCGGGCTTCACCCCCTCGATGCGAGTCGGGCTCAACTTCGCCTTCAGCCAGAGCCAGGGCGTGGTCGGCATCCCGGACGGGATCTCCGTGGCGCTGGGCCTGCACCTCGAGGGCGGCCTGGCCTACCACAACGGGAACCACGCCTGGCTGACCAGATTGGTCATCCAGGAGGCGCAGACCAAGGTGCCCAGCGTCGATCCCTTCATCAAGGGCACCGACCGGATCGAGATCTCGTCGATCTACAGCTATCGCTTCGAGCGCTTGAGGTGGCTCTCACTCTTCGGTGGAGTGCGAGTGGTGAGCGCCCTGCTGCAAGGGCTCCTGGTGCGCATCGAGGACACCCCCCTCGTGCTCACGCCCACCGAGGGTGACGCCTTCACCGACACCGCCCGGGCCCAGAAGCCGTATCCCCTCACCGAGTTCCTCTCGCCCCTGATCTTCCAGCAGTCGGTGGGCGTCTCGGCGACGCCGGTTCGGCGCAAAGCGGCGCGACTCGGCTTCCAGCTCGCCGCCACCGCCCTGGAGGTCTGGACCCAGGGCGGGTACATCGTGGACGACGACGAAGGCACGGAGGGCGTGCTCGAGCTGACCCAGCTCCGGGACTACCAGCAGGGCGGCATCGAGCTGCAGGGGACGCTGGCAGGCCTGGTGCTCGATAAGCGACTCGGGTACTCGCTGCTGGCCCGGGTGCTGTTCCCCTTCGCCACCAGCGTCGATGTGGGTCACTCCTTTGCCGAGTCCATCAACGCGGAATTCCGCGCCACGCTGGAGCTCAAGGTCTTCAGCTGGATCTCCATCCACTACACGCTCTCGGTGCAGCGCATCCCGCTGATCACTCCAGACTGGCAGATCGCCGGGAACCTGATGCTGAACGTCACCGCCGACATCGGCGGAAAGAAAGGCAGGTGATCGTCATGCGGCTCCATGATCTGCGCCTGCCCGCGCTCGTGTTCGCCCTGCTCATGGCTGCGCCTGACATCGCCCGCGCCGCTCCGGAGGCCGCGCCTCCTGCCGTTGAGGACGCCCGCCCGCGGGAGATCCCGCCCCCGCGAACGCCGCCTCCTCCGGACCCCCGGGCGCAGCCACGGGCCGCTGCTCCCGATGCGCTGCGACCCTCGCCGCCGCCCCGCGCCGATCCTCCACCCCCGACGCGCCCTGCCGCGCCGACGCCGAGCGCCACGGTCGTGAAGAAATCGGCCACGCCGAAAAAAACGAAGGGGCCGAAGAACGGCTGGTATCCCCGGCTGTCAGTGGGCGTGGCGACCTCCCTGGCGCACAACCAATCCGTCCCGGGCGTGGCGGACGGCATCCACTTCACCTTTGGGGCGGTGATCGACGGCGTGGTGAAGCTCGTGCACGGACAGAGCCGGTGGATCACCACGCTCAAGATCTTGAACACCCACTCCAAGACGCCGGTCGTGACGCCGGTGCTCAAGACCGCCGACGAGCTCGATCTGAAGACGCTGTACGTCCACCGGCTCAAGGGCAAGATGGACAAAGCCATGATCTTCGCCGGGCTGCAGCTCACGGCGCCGCTGTTCCCCGGGGATCTCGTGGCGGCCAAGGACACAGACCTGACCCGTACCGACGTGACCGGTAACTCCACCAGCGACCTGGCGCGGAGAAACCGCCGCTATCGGCTGACGCCGGCGTTCTCACCCGTGTTCTTCCGGCAGCTGCTCGGCATGGGCGCCCACGCGCTCAAGAGCAGGTCGGCGACCCTGCAGCTCACCCTTGGGATCACGTCCCAGCAGATCTGGGCCAGCGGCTGGGCGGCCAACGACGACAAGACCACACCCGAGCTCGAGCTCACCGCGCTGCGAGACTATCAGCAGCTCGGAGTGGCGACCGGTTTCGTACTGACGGGCAGCCTGCACAAGCGCATGAGCTACGGCCTGCACGCCGAGTTCTTCTACCCCCTGGTAACCAGCTTCGAGCCCACGCCCAAAGGCTTCGATCTGATGGACATCGACCTCGGTCTGAGGCTCAGCCTGAAGGTCGCCCGGTGGGTTTCCCTGGACTACGTGCTCTCGGCGAGGCGCCTGCCCCTGATCGTGGACCAGTTCCAGCTCCTCAACAGCCTCGTGCTCTCCATCACCGCCCAGATCATGTAAATGCTAATGCGTGGGGTCCGACCCCATGTTAGACACAGTGGGATCGTAGTCATGAGCTGGAGGCGAGGATGAAGCGCGCAGGACGTCCATTCGGGATCATCGCGGCGGCAGTCTTGGTACTGTGCGGAGGGGGGCCGCCGCTCGCGCATGCGGACGAGAGGAAGCCCCTCACCAAGGAGGCTCTCTATAAGCACCTGGCCAAGTTGGCCCGCAGCGAGGGCGGGGGGGCGCTTTTCGAAAAGCTGACGTCAGAGTCACGGGCCATTGATTGGAAGCAGACCAAGAGCCGGAGCTTCACCGGAAACCTCCGCAGGCTCGAGGTGAAGGCGAACCAGGGCAAGAGCTTCTACCTCGTCCGAGAGCTCAGCGGCGACATCCACGTGCTCTGGGTTCCGAAAGACAGCGCCAAGCTGAAAAAAGGGGCGGGCGGGGCGTACGGTGACCTGAAGAGCAAGCTCGGCAGCAAAGTAACCTTCGAAGCACAGGTGGCCACCCGCGTGGTGGACGGCGTGGAGCACCGGTTCCTCAGGCTGACCAAGGCGCCGACGCGGCTGCTGCTGGACCGGCTCTTCTTCATCGCCATCGTGATTCTGCTGTTCATGACCATGGTGGGGATGGGCCTCACGCTCACCCTCAAGGACTTCGCGCTGGTGTTCCGCAAGCCGGCGGGCATGATCATCGGCATCCTGTGCCAGTTCGGCCTGCTACCAGCGCTCGCCTATGTCGTGGGCCGCGCCTTCGGCTACTACACCACCTATCCGTTCATCTTCCTGGGACTGATCCTCATCGCCTCCAGCCCCGGCGGCGTCACCTCCAACCTGATGACCTACTTCGCCAAGGGCGACGTGGCGCTCTCCGTGTCCCTGACCGCGGTGTGCACCGTGGCGTCGCTGCTGTTCACACCGCTGCTGCTCGGGCTCTACGGCGCCAACATCCCGGACTTTTCGATCCCCGTGCTCGAGGTGTTCAAACAGATCCTCGTGCTGGTGATCGTACCCCTGTTCGTGGGCATGCTCATCCGCGGCAAGTGGGAAGGGTTCGCCAAGAGAGCCGAGAAACCCTTCGCCATGATCGGCGTGTTCGCCCTGCTCTTCCTGATCGTCGTCGGAGTCTGGTCCAACCTGGAGAAGTTCGGCGACACCGCCCGCTACGGCGTTAGATTCTACGTGGTGGTGTTTCTGCTGACCCTGGCCGGCATGGTGGTCGCCGGCGCCATCGCCAAGATCTTCCGGATCAGCAACTTTCAGATCCGCGCCATCTCCCTGGAGTGCGGCCTCCGAAACGCCTCATTGGCCATGACCATCGCCATCCTGCTGCAGGACCGCATCGGCGACTTCCACAGCTCGATGTTCTTCACGTCCGGCATCTTCGGCCTCTGGATGTACGCCGCGGGCGCCTTCTCGATCTACACCTTCCAGTTCTGGCTGCCCGTGAAACCGGGCGAAGGAAAGCAAGAAACCACTTCCGCCGAGACCTAACCCGGCGTAGCCGGAACCATAAAGGTCCCGTCTTCGCCGGAGCTTTTAGCTTTTAGCCGTTAGCGATTAGCTCAGAGTCCGGATGAAGGCGTTGAGCATGCGCTTGACCTCGTTGATCTG
>JBDRSE010000250.1:0-10111 GCA_043825095.1 bacterium
GTGAGTCGAGCAAAGCCCGCCACCGCGCGAAGCGCGGGTTCCCCCGGAGGGGGCGGAGGGGGAGAAGTGAGTCGCGAAGCGACGGATTTGTCCAGGCTGTCAAGGCACTTGACCGATGTAACGCTCCAAGGTTCCGTCGGCCGACAGACCAGCGCAAGAAGGCCGACTGTAGACGTGACGCGAGCCAACGGTGGTGCCCGAGTGACACGCTCGGCCACCTCGTTCTGATCGGTGCTCGACTTTTGTCCCTGTCGCGGCCCATTGTGTAATAGGCTCCAACAGTTGGACGTACCGTAGCGCCGTGGTATAGTGGCGCCAACATTTTTCAAGCGAGGTTCCGCCATGCCTGGCATCGGCGAGTTGATTATCATCCTGGTGATCATCCTAATCGTCTTCGGCGCGGGAAAGCTTCCCCAGATCGGCGACGCGTTGGGGCGTAGCATCCGAAACTTCAAACGCGCCCAGACCGGCAAGGAGGAGGTCGAGATGGGGCCGCAGGCCAAGGAGATCTCGACCAAGGAGGAGAAGGTGGCCATCGAGGAGCCCGCTGATGCCAAGGAGAAGGAGTCGACCTGACGGGTTGTGAACCTGGGCGCCCGTACGGGATCTGTCGGTCTGGTTTCGGCATCGAGCAATGGGGCCCCCCTCCCCTCACCGATCGCTTTTTTCCCTACCGCCGTTGTCCCGGTGCGCCCTGCAGCAGGCGTTGGGCGGCATCCCGGCGGATCTCCGGCAGCGCGGGATCGGCGGAGATCTCTCGCAGGTGGGTTTGGGTCATGAACGGAAGCAACCGGATCGCCAGCTCGTTGGGCGTCCCCGGGTTCAAGATGATCGTCCGTTTTACGGCGTACCTGCTGAGCCACTTGGGGTTGGCCATCACCTCCCGGATCACCTCCGGTTGGACGGGGCGACGCGATGCCACCAGGACCACGTCCCGCTCCACGAGTCGTGGATTGCGGAGCAGCAGCCGAATCACCTGTGGCTCGGGATCCCGCAGCAGGCGCGCCAGGGTGTCCCGGGGAGCGGCGCGCGCCAGGGATTTCCGTTCGCCGAGGGTCAGGTCACGCCCGGCGGGAAATGCCGGCGATTTCGCGCCCAGGATCTCCCGGTGCTGCTGGCCGGGCAGCAGCAGCGTCGCCAGGTCTCCGAGCTGGTCTGCCTTGAGCACGCGGTAGAGGTCGCAGAGCCGTTCGTACGGGAGACGTTCGGTCCGGAGCAGCTCCTCAAGCCCGCTGAGCGCCAGCTCGAAGGGTGGTCCACCCTGGCGACCTCGTTGCACGATGGCCGAGATCACGGCGGCGGCCTCGGCCAGGGGAAGCCCGATGAGCAGCTCCGCGAGCACCGCGCCCCGCATGGGCGGCTCGGGCAGCGCGTGCAGGCGGGTCGCGATCTCGTGGGCTTTGTCAGACTCGTCTGGCTCCGGCGAACCGTCCGGTAGGAGGTTCACCCGTGCCGGAGGATCATCAGTCATTGCTTGAGCCGCTCGGTCCGTTCCTTGTCGATCACAACCTTGATGCGGTCTTTTCCGACCTCGTAGTTGCTTCCGCAGAAGAGCAGCGCCTGACAGCGCTCGTCCTGGCCGGGGTTGAGCTGCACGTTGTACGCCGTGCCGGCGGACTTGTACCTGAGCGCCTGGTGGTAGGTCTTCTTGCTCGTGCCCAGGATCTCCTTGCGAGAGAGCCAGAGGCCGCAGGGGGCGTAGTTCTGGCATTTGATCTCGCCGCCCCGGGTGAGCAGCAGGGTCTTGATGTGCACGTGGCGGTACTTCGCCTCCTTGGAGGCGTTCTGCACCCGGACCTCGACGCGGATGATGGAGGGCTGGCCCTTGCGCTCGATGAGGTCATGGTTGAGGTCCGACAGCTTCAGGTTGGCCCAAGAGGGGGGCTTGACCTTTTCGGGGTTCAGCCGGGCCCAGATCAGATAGCCGAGCAGGCTCAGCACGGCGATGCCGCCCACGATCCCGATGACCGCGATGATACGGGCGGCCGGTCCCTTCTGAAGCGCCCGCTTCTCCTCGATCAGCAGCCCCTCGTACTCGGGCGCGTCCTCGTGCTCCTGCCCGACCACCGTGAGGGTGTACGACATGGCAGCCATGGGCTGGGGCACGTAGTCCGCGTCGTCGGCCTCCTCGCCGATGACCATGGGCACGTCCACGTCCACGTCGATGTCGAGATCGAAGCCGTCGTCCTCGGCCATGCGCACCGGCGCCATGGTCGGGTCCGGGGGCGTGATCTCATCGCTGGGCTCGGAGGGAACCCCGCGGGTCGCGGCGATGACCGGCAGAATCGGCGTCGGCGCCTCCGAAGCAGCGCTCGGGGTCGCACCCCTGGAGAAGGGGGTCGGCGCCGGCGGCGGAACGCCGGCCACCGGGCCGGGGGCCGGGGGCGGCGTCGGCCACCTCTGCGGTGCTTCGGCTTCGGCGAGGGCGATGGGCGAAGGGGGCGGCACGGTGGGGGTGACCTCCCGCGGGCCGAAGTCCATCCAGGTGTCTGATACGGTGTGCGCCGGCCGGACGGCGTCACCCATGGTGGCGGTGTAGGCGGCGGCGGCCTGCATCAGGCTGTCGTCCAGGATCACGGACGGGCCGCCGGTTTCCTGGGGCAGCGTGTGCTCCAGCTTGGGGGCGGCCTTGACCGCCATCCCGCTCTGCTCGGTGGCTTGAACGAGATCGTCCATGTCGACGATCTCCTCCTCGACGATCCTGTCGAGCTCGGAGTCGGAGAGCGCTCGGGCGGTGCCCTCTTCGGGCGCGCGACGTTTCCTCGCCGTCGGCGCACCGATACTGCCGGAGGCGGCCGCCGGGGGCTGGGCCGCGGCCTGCTGCACCGCGGCCTGCTGCGCCGCGGCCTGGGCCGCGGCCTGGGCCGCCCGCTGCTGATTAGAGCTCGCCTTCATGATGAAGACGAACCGACACTTTGGACAACGGATCTTGATTCCAGAGGCGGTGATCCGCTCGTCTGGAACCTTGAATCTCGCCTGGCAGGCTGGGCACGGTAATATCATCGGACGCGCTCTCGAAAACGGACTGACTGAATTATCGTGATCAACGAGGGGAAATCAAGTGAGGGTCGTTACTGAGGGTATGTTTTTTTTACTTTTTCTCAACAATTCGTCGATTTTTTGGGACTAGGGGGGAGCGCTGGAGCCTTGGGTTGACGAGCCCGGGCGCAGCGAATAGGTTTGGTCAAACCTGCATGCCTTACAGAAACCACAACGTTTTCAAGTTCTGTGTGCCACTCGCATGCTGTGTGTCACTCGCAGCGGCGTTGCTGGCCGGCGGATGCTCCCGTGACGCCGACCGGCAGGGCAGTGGGTCGACTGCGAACCGCTCCCCGTCGGTGACGGGTCAATCCATGGCGCCGTCCATGGCACCGGCCATGACGCCGGATTCCGGGTCCGGGGATGCGTCCCGCGGGAGTCTTTTCCCCGGCGGCGCCCCACCGATCGGTCGGTTCGTCCGGGGGGGGATCGCGCGGCAGGGCGTCTTTGCAGGGCCCGGCCCCAGAGCGACGCAACTTTCGACCCGCTTCTCCGTCCGGCTGGTCCCCGAGGCGCAGACCGCGGCGATCACCGACGGCGCGACGATCTATCTCGGCTCCTCCCGCGGCCGGGTGGTGGCGGCGGCGGTGGCGGACGGCGCGATCCGGTGGACGTTTCCCACCCGGGCCCCGGCGCGGGTCGGCCCGGGCGTGTTCCAGGAGCGGCTCTTTGTGGGAGATGGCGAGGGACAGCTCTGGTGTCTGGATGCGCGCACCGGCAAGCGCCGGTGGCGGTACAAGTCCCTCGGCGCGGTGATGACCGCGCCCGTCGTGACGGCAGGTCGGGTGGTGTTCGGCACCCGGGCCGGACGGCTCGTGGCGCTGGACGAGAGCACCGGCCAGCGCCGTTGGGAGCTGTCGATTCGTCGCCCCTTCACCGGCGTGGCCATGGAGCCGCGCACCGGGGATGTGGTGGCCGTTTCGCTGGATCGCCACGTCCGGCTCGTGGAGGGCTCATCCGGCCGCGTGCGTTGGGCCGTGGATCTGGGGACCTCGAGCGTGGTCCATCCCGTGATCGCCGAGGACGGGATTTTCGTGCTCGACGCCGCGGGCCTGCTGCGCAGGCTCGAGCTCCGCACGGGCCGGGAGCTGTGGCGGCGCCCGGGGTTTGGTTTCCGGTCCTTCGCCCCCATCGTCGCCGGCGGCGCGCTGTACCTGGCGTCGAAGGGGCAGCTGCTGTACGCCCTGGACTCGTCCACCGGACAGACGCGGTGGGTCAAGCCGCTCGGAGCCGTGCCCAGCGCCCCGCCCGTGTTTGCGCGTGACACGGTGTTCGTGGTGACCCGGGAGCCGCGGCTGCTGGCGGTGCGGGCGGATTCAGGCGCTCACTACGCTGCCCTGCGCTTGCCTCGGCTCGTGCCGGCCGAGCCGGTCCCCATCCGCGACGGCCTGCTGCTCGTCGACGCCAGCGGCTACGCGAGCCTGTACGTCAAGAAGTAGGCGGGAAGGGGAGCGATGGGGACAGGGGGGCGGCTTGGATCTCGCGTTAGAATCGTGCCTGGCACATGAGCATGGCGCCGAGCTTGAAGGGGTCTTCGAAGGTGAGCCGGGCGGTGCCGTTGGCCTCGGTGACCAAGTTGGTGAAGTTGTTGTCGTACTGGAACAGCAGCATCAGGACCAGTGACATCATCTCCGACAGATCCCAGCGGACCGACAGCTTGGCCGCGATGATCGGCACGGGGTTCTCGCCCTCGGGCATGATCGAGAAGTTTCCTTCGTCGCGGATGATCAGGGTGCGATCGCCCAGGTTCAGCTCGGAGACCCCCGACTCCACCGTGAGCTGAGTGCGCACCTGGGCGGGGATCTGCAGCCCGATCATCGCCCCGAGGGTCAGGCGGGCGCTCTTGAAGTTCCAGTCCACGCCCGCGGCGAAGAAGAGCTCCGGCTGCGTCTCCACGTCTTTGGAGAGCGCCTGGTAGGGCACGAAGCTCGGCACGTTGAGCAGGATGAAGGGCACCGAACGAACAAAGGCCGTGAGGTGGGCGCGCAGGCGGCTCCATTTGATCTTCGCCGAGAGCGCGCCGGCGTAGGCGAGCTGGATCATGGTGGACGCGTAGAGGTCGGGATCCTCCAGGGTCTGCCCGATCAAGTTGCCTTCCAGGGAGATGCGCCAGTGGAAACCCGGGCCGTACTTCTCCTTCTTTGCCAGAGACTCCAGGAAGTCCGCGTCGTTCCGATAGAGCTTGAGGTCGGCGCTGATGCCGATGGGCAGCCCCTTGTAGACCGCCACCCGGGCCGAGCCGCCAAAGGTCTGCACCTTCTCACCCCGGACGCCGGAGCGCGGGTTCTCACCCGACCAGAACATGCCGCCGGAGAGGTCGAAGCGGAACCGCTTGGCGAAGTCCAGGCCGAACCCGGCCAGGATGCCGCCGAAGGTCTCGTTTTCCCGCCCCTCGGCCTCGTCTCCGCCGCCCTCGGGCGGGTTCGTGAGGATCCGCGCGGTCTTGCCGCCGACGAAGGCGTAGCCGCCCTTCCAGTTGAAGTTGACCTTCGCGCCGGGCGTCATGTGTCGGTAGGCGCCGGGGAAGATGCCCGCGCCTCCCCACGTCAGGTCGTAGATGTAGCCGACCCGGAAGCGGTCGGTGGAAGCCGGAAACAGCACCACTGCCAGGCGCGCGCCCTTCTTGTCGGTCTTGTTGAAGGCGTAGGTGATCCGGAGGTACGTTCCGTCGTCCTGGAGGGCACCGTCCCGGCTGTCGCTGAAGTTGTACTTCAGCACGATGGCAGCCTCGGTGGTGAGCCCGTAGATGAACCCCGGGAGCTTCTTGTACAGCACCAGGTGCAGCAGGTTCTCGCGCCCGGAGTACTGCGTGTCCAGGTTGTCGAAGAACAGGTCGTACCCGGGGCGGTTCCCGAAGCCGACGATGGGGCTGTCCACCATCGTCTTTCCGGCGTCCGCCAGGAAGTTGTCGTCGCCGAGGGTGAACGTGATGCGCGTGTCCAGAAAGTCTCCGGCCCGGGCGGTCGTCGGGAGGCCGAGCAGACAGACCAGCGTCGCGGCTAGGATTTGTAGGCGGTGTCGACTCAACAGTTACCTCCAACGCCGCAGGCGGGCGGGTTGCATGGAGCGGCTGGCTCCTAAAGCACGAAGTCGTCGTCGTCCCGTGGCTCGATGGTCCAGGCGGGGCGACCGAAGTCCAGATGTCGCAGGGTGCCGGTGATCCGACTGATCTGCAGTCCCAGGTTTGCCTCGGGGTCGAAGTCGATCACGCCGCGGGTCACCACGTTGACCTCGCGGCCGTCCTTCCAGACGGACCACTGGAAGTAGGTCTGGTAGCTCTCCAGCACGACGCACTCGATCTCGTCGCCGCACGCCTCGGAGCAGTCCCACTCGTCGCTGCCGCTCAGGGCGCCGTTCCCGTTCAGATCGCAGGCGCGAAACTCGGTGGCCAGCGTGGCGTCGGTGATGGTCACGATGCCGGCCTCGAACCCTTCCATGGCGTGATCGTTGCCCAGCAGGCTCGCGTCCAGCGTCACGGGTGTGGGCAGCAGGTCAGCGCAGCGTGGCGCAGTGGGATTCGTATCGTCCACGTCCACGACCCAGAAGGGGTTCTTCAGCTCCGTGAACCCCTGGAACTCCTGGATGGTGCCCGTGAGCTCCAGCAGGCAGTCCCCGACCATGAGATCCTCGGGCGTGTTGAAGTTGTAGATGTACATGGAGGCAAAGCTCGCCCCGGCGGCGTTACACACGTCGTGGGCGTAGAAGCCGTCCACCGAGAGCCCGGTGACCACCACCAGCTCCCGCCGTCCGCCCTGGCCATCGTCACAGACGTCGTCAAGGGCGGTCGCGTCTGCGGGTCGCTCCGCAGCGTCAATGGTCGGGCGAAAACCGAACAGCGGCGACGGAAAGCCCCCCAGGTCCCCGACGGTTTCGAGCTCGGGGGGGGTGTACTGGATGTCGTAGATCCGGGGGTTGTCGAAGGTGATGACCTCGCTCACCCCGGCGGCGCCGGTGCCGAAGTCCGGGTCGTCGTCGTCCACGGCGAAGCAGCCCGCCGCGGGGAACAGCTCGTAGCAGGCGGCGTCTGCCACGTTGGGCGCCTTGGTGTAGCCGTAGTCTTCCACCATCAAGGTGATCTCGCCGAAGGCCCGCGTGAATTGCAGCGGGACGTCCGTCGCCTCGCCCCCGGACAGGGTGATCAGCGCGACGCGGCGCCCATCGGGCAGCACCGGGCTGCCCTCGGGAAAGAGCCCGGAGGGGACCAGGGAGAGCACCACCGTGCCGCTGAACGTCGTGTCCTGGTTGCCGTTGGCATCCAGCGCGCGCACGGACGCTGTGAAATCGATGGGAGCGCCCGAATGAGGGCAGGCCGGGGCGCCGTCGACGCCGCAGCCGTTGACGGCCGTGAAGGTCACCTCGAAGCTGACCGTGGTGGTGACGTACGAGTGCTCACTGACGCAGCCGCCCGGGCCGGCGAGAAGCAAGGCCCCCACCAGGGCGATCCAAAGAACGCGGCGATCAGTGAGACGAGTCATCGGGGCCTGTTCTGGTGTGCAGCAGTTCATGGGTTGAATAATGACCAGAAGACTATAGTTATGGACGGCCCCTTTCCATGCAAGCGAAAAAACGGCGAGAACCCGCCGGGGAAGATCTGCGGGCCGAGCGCTGCAGACCCCAACATCCGGGGGCTCTTGTGCTATGTTGGGGTCCTTGCAGCCAGGAGGAGGTGAGTCGTGAGAAAGACGAAGATCGTGTGCACTTTGGGTCCGGCGTCCGATACCCCCGAGATGCTCGACCAGTTGATTGAGGCCGGCATGAACGTCGCCCGCCTCAACTTCTCCCACGGCTCCCATGAGCAGCACCGGGAAACCTATCGGCGGGTGCGGGAGGCCGCGGAGCGGAGTCACCACGAGGTGGCCATCCTGCAGGACCTGCAGGGACCGAAGATCCGCGTCGGGCTGCTCGAGGGGGGCCGGATGGAGCTGAGCCAGGGACAGTCGGTGGTGGTACAGCCCGGCGAACGGCAGTCGGCGCCGGGTTCGATTCCGACGACCTACGCCGCCCTCCCGCGAGACGCGCGAGCGGGCGACACGATCCTCATGGACGACGGCCTGCTGCGGCTGCGGGTAGAGGGGGTCGACGGCGAGCAGGTGCGCTGCCGGGTGGAGGTGGGCGGAGTGCTCAAGGACCGCAAGGGCATCAACCTGCCCGGGGTGTCGGTCAGCGCCCCGGCGCTCACCGACAAGGATCTCGTGGATCTCAAATTCGGAGCCGAGCTGGGTGTGGACTTCGTCTCCCTTTCCTTTGTTCGGCATCCCGACGACGTGCTCATGACCAAGAAGCGGCTGGCCGAGGCGGGGAGCAACGCCCCGGTGATCGCCAAAATCGAAAAGCCCGAGGCGGTCGACACGCTGGATGAAATCTGCTCGGTCGCCGACGGGATCATGGTGGCCCGCGGCGACCTGGGTGTGGAGATGGGGCCGGAGAAGGTGCCGCTGTTGCAGAAACGGGCCATTGAGGTGGCCAACCATCACGGCAAGCTCGTGATCACCGCGACGCAGATGCTCGAGTCCATGGTGCACAACGCGTTTCCCACCCGGGCGGAGGCGTCCGACGTGGCCAACGCCGTGCTCGATCAGACCGACGCGGTGATGCTCTCGGGGGAAACTGCCGCCGGGGAGTATCCGGTGCTCACCGTACAGACCATGGCGCGGATCATCGACGAGGTCGAGAAATCGGACCTGTATCGCAGGATCCCGGTGCAGCCGCCCCGGGATCTGACGGTGTCCAACTGCGCCGTGGCCCACGCGGCGGCGACCGCTGCCCAGCACCTCGGCGCCCGGGCCATCCTGTGCGTCTCGGGCAACGGCGGGACGCCGCGGCTGGTGAGTGACTATCGGCCCGAGATGCCGGTTTACGCCCTCAGTAAATACCGGCACGTGCTCCACCGTCTGGCCGCCTACTGGGGGGTGCATCCCGTGTACTTCGAGCGCGCCTCGACCGTGGACGAAACAGTGTCGCGCATCGACGCGATGCTCTTGGACCGCGGCCTGGCCGAGCGTGGCGACGTCGTCGTGGTCACCATGGTCGTGCCCCCGGAGAGCGGCGAGCACACCAACGCCATGAAGGTGCACGTGGTCGGCCGGTAGCCGGCGGGCGGAAGGTTCCTGATGTATCCCCCTGGACAGCGCCCGTCCCACGCGGAGTGCCCGAGCTGCGGTTGGAACAAGCGCGAGCCGGAGCGCCCCTGCCCCCGCTGCGGCTGGCGGGGAAGCGCTGACGCGAGGGAGACGGCATGAAGGTGCTCACCGAGATTCGGGACCGGACGTTCCTCATCACCATCAACCGCGCCCGGAAGCGCAACTGCGTGGACGGGGAGACGGCCGCCCTGCTGTCGGCGGCCTGGAAACGCTTTCGGGACGACGAGGAGCTGTACGTCGCCATTCTGACCGGCGCGGGGGATCAGGCCTTCTGCGCCGGGGCGGATCTCTCGGCGCTGGACACCTTGGGTCCGGGACTCACGCCGTCCCCTGCTGCGCTGCGTCAGTTCATCACGCACGGGGAAGGCTACATGGGCTACACGCGCGGGGTGGATATCTACAAGCCCATTCTGGCCGCGGTGAACGGCTTCGCCCTGGCGGGCGGGCTCGAGCTGAGCTGCCTGGCCGATCTCCGCATCGTGGAGGAGCACGCCCAGCTCGGCGTGGCCTGCCGGCGCTGGAACGTGCCCCTGCTCGACGGCGGCACGCAGCGGCTGCCGCGGATCGTCGGTCTCGGCTGGGCCATGGAGTTGATCCTCACGGGTAGATTCATCGACGCGGCGGAGGCCTACCGCATGGGCCTGGCGAACGAGGTGGTCGGCACGGGACAGAGCCTGGGGCGGTGCCTCGAGCTCGCCGAGCTGCTGTGCGCGCTGCCCCAGGGGGCGATGCGCACGGACAAGCAGGCGGCGCTCATGGGCTTCGGCCGGCCCCTCGCGGAAGGACTGCGCATCGAGTGCGAGGTCGGTCAGACCGTGCTCGCCGGCCACGACATCCGGGAAGGCTCCTCCGCATTCGTCGAGAAGCGGAGGCCGGAGTTCGAGCAGAACGACTGACCGCGAAGAGGCGGAGGAGGTTTCGGGATGAAGATT
>JBDRSE010000251.1:0-38280 GCA_043825095.1 bacterium
GCTCCCGTCGCCGGATCGGGCGGCATGCGTCCGTCTGCAGCGTCGTTCCTCAGTCAAATATGGCCCGATATTCTCCATCGTCTCTCCTCGCATCCGTCCGCATGGCGCTCCGCCCGGCTCGGTCCGCCCAAACCGGTCGCCGTTCTAGGTCGGATCTTCATCCACACGTTAACCGAGGGCAGCCGGTCGGTCAATTCCCGGGCGATTTCCGCCGCGTGGCTCCGGACCCACGGGCGCGTTGGTAGACGGCGCGCACCTTGGGCGAAACCAGCACCGGATCCGCTTTGAAATTGGGTTGCAGGCGCAGCACCGCCCGGGCTGCCTCCAGGGCCAGCTTGTCGCGGCCGAGGGCCACCAGGGCCGTGCACTGCAGCTGATGCGCCCGCAGCCGGAGCTCCGATCCCAGTCCCGGGCGTACCACCAGGGTGCCGATGAGCACGGCAGCGTCGACATAGCGACCGGCCCGCAGATGGCCCGCCACTCTCCCGAACACCGCCCGCGCACGTCGCGCCGTGCCGGGATCGCTTTGGGGCAGCCCCGTGGGCAAGAACCATCCGAGCACCCGGAGCCCGGTCATGGGGACCTGCACACGCTGGCGGGCGGTCAGGTCCTGCCCCTTCAAACCGTTGAACGACCGGATCCGCGCCAACAGCTCCTGCACCGCCGGGGATCGCTCCGGGAGGTCCAGCAGCAGCGACGCCAACCGGACGACACTCATCCGCCTCGTCAGGTGGACCGGCACCACCGCCGGAATCAGAATCACGTGCCCCTCAGGCGCCAGGCCGGCGGCGCGCTTCCCGTTGAGCTGCGCCAGAAAGGCGCCCTGTCGGCCGTTGCCCAGGTAGTCCCGGGCGAGCCCCTCGAAGGTGTCGCCCGGGCGGATCCGGTAGCTCCAGGCCGTGGGCAGCTCGAGCGTGGCCCCGGTGCGCAGGCCGGGCAAGCGCCGACGCAGACCGTCGAGTCCATTGGCCAGGAGTAACGCCCGGCTCGCGGACGCCCGGCCGTAGTACCGCTTGGCAAGGCGCGCCGGCGTGTCCCCCTTCCCCACCTTGATCTCGAAGGCGCGCGGCTCGGCCCGGCCCGGTGCCGCGGCGAGCAGCAGCGCGCACGCCAGGGCCGGCGGGATCACCAGGCGCCGCAGACGCGTCCGCCCGTGCTCGCCAGTCCCAATCACTTCGCCCCCCCCTGGGCCGCCATGGGGTTGTTCGCGCTCCCGGCTCCCGCGCCCCCACTCTGGGTGGTCAAATCCACGCTCAGCGTGATCACCTGGCCCGGCCGAAGGGTAACCGTCCGCGTCTGCTCCCCGAATTTGGGGTGTTTGAGCACGACCCGGTGCGTCCCCGCGGCGAGGGGAATCGGCTGGTCAAAGGGTGTCGTCTCGACCACCTTTCCGCCCAGGTGCACCCGCGCCCAGGGATGCGCCACCACCCGAAGCCCGGCGCGCGCGCTGACGGTTGTACCCATGCCGCCCGACGGCGTCAGGAGCGGCGGGAGCTGGGTCGCCCCGGACGTCTTGCCGCTCGGGCACTGCGGGCAGTCGGGCTCCTTGCCCTGGGGCCAGCTGGCCAACGCCACCACCAGGAGCACCAGCAGCAGGATCCCCGCAATGCCACCGACCCAGCCGGCGAGGGGAATTCCCAAGGGCGGACGTCCCGGCGATTCGACCGACGCCCGGGGCCAGGAGGCCCGCACACCACCGTGCTGCTCTGCGGGCAAGGCGGCTCGAAGCTGCTCCTCGGTGAGCTCCTCGATGGCCACCAGGTAGTGCAGCAGCTGCGAAGAATGCGACGCGGCGACCCGGCCCGCGACCCAGCGCTCCAGCGCCATGGCGAGCTGCTGTGCCAGGTGGTAGCGGTCCTGGGGGCGCTTCTCCAGGCACTTGAGGATGATCCGCTCCAGGGGCCGCGGGATGTGGGCGTCGATGTGCCGCGGCAGCGTCGGCTTGTCCAGGCGGATCTTGTGCAGCACCGTCCGCTCCTCATCCTGGAGGAAGGGCTTGCGGCCGGTGACCATCTGGTAGAGCACCACCCCGAGGCTCCACAGGTCGGTGCGACCATCCAGCTTCTCGCCGAGGATCTGCTCGGGGGACATGTACGCCGGCGTTCCCACCCCGGCGCCCGCCTGGGTGAGATCCACCATCGCCGCCTGCCGGGCGATGCCGAAGTCCATCAGCTTGATCCCGCCCTGCGCCGTGAACATGATGTTCGCCGGCTTGACGTCGCGGTGGATCACGCCCCGGGAGTGGGCGTAGTCGAGGGCGCGCGCCACCTGCGCCGCCACCACCGCAGCCACATCCGGAGGGAGCCGGCCGTGGCGCTCGAGGATGTCGTAGAGATCGACGCCTTCGACGTACTCGGTCACCATGAACGGCACCTCGACGTCGGTACAATACTCGTAGATGTGCAGGATGTTCTCGTGCTGCAAGGCCGCCAGGCTCAAGGCCTCGCGCTCGAAGCGCTCCACGAGATGGGGCTGGGCCGCGATCTCCGCGCGCAGGACCTTGATCGCCACGGGTCGACTCAGGCTGGCCTGGGTCGACCGGTAGATCACCGACATCCCCCCGGAGCCGATCTCCTGCTCGATCCGGTAGGGTCCGATCCGCTTCTCCGAGGTCGCGGGGGCGGGCGAGGTCGCGGGGGCGGGCGTCGAGGGAGGAGGCACCGGGGTGAGGTTGCCGCTGCTCATCCGGTGCACATGCATTGGCGTGCTGCGCCTGGGCCGGGGACTCGGCGTCTTGGACACCGCGGCGGCGGGCTCCGGAGCTGCCCGCTCCTGCGCACTCGCCGAGAGGCTCGGTGTCTCCCCCGACGTCGGCTTCTCCTTCGATGTCGGCGTCTCCGTCGATGTCGGTGTCTCCCTCGACGTCGGCTTCTCCTTCGATGTCGGCACCGGGGTCGGCTTCGCAACCGGCGAGGCGTCGGAGAGACGGCGAGACTTGGGCGGCGGCAAACCCGGCGGAGGCTCGGCCGGTTCGGGAGGGGTCAGCACCACCGGGCCAGTCCCGAAGCCGGCACTGCTCGACTTGGGCACCGAAGAGCTGTCACCCGAATCCGGCGACGACGTCTGCCGTTGCCCTTTTGAGGAGTCGTCACTCATGGTCGATCAGAAAAATCGAGCACTTCCTTTGTGTTCGGTGCTCTAGTGTAAAGCCCCACCCAAGGCTGCACAATGGTAGAGTGACGGCCGAGGACTTTTCCATTTCCGCGCGGGGCGCGGTCAGGTACCCTAGGGATCATCAGGCACCAATGACCCAGCGCCGCTCCAAACGGTCCCTGCCAGTGCTCGCCCTCCTGGCGCTCCCGACCCTCTCCGGGGCCGGCTGCGGGCGTCCGTTGGGCATCTGGGAGCCTGGGATCTGCGGCAATGGGACGGCCGAGCCGGAGTTCGGCGAACAGTGCGACGACGGCAACGGCGTCGACGGCGACGGCTGCAGCGCGAGCTGCCGGCTGGAGCTGCCGGCCGGCTGCGGCAACGGCATCCTCGAGCCCGCGGAGGACTGCGACGACGGGAACCGCGCCGCCGGAGACGGCTGCGATCCGGACTGCCGGTTCGAGTACGCTCCCGGCTGTGGAAACGGCTGGATCGAGGATCCCGAGGAGTGCGACGACGGGAACCATCTCCCCGGAGACGGTTGCACGCCCGACTGTCGTCTGGAGTGATCTGGGAGTCTGTTGGGCATTGCGCTCCTAGCGCACCAAGACGTACACCCAGTTCACCGCCACGGCCACGAGGAAGCCCACGAGCCACCAGCGCCCTGCCCTGCGCGACAGGTGCAGCCGGAGGCGCCAACCAGAGGCGAGCTGGATCACGAGCAGCACGCTCCCCGCGACTGCGACCAGCGCGACGAGGGCGATCAGGGGATTGGTCGCGAGCGCCTGCAGCGGCTGCCCGATGAGCAGCTTCCGGAGGGTCGTCGTCGTTCCGCAGAGCGAGCACTTCATCCCCACCAGGCCCCGCCAAGGGCACTGAAGCGGCGCCACCCTCCCCAGGGACCTCAGGATCACGTAGCCCACCGACAGGAGCGCGCCGGCCAACGCCACCTGCTGCGCGCCGGTGGGTCGACGCCCGCGCTCCCAGCTCACCCACCGACGGGGGAGGGATGGTGATTCAGGTGTGCGCGGAGTCTCCACTGGCCTGCCGACCTGGGAGCGTCATGAGAAGCGCGCCACCTGGATCATGATGCCGAGCACGATGTTCACCAACGAGATCACGAGCCCGGCGATGGCCAGGCCCCGGCCCTTCTGCATCCCGCCGCTGGAACCGATCTGGCTCATGCCGATGCCGGCGAAGATCACCCCGAGGAGCGGACAGAGAAACGACAGCACGAAGCCTGCGATGGCCATGCCGTTCCACTTCACCGGCATGCCCATGCCGGGGGGATACCCTGCCGGTGGATAGGGCTGCCCCGGCTGCGGTGGATACACACCCTGGGGCGGATAGCCGGGAGGACCACCGGGCGGATAGCCGGGAGGACCACCCTGGGGTGGGTAGCCGGGAGGACCACCCTGAGGTGGGTAGCCGGGAGGAGCGCCGCCGGGAGGGGCGCCGCCGGGAGGGGCGCCGCCGGGGGGAGGTCCACCGGGCGGTTGCTGATACGGGTTGTTCGCCATCGAGCCCTCCTACCCGGCGTTCCACCGGGCACATCGATCGGTATCATATATCAGTGCCTTCGACCAGTTGCCAAGGCGCCCCACCGGCGCGCCGGGATCACCCGTTTGTATACGCTCTCGATGGCGCCCGACCCGATGATCATCCCGGCGTTGCGATACCCGTATGCCGTGCATACGCCCTCGATCCAGATCTGGATGGCGTCTTCCACCCCGAAGCCCCAGGGCGAGCGACAAGGGGTCGCCACTGCATCGGCTGGGATTTGGCACGGCGCGGGGGTCCGTGGCTTCGTGCGGCAACAGGCGCTGTCGATCAGAAAGACAAATTCACGTCATTGACGGGAATGACGAGAATTCTTTGGCATGATGTCGGTATAGGACAAAACTGATTACTATTACAGCGTTATCTTCCAAAGCCGAGCAGCGCGAGATTCTTCGGGCAGACTTGACGAGAATTCTGATCAAGGGTCGCAGCGGCACGGATCCGGCCGGGTCCAGGATCCTCGTTCAGACCCACTGGGAGATGCCTTCGTCTCTTGCCTGCGTCCCACGCTCGATGTCGCGTGTGTGTCAGTCCCCGGGGAAGAAGGATGAAGATTCTACACCACGATTCGCCGACGAGAAGCGCATCCGCGCCCAAGTACGCGAAATCCCGCCAGACCGGGATCCGGCTCAGGGCACCCGGCGGGATCGGCACCCCCCGCTCCGGCGACGTTGCCACCGCGCCGTCGATTGCGCTATAAGTTGGAGACTCCGGCGGGTTTCGGCCCGCAAAACCCCGGCCACTCAGCGCCGCAGCTCGGCGCTGTCGGGTTCCGGCCACTGGGCTCCTGATCGCCGAGCCATTCCCGAGGTAGGTATGACCGATTCCGACACAACCGAACAGCTCGACCAGGCCGTCGCCCACATTCGCGCGCGGGCGTACGACGAGGCGATCGCGCGGCTGCGCGTCGTCCAGGACCGGCGGGCCGAAGGCGCGGAGACCGCCCTGCTGCTCGAGCTGCTCTGCCATGTCCAGCAGAACGCCTGGGACGCACTCTTCGAGCGAACGACCGCGCTGCCCGAGCCGCTGCAGCTGCAGCTGCCCCTCGCCCTGCGCGCGTGCATGCTGGTTCTCGGTCAGCAGGTGGACGAGGCGCTCGCCCTCGGCATCGACGCCTTGTTCCGACCCCGGACTCCGCCGCTGGATGGGCGGGGCGATCCCGACGGGCTCGCCTCGGGCCCGCTGGCGGCGCTCTCCCTGGCCCCGCTCGACGGTGTGCTGATGGCGCACGCGGACGGCGCGTCGCCCGCGACGCAGCCGATCCTGACCTTCCTCCGCGGAGCGGTCGCGCTGAATCTGCAGGAGGCGGCGACGCACGTCGAGCAGGCCGTGGAGGACGGGCTGGATCCACCAGCGGTGCTGACCGGCCTGGCCCGCCTGCTGCGACTGATGGGGCAGCGAGCCCGGGCCCTCGAGGTGCTCACGCGCGCCGAGGAGGGCGCGCCGGATCCCCAGACAGCCCACCGCATCGCTGCCGAGCGGGAGGCGTGCGACCGGGACGAGCAGCTGGAGCGGGCGCGCCGGGTCGTGCTGCGGCGCGCCGGGCTCGAACGGGTCGTGACCACCGAGCGGGGAGTCTACCTGTCGATCCTGGATCCGAGCACCGGTCGAGAGACCGTGGAGCTGTGCGGCCCGGGCTACCTCGGCAGCGCCCTGCGCACCGTGATCAACGGGTACCTGGATCATGGGTACGTGATCGCCGACTGGGAGCTCGACGCGTCCCTGGACGAGCTCAAGGCGGAGCTCCGCGAGGCCCAGCGCAGCGGCTCCACAGAGGAGGCGCTGCGGATCGGCCGGGAGCTCGTGATGCGCGCTCCGGACGATGCCGGCCTCGCCACGCAGGCCCTCGGTGCCGCCGTGGCGTACCGCGGATACGCCCAAAGCGTCACTCTGTCGCAACGGATCCTGGCCCTCGCGGAAGAGCCGGACTGGGCGCTCCGCCAGCACGCAGCGCTGCTGTGGGCGGCCGGCCACGCAGAGGAGTGCCTGGGGACGCTGCTGTACCTGCAGGAGTTCTACGGGCCCGAGTCCATGACCCCGGCCGCTTGGGAGCTCCTCGCGTCGGCGTTCGTGACGTGGCGTCATCGCCCGGCCCTCGCCCTGCAGCTGTTGGGCCGGGCCCTGGCCCAGCATCCGGGCCATCCGGTGCTGCTCGAGCTGCGGGCGCGGGCGCAGCTGAGCAGCGGCGACGGCGGCGCGGCCGTGGAGACGCTGAAACCGCTGCTCGCCACCGAGACCCCCCACGCCCAGGCGCTGGTCACGGCGCTGCGCGCGCACCTCGAGGGCGGCCTCGAGGGGACAGAGCAGCTGGCGACACGCGCGCTCAAGCTGCATCCCCACCACATCCCGCTGAGGTCCTTGAAGTCCGAGCTCGACGGCCGGTCCGGCGCCGCGCTCAAGGGGTACCGCACGATGCTGGCGGAGGCGACGAGCCCGGTGGACGCGCTGACCTGTCGGATTGACGCCATGCGCACGGCGCTCCGCGTGGGGGACTACGAGGACGCCCTGCGCCTGGCCCGGGAGGCGCAGACGCAGGTGGGAGAGCCGGACGCCCGATGCCTGTCCGTGATCTACGACAGCCTGCGCGCCCTGGAGCCGACAGAGGACCGCGAGGACCTCGCGGCCATGGTCGAGGAGGCGACGCGCCAGGCGAACGTCGATCAGCTGGACCGCGGGAGGGCGCTGCGGGCCATGCTGTCAGCCGGCGTCCACCTCGACCCGGACCTGCTCGAGAACCTCTGGGCCGAGCTGGAGCCGACGCCCACGTCGGGGGAGCTCAAGCCGCAGATCCCGGAGCTCGCCGAGGGCCTGGTCTGCTGTGCGACCGACACCGGATTCGTCACGCTGTTCGACGAGGGTGGGCTGGAGGGGCGCCTCTCCACCGGCGCCTGGGACTGGTTTCAGCAGGGCGATGCCCTCGCCGAGGAGCGGAAGGCGGGCCGCCTGGCGGTGGCCGCGGCCCCGGAGGCGGTCGAGTCCACCGTGCTGTGGGTCCGCGTCACCACCCAGCCGCTGCCCGACGCAGATCGCAAGCGCTTCGACCGGCTGGAAACCGTCAAGCTCTCCGTGCCCACGGGCCGCGTGTTCGTGGGGCCCGGCGAGGCGCTCCACGGCGCCTCCCCGCAGCGGCAAACGGTCCTGCTGGGCGTGGAGCTCGGCGGCCGACACTTCTACCTGCCCCCCGGCCTCTACGAGGTCGCGGCGTACCGGCGAAACATCAAGCGATGGCCCGCCAAGGACGTGCGCACCGAGCCCTGCGACGTGGTGTTCCAGCTCCTTCCGGGACGGCGGTAGGGCGATCGATCAGCGGACCGTGATGCAGTAGACGTCGGCGTGGACCTGGAGGGTGGCCGAGGCGGACACGTTGCGGTACTCGCAGCGCCAGACGGCGGGCAGGAGCCTGTTGCCGAGGTGCCGGGGGCCCACCTGGGTGAGGTAGCCGATCCAGGCGGGGGCGGCCCGGCAGCCCCCGGTGATCAGGATGTCGCGGCGATCCTTGCAGCTGGCCACGGCGGCGCCGTACTGGCCGGGGCCGATGGCGAGCTGTCCGCTCTGCACGTAGGGATCGCTCTTGGTGGAGTAGCTGCCCGCGGCGCCCTTGGGCCCCACCGGGCCCTGGACGCCCGTCGGGCCCTGCAGCCCTTGGACGCCCTGCTCTCCCCGAATCCCCTGGGGACCCTGGGGGCCGGGCGGGCCCCGGACGCCCTTGGGGCCGGCCGGGCCTTCCGGGCCGGACGGGCCGGGGGGGCCCTGGGCGCCGGTGGGACCGACCGGGCCGGACGGGCCGGGGGGGCCCTGGGGGCCCAGGGGTCCACGGAGGTTGGCGCCCGGCAGCGCGGCCAGGGCACGCGCCACGGCGAGGGCGTCCGGGCGGGTCCCGTGCCGCTCGATCTTCCGCAGCCGCCCGCACAGCTCGTCTAAGACCTCGCGTACGGTGCGCACCGGACGTCCGTCGGCCCCCTGGTGGTTCACGCCTTGCGACGTGAGGGGCTCCCGCGTGCCGGGCTTCCGCATGGGCTGGGTCGGCTCCGTGGCGGAGCCGCAGCCACAGGCGGCTACACAGGCGGCCAACCAGGCGGCCAACCAGGCGGCCACCCAGACCGCCACCGTCACTGTCCGTCGCAGGCTTCGCATGGAGGCTGATCGTACCGTGCGCCGGAGGGCCCGGGCAAATTTTGTACTCGGACTCACTGCCCTTTTTTCGCGCCCCAGCCCGAGAGCTGCCGGCCGGAGGACCGCGCCGGGTCTTGGAACTTCACCACCCGCAGCCGATCCAGCCGGATCCACTCGCTGCCGATCTGCACGTTCTGCAGACGGCGATGCACCAGGGTCAGGATCCGCGGCCCGTGCACGAAGGTCAGCGGCTGCGCCGCGTGGAGCGCCCGATCCAGCTTGGCGGAGTACTCGGCGCGTTTCCGCCGAGACAGCGCCACCCGCATCCGTCCGAGCAGCTTGTCGATCATCAGGCTGCCCGTGCGCCCGTAGTTCCGCGTGCCGGCCGAGTGGAACAGCTCGCTGAGATCCTCGGCGGGACGGCTCCGATAGGACAAGGCAGCAGCCATGAACTTCCGCGTGTGGAGGAGCCGGCTGAGCCGCCGCCAGTCGGTCTGCACCGGCTCCAGCTCCACGCCGCTGCGCTTGAACTCGGCGACGATGACCTTGAGCTCGTCGTCCATCACGGTGGAGGTCACGGGCCGCAGCAGCACGATGCGCATGGCCTGCTCGTCGAGGTCCCGGATCTTGTCCCCGTCCCGGTCACGCCACCCGGCGTTGTCGAGCAGATTGCGCGCCCGCACAGGGTCGTAGGGCCACGGCTCGAGCTTGGGATCCCCGAGCCCGGCGGCGCTGTAGAAGGGGCCCGCGAGGGGGCGGACGAGCCCTCGATACACCTCCTTGATGATCCGGGGTCGGTCGATCAGCATCGTGAGGGCCCGCCGCACGCGAAAATCGGAGAGGATCCGGTGCTGGGTGTTCCAGAGGATGAAATTGAAGCCGGGGGGCTCGCTCCAGAGCTGCTGAAAACGCCGCCTCGCCCACAGGGTGATCTGATCCGGATAGTGCTGCCGGGCCACGCTGGGCAGGATGTCCACCAGCCCTCGCTTCAGGTCTGTCAGCGCCTTGGACGGGTCGGGCAGCAGGCGGAACACGACCTCCTGCACGTCGGGCACGCCGCCCCAGTACCGCTCGTTCCGGAGCAGGCGGATCTCCTTGGAGCGCACCCACTTGAGGAAGCGAAAGGGCCCTGTCCCCAGGGGCCGGGAGTTGATCCGGTGCCCCCGCGGGATCGAGCGTCCCGTCGCGTGGTACGGCAAAATGGGCACGTCGCAGAGGTGGTCCAGGAGATAGCTGTTGGCCCGCACCAGGGTGATCCGCACCGCGTGCGGGCCGAGGGTATCCACCTGGTGGAACTCGTTCATCAAGTCCACCCGAAAGGGCCCCATGGGCGTCAACCGATCATGGATCCGCCGGATTGTGTACCAGACGTCCCGGGCGGTGAACGGCTGGCCGTCGTGCCAGGTAACGTCTCGTCGCAGGGTGAACTTGTAGACCCGCCCATCCGGCGACACCGTCCACTCCGTGGCCAGGTGCGGCCGGGGCTCGTTGGTCTTGGGGTCCCGCCGAACCAAGGGCTCGTACACGTTGTACATCGCGATCCGGAAGCCCCACGGCGAGATCTTGAGCAGGGGGTTTAAGTGGTGGGGCTCGGCGTCGATGGCGATGACCACCTTCCGCGCCCGCGGCGTCTCGGGGAGGGGGGGCTTGGCGGCCCCGCCGTCGCGGGCCGCCATCAGCAGGCGACGGCTCCTCCGGCGCTCGCTGAGCTCAATCTGGTGCGGCGTCTTCCTCCGGTCCACGTCGCAACAGAGCAGCGCCAGCCCGGTGAGCAGTGGAATCAGCCACGTTCGCATGACACAGGTATGGCGCAATTGCCCAGGGAGCGCAAGCAGCGCCGTGGCGTCGCCAACCCCGGACGGACGACAAGATCTGCGAGGGCAATTGCCGAGGAGCGCCGAGGCGCCGGACGTATGTGTTCACGGGGTGCGATTTGCGGCACCATCCGAGCGTAGCGAGGGCCACCCCCGGAGGGGGCGGAGGGGGCGAAGTGAGCCACGAAGTGGCGGATCGATCTCCGGAAGGGTGCCCAGCCTTGCTCGGTGCCGAAACCAGACCGACAGATCCTATTGCGAAGGTCAGGGCCGAGGAGCGCCGAAGCGCCGGACGACGACGCGACGGTGTCGTTTACACGGTTTCGACCACCACGGCGGCGCCTTCACCGCCGCCGATGCACAGGGTGGCCACGCCGCGCCTGGCCTCCCGGGCCTGCATGGCGTACAGCAGGGTCACCAGGATGCGCGCGCCGGAGCAGCCGATGGGGTGGCCGACCACCACGCCGCCGCCGTTGACGTTCACGGTCGCCGGATCGAGCTTGAACTCGTCCGTGGCGGCCATGGTGACCACGGCGAAGGCCTCGTTGATCTCCCAGAGGTCGATGTCCTCGGCCTTCAGCGCCGCCTTGGCCAGGGCTTTCTTCACGGCGCCGGCCGGCGCGGTGGTGAACCACGAGGGCTCCTGCGCGAAGGAGGCCTGGGAGACGATCCGCGCCATCGGCTTCAGACCGAGCGCGTCGGCCTTCTCCCGGGCCATGACCACCAACGCCGCGGCGCCGTCGTTGATGGACGAGGCGTTGGCCGCGGTGACCGTGCCGTCCTTCTTGAAGGCCGGGCGCAGCTTGGCCACCTTCTCCGGCATGGCCTTCGCGATCCCCTCGTCCGACTTGACCACCACCGGGTCCCCACTGCGCTGCGGGATCTCCACCGGGGCGATCTCTGCGTCGAACCGCCCCTCGTCCCGGGCCTCCCGGGCGCGCCTCACCGATTCGACGGCAAAGGCGTCCTGGGCCTCGCGGGTGTACTTGTACTTGTCCGCACACAGCTCGGCGAACATGCCCATATGTTGGTCGCCGTAGGGGTCCCAGAGGCCGTCGAAGACCATGCCGTCGATGGCGTCCTTGTTGCCCATCCGCATGCCCCAGCGCGAGTCCTTGAGGTAGTAGGGCGTCTGGCTCATGGACTCCATGCCGCCGGCGACGATCACGTCGGCGTCGCCGGTCTGGATCGCCTGGGCCGCGAGCATCACCGCCTTGAGGCCGGAGCCGCACACCTTGTTGATGGTCATGCACTCGACCTTGTTGGGCAGCTCGGCATAGAGCGCCGCCTGGCGCGCCGGCGCCTGGCCCGCGCCCGCCGGGAGCACGCAGCCCATGATGCACTCGTCGATGGCGTCCACGGAGAGGCCGGCCCGCTCCACCGCGGCCTGAATGGCGTGGGCGCCGAGCCGGGTCGCGGGGATCGTGCTGAGCACGCCGCCGAAGCTCCCCACCGGGGTCCGGGCAGCGCTGACGATGACAACTTCACGCAGATGGTGGCTCATAGGGAATCCTTCCTGCCCCGCCGCCGGGCGGCCTAGGCGATGAGTGGGTTCGGTGGCGTTTTTACCAGATCGGGACGGGTTTGGGGAGTGGGTTGGGGAGCCCCGGGCCGCGGGGGCCCGGGGACGGGGAGCGGGAAAGCTACTCTTCGCCCGAGCTGCTGTAGTCGGGGTGCTCGAACAGGTACGTCGTCGCCCGGGTCACGTCCAGGTTGATGACGTAGTTCTTCAGGTTCTCCCGGAACTTGTACATCTCGTTGTAGGCCTGCACGTGCTCCGGCGTTCCCGGCGTGAGCACGTTCTCGTACTGATCCATCCAGTACAGGTACTCGTCCTTGATGGCCTGGGCCTGATCCAGCATGGTGGCGCCGATGGCCGGGCTGTACATCGCGGGCGGCTCACCCTCGGGCGCCAAATCCACGTCCGGGTACCGCACCGCCTGGTACGTCTTGTAGGAGAAGGGATCGGTGAAGGTGACCAGCTCCGCCTCGGGCGGCAGGTTGTTGAAGTCGATGCCCTCGCCGTTGCCCTGGATGTAGATCCGGCTGTTGTCCAGGAACTCCTGGCTGTAGTTCATGGGGAACATCGCCATGCCCCAGGTGGTGGCGCTGAGCTGGGAGGTGAAGGTGTCGCCCGGATCGACATAGCCGTCGAAGGTGCCGCCGGTCAACGCGCAGCGCGGCGCCGTCAGGTCCGCGATGTTCCGGTGCTCGATGATCGCCGCGCCTTCGCTGTCCTTGCCGCAGTAGGACGGCGCCATGATGCTCAGGTCCTGGGAGTTGATGGCCTGCATAAGCACATTGATCTGCTTCGGCCAGATGCGCATGTAGTTGATCGTGTACATGCGCACGTCCTCCTGGGTGTCTCGGCCCATGAAGTTGTTGGTGGCCTCGCCCAGCATCTGGATCGCCAGGGGCCGGTCGTAGAAGTGGCCGTACCGGATCTTCCGCAGGTACCACTGATAACCGAAGTTGAAGTCCCAGGTGTCGTCCCAGTGCTTGCCCTCGATCATCGGCACCTGGAAGCAGGTGTTGTCGTTGAGGCCGCACGAGCCGGCCTGCGTGTACTGGGGCTCGGTTTCTCGGAACCAGTAGGGGGTGCCGTCCATCCGCTCCCGCTGGATGAACTCGCCCGGGCCGGGCTGGTTCAGCACGCGGCCGAAGGTTTCGAAGGTCCGGGCCGCGGCCACGGTGAAGGACGCCCACCCCTCAACGGGATCGGTCAAGAAATTCTCGATCTGGTCGGGGTAGTAGATGCCCCAGTCGTGGAAGATCGCGCTATAGAGCACATAGTAATGCGCGTGGTTCTGCATGAGATCGAAGTACCGGCTCAATATCCGGCCGGTGTACTGGGTGTCGTCCCAGCCCCACTCGTAGCGGTCACGACCGAAGTTGTTGAACAGGTAGTAGTTCTCGTAGGCCTGGATCTGGTTCTCCGTGATCTCGAACAGGTCCGGCCCCTCGTCGAAGTAGTTGCAACCCAGCGACGAGTTGCGGAACTCGTCGGAGCACATCTTGTACGGGACCATCACCCGGCGCATGTTGCCGCCGCCCTTGGTTTCCACGGCGGAGTCGGTCATGTAGACCTCGCCCACGGAGGGGTCCGTGTACTCGACGATCCACTCGGTGGGCACCCAGGAACGGTTCGCCTCGCGGGTGTCCACCGCGCCGTCGGGCTGGACGTTGGCGTCGTAGTGCAGCGTGTAGTACTGCAGCGCTTCCGGGCCCCGGCCGCGCGTGCCGTCGGGCAGGATCCCGTACCAGAACCGGACCGGCGTGGGCCAGGAGAACTGCCGGAAGGTCTGCAGCAGGGCGATCTTGTCGAGGTCGTTCACCTGGTTGAACACCTGGGTGAAGCCCGCGTAGGTGTGCATGATCGACGCCGTGTCGTGGCGACCGAGCCCCTCGAAGTCGGAGTTGAACTTTGCGCCGTAGTCCATGATGGACGAGTACTGGTAGTTGGTGACCTTGGCCAGGTCCTCCTGGTTGGTGCGCTCGTCGTCACCCGTGAGCCGGGAGCCCAGGTGGCCGTTCATCTTGCGGATCTCCCAGTAGGGATCGAAGTAGTTCATCGCGTCGTTGGAGCCCTTGAAGTTGTGGCGCAGCCCCACGTTGTGGCCCATCTCGTGGATGGTCACCCCGTCGAAGATCATCTCTCGCACCCGCCACTTGACGTTGTCGGAGCAGTTGGGATCCGCGGTCCAGCGCGCGGTCTGCCGCAGCGGGTCCATCTTGCACTGCTCGACGTCGGGGCAGTTGCCTTCCGGATCCTTGTCGGTGTCGGCGCAGCAGCGGGTGCACACCACCTCGGCGGCCACGCCCACGGTGGACGGCTCGTCGAAGGGCATGAACTCCGGGTACATGATGGTCTTGGCGTGGTGCGCGTACTTCACCTGGTTGATGGACCGCAGGTACTTCACGTTCAGTCGCGTGAGGGGCGAAATCTTGTTCCGCGCGGCGCTGCCGAACGGAAGATCGGCGCCGGTGACCGAGGTCGGATCGTAGCCCGCGGCCATGAGCTGCCGGGCCTGGCTCAGCAGATAGTCGGGCGTCATCATCAGGTCCTCCAGGTAGGAGTTCCGCAGGATGTTGATGCGCCCCTGCTGCGGGTTGGTGCCGTTGCCCAGGGCGTAGGACTGGGCGATGTTGCCGATCCGCTTGTTCATGTACTCCTGCACCTTGGACTTGGGCATCCGCTGGTCGGGCTCGTTCCCCGGGCTGCTGGTCGGAATGGCATGGGTCCAGCTAAAGTCCATGCCGCGGTAGATGCGCCGGACATCGTCTTGGGTGTAGGTCCGGCGCCGCCAGGAGAAGCGGTGGCGATCCGGGATCTGCCCCACCTTGTTCCGGCCGGCCGACTCGGGCGGGTACGTGCCGTCCTTTCCGAGGCGTTTCACGGCGTCGGACTGGACCCGGCCCCAGAGGTAGTCCTCCCAGGGGAAGTTCTGGTCGGTGACCATCCGCACGATGTCCTTGGCGTACACCGAGTAGGAGTCGATGGGCGCGCCGTAGATGTTGGCGATGGCCGAGATGGTCTCACCGGTCAGCGGGTTGGCCAGGGGCGGGCCGTAGCCCAGCGGGGAGGACTGCTGGGGCGCGTCCACCCACACCACGTGGCTGTACCGGATGTCGCCGATCCGCACGGTCTTGCCGATGGGGCCGCACTCGATGGGGTCGCCCTGCTCGACCACCGCGTGCTCGCAGAGCACGAGCATGGTGAAGCCCGGCGTGGAGAACTCGGGGCGGCAGACGTTCGGCGCGCCGCCCTCCCAGGCCACGAAGTCGTCGTTCGAGCAGCCCGCCGCCAGCCAGACCGCCATGTTGAACTGGCGGGCCCACTGCTGCGCGACCCCTCGCATGATCGGCATCAGGTTCTCGGGGAACGTCTCGTTCAAGTAGTAGGCGATTGGCTTGAGGGTCCGGTCCATGGGGCGCCGGAGGAACTTCTCGGTGCCATCGGAATCCTCGACGTACACCGGCGAGCCGTCGGCGACGTAGAAGCAGGGCTTGTCGCACTTGGTGGAGTTGGTGTCGCAATAGCAGTGCGCGTCGTTGGAGCTCAGCCCGGGGGGCAGGTCCTCGGACCGGTAGGCGATCCGGGCCATTTTATAGACCTTGGAGTTGTCGTCCACGTAGCGGCACGGCTCGGCGTTGCCGGGGCAGGTGGTCTCCCGGTCGCCGCCGTGCAGCAGGGCCTCGGCGTCGTTGGTGGCCTTCCAGTACCAGTCCTTGTAGAGGTTGAACCGGTTGGCGTACCAGGTGATTCCGCCGACGGTCACGCCGTAGTCGCGGCTGTAGGTCTTCCGCTCGCTGAGGAAGTAGCCGTAGTCGTCCATCTCGACCTGGGTGTACTCTCGCGGGTGGTACTCGTGATCCGGATCGAGCCGGGCGAAGGCGTGCCGCACCACGACCTCGGTCGAGGTGCACGTGGTGGTGCTTCCATAGAAGTAACAGTCGGGCAGCTCGGCGATGCCCGAGTAGCCGTACTCGCGCATCTCAGGGCGCACCAGGACCTTCGCGGTGACGCCGATGTAGGTCAGATCGCCGTCGGCATTCCGCTCGAGCTTGGGCGAGTGGGGATGATCCGGGTCGGTCTGGAAGTAGCTCAGCGGGTCCATGCTGACCGTGCGCTCCCACATCAGGTTCCAGTTCGAGACGAGGTTCTCCGACCAATCCACGCGGATGAACTCCCGCTGGTACCAGGGACGCTCGGTGGACTCCCGGATGGTGTTGGTTTCCTCGCCCGTGGTCGCGTTGTAGTCGCGGATGATGTCGAAGTGCGAGATGGACCACGCGCCCATGGGCTCCCCGGCGAAGGCGACCTCGTCCAGCGGGTTGTGGTCGGCCTCCGTGCCCTTGATCCGGTCATAGGCCAGCCGGGCATAGAGCACGTTCTCCTGGATGTCCCACTTGATGATGGCCACGTCCATCGACGTCTCACCGATGAACGTCACCGACGAGCCGAATCCGATGTCCACCACCGTGGGGGCGTAGTACCACTCCCCCGTGAGATCGGCCTTCGCGATAATGTTCGGTTGCACATAGCTCCGGGGCTCACGCTCTTTGGCGCAGCCCGAGGCCACAGCCATCACCGCGACAGCGGCTACGGCAGCTCTCATCTTGCCCGACAACATGCACTTACCTCCAGTGTTCAAGAGTCTATCCATGGTCTTTCTTTCGTGAATCTTTGGTATTTTTTTCATCCTTGCGCTCCACCACCGTCTTCTTCTTCTTCTTGCCGGTCAGGCTCGTGTAGAGCTTGTCCAGCGTGAGGTACATGGTGAGCATCAAGGAGGAGTAGCCGTTCCGGTTGGTCACCAGGAACGGCTGCTGAATCGAGCTCGAGTTCGGCATCCGCTGGGGGGCCTGGGTCGCCAGCATCAGCATGAACCCCAGGTAGGGCAGCGGCTGATAGGACAGCGTCGCGCTGAAGCCGTGCATGTCCCGCCAACCGGTGTCGGTGATGCTGGGGTTCAGCTCGCGGTTGTTGGCGCAGATGTCGTCGAAGGCGCCCGGGTCGTTGATGTTGTATTGGATGGGGTCACAGTCGAACTTGTACGTGCGATAGCTCAAAAGCCCGTAGCTGAGCGTCAGGCTGACCCCCTTGTAGATGCCGTAGGTGATAAAGAAATCGTTGGAGAAGGCGTAGTCCGGATTCCGGGAGATCCCGACGTTGGCGAGGGTTTCCTCGATGGTGGCGCCTTCGAGCGTGAAGTCCTGCTCGATGGGCACGACCTTGCCGGTCTTGTACTCGTGGAAGTACTTGCTGAATCCGAAGGTGTAGCCCAACATCAAGGACTGCTTCACCTTGCCGGCCTTGAACTTGAACGTGCGCGACGCCCCGAGCGCAAAGGTCATGGCGAAGAACATGGTCGCGTTGCGCGAGCTGACCGAGGTGGGAAACATGAAGCGGATCAGCCCGTCGAAGGCGATCCCGACCTTCGGGATCTTGTAGAGCTCCCCGTGCTGGAAGGTCAACATGAGATCAGACACGCGCGCGGTACGCGGGTTCCCGTCCACGGTCCTCGGGACGGCGGCGACCCCGCCCTGACTCAGGAAGTACCCGGTGTCACCGATGGGGACCTCGTCGGACATGGCCAGGCGATAGCTGGGGTCGGTGTTTCCGGTCCGGTAGTAGGGGTTGCTGCCGGCCGGCTGGTGGGACAGGTTGAGCCGCAGGCTCGCCGTGAAGTGCTTGAGCCAGCTCTTCGGCGCAAATCGGGCGCCGATGGCCCAGCCGAGCTTGAACTGGTACGACATGTCGAGGCTGGCGTTGTCGGGCTCGAAGTTGAGCCCGGTGCTCAAGCGATAGCCCAGACGCAGGCTGAACCCCTGCAGCGGAACCTTCTTCGTACTCGACACTTTCTTCGTGACAGTACCCTCGAGGGCGTCCTCGGGCTCAGCCGCCCGGACGGCCGGCGGAAGCACCAATAGCAGGGGAAGGATCAAGAGGCCGATGCGCTTCACAGCCATACTCCTGTTTGACGGCTTAATTGCGACAAGAGGGTTCAAGATTTAGGCCAACGCCCGGCCAGGAGTCAAGTGGTTTCGAATATCTTCGTAATCAAAGCAGTTCTGAGCACTGACATCTCGGATCCGAGGCGTCAGGAATACGGTTCCCTTGGTTAAGATCTTAACTGCAACCGGCAACAGAAAAGTCATCAACCCATCGGGCCCGTACCCCCAAGTGACTGGTATCAATATTCAAACAACTACATTTCACGCAGCTCGGCCCGACGCTCGAGCGGCCGTTCGAATAGTGACGCACAATTACAGCCTGACATGGTTGCCGCAGGTGTGGTTCCATCCCGCAAGACCGCGGTTCTTCGTCGCCGTTCCGGGACCAAAGGACCCTCGCCGGACGCCCCCTTTCGGTCAATTATTGCCCAGTTGGATGTAACATTATAATTTTGCTTGACAAAAAGATCGCTCTGCACTAGTAGCAGTCTCGGTTGCTGAGTAGTTGGCTAAGATTATCTAATCGAGCCGCGACCATCGGCAGGCTCAGGTATATCCGCAATTATGAGTGAGCAGACGTCTTTTTTCGAAATCGACGCCAAGATGGAGATCCTCAGGGAGCTCCTCGATAAGGCCGATGAAGAAACCACGGCGCAGTTCGACGCCGCCCTTGATCTGTCGTGGATCTATCACGACAACGCCCTGGAAGGAGTCGTGCTCCACTTCCACGAGCTCAAGGCCGCGGTGGACTCCCGGATCATCAGCGACACCTCGCTGATCCCCATGTATGACGAGATCTGCGCCCACAAGGCAGGCATCGATTTGGTCCGGGACCTGGCCACGCGACGCAAGGTCGGCATCGATTTGAACACGATCAAGCTGATCCACCAGACCGTCACCATCGATCTTGACGGGCGGCAGTATCACTACCGGAAGGAAAACCCCCTCCACCGGTTGTACTTCCACGAGATCGTGACTCCCGAGAAGATCTCCTACAAGCTTCGCAAGCTCATCGACTGGGCGGCCACCCAGGAGTTCCGGAAGATGCATCCGGTGCGGCGAGCCACGGCGGTGCACTACTATCTGATCTCGATCTACCCGTGGATGAAGAACTCCGGAAAGGTGGCGCGGCTGCTGATGAACCTGCTGCTCTACCGGGACGGATATCTGCCCGCCGTGATCCATGCGGTGGAGCGCCAGCGTTACTACGAGGTCCTTCGAACCGACCTCGACAGCATCACCCGCCTGGTGGTGGCGTCACTGGCCAACGGGCTGGACAGCGCCACCCGCTTCCTGAGAGACGAAGCAGATCCCGAGCAAGCCTTCGGCTAGCCGACCTCTCCACGCTCGAACGCGGCGGATCTCAGAACTGCTTCGCCGAATCCAGAAGCAACGTGACCGGTCCGTCGTTGACGAGCTCCACGTCCATCATTGCACCGAAGCGCCCCTCCGCGACGTGACGCACCCCGAGGGCGCGGGCCTGCTCGGCGAACCGCGTACACAGCCGCAGGGCGGGCTCGGGCTTCATGGCGTGGACAAACGAGGGGCGCCGGCCCTTGCGGCAGTCTCCAAAGAGTGTGAACTGCGAGATCACCATCAGCTCGCCGTCCAGGTCGGCCAGGGCGAGGTTCATCGCCCCCTGCGCATCCTCGAACACCCGGAGCCCGACCACCTTGCGCACCAGGTAGTCGAGATCGGCCTCGGTGTCCTGGGCGCCCACGCCCAGGAGCACACAGAGCCCGCTTCCGATGCGCCCCACCGACTCCCCCGCGACCCGCACCTCGCACCGACTGACTCGTTGAACGACCGCGCGCACCGGACACCTCCAGGTCGGTCGACCCTCGCCACTGGTGTACGCCAGGGGGCAGGAGAGGTCAACGGCCGAGGCAGGCGCGCCGGGATCCGGCGAGGCCCCCCCTGGATCTGCACCCCCGGTGATCAATGCCTCAACATCTCGGAGAAGCTCTGCTATTCTGTGCCGTCATGGTGCTCCGGGTAAAAGGATGGCCGACGGTACAGCTGGTCGTGACGACCTGCGCCGCTGCGGCGTGCGCACACAACGCCACGCCGCAGCTGATCGCGCGGGCCGATGAGGCCGGCCTCCGGGGCCGGCACCGGCGTGCCTGCGAGCTCTACTACGCCGCCGTGAACCGCGCGGACCTGCGCGGGGAGGCACGTTTCACGACCCGACAGGCGCTGATCCGCTGTGCCCAACGATTGGGTCACGTGGGCGCGCTGGCCGCCCGCGCCCGGGCCGTGCTGAGCCGTTATCCCGGGGACCCGCTGGCGCACTACACCCTGGCGCTGACCGAGCTGATCGCGGCCCGCGGAACCACCGCCGCGGCGCTCCGACATCTCCGCGCCGCGCGCAAGTCCGCGCCCGGAGAGGCCGAGTATCCCTTCCGCGAAGGCCAGCTGCTCTACACCACCGGCCGTCTCGCCGACGCCGCCCGCGCCCTGCAGGCGGCGATCCGGATGCGGCCGAAGTGGGCGCGCCCGCGCATCGCCCTGGCACGCGCCTGGGCGACCCTGGGCAAGCCCACCCGGGTGCGCCAGGTGCTGATGAACCTCCCGGACTGCAACCCAACCTCCCGGGATGTGACCCGCGCCTCGGCGGTGATGGCGGTCCTCGCCCGCCAGGCCGATCCCCTGCCGCCGGAGGCGCGCCCCCTGTTCAACAAGGCCATGGAGCTGCTCGAGCGGGAGCTGACCGCCGCCGCCGCGGTCGTGCTGCGGCGCGCGTCCAGACGCTTCCCCCAGGTCGCCACCTTCGCGCTGCTCTCGGGCCTGGCCCAGATCCGCCTGTCCAACTACGGCACCGCCCTGTCGATGCTGCAGCGGGCGGCCCGGCTGAACCCGGCCGACTTCGCCCCGCCGCTGCACCTCGCCGAGGTGCTCTCCTCCCTCGGCCGCACCGGCGATGCCCTCCCCCACTACCGCCGCGCCAAGAATCTCAACCCGGTGAGCCGCCGCGCGCACACCGGCCTGGGCACCACGCTGCTGAAGCTGCGCAGGACCGAGGAGGCGCTCCCGGTGCTGCGCCGCGCCGCGGCGCTCAGCGGTCGCTCCTCCACGGCCCTGCAGACCCTCGCCGAGGCGCTGATGGCCTCGAACAAGCTCCTCGAGGCCACCCGGATCCTGCGCGACGCCGTGCGCTGGGAGCGCCGGTCCACCCGCGCCAAGCTCGCCCTCGCGCGGCTGCTCCTCCGCCGGTATCGCGCCGCCCGCTCCGAGCAAAACGCCGAGCGGCTGTTCCAGGAGGCGCGGCGCCTGCTGCGCAGCGTCGTGCGGCTGGCTCCCGACGACGAACAGGCGCGCAGGCTCCTCCGAAGCCTCTCCGGGAGCGATGCAGCGCCCCGTCCGAAGTCGAAGTAGCCGATGCGCGCGCGCGTCCTTTTGCTCAGCGCCCTGCTCTGTCTGCCGACCGGGTGTCGCGACCGCACCCGGGGCAAGGCGCCCCGAGCGGGCAAACCCCGGCGGGTCGCCTCCACCATGGTGGCCGCCGACGAGATCCTGCTGACGCTGATCGGCCCGCAGCGGCTGGTTGCGGTGACCAGGTTCAGCGTCCGACCGAGCTGGAGCGTCGCGGCCGCGCAGGCGCGGGCGGTGAAGGGCCGGATCCACACCGTGGGCGGGGAGGCCGTGCTCCGGCACCGACCCGACCTCTGCGTGCTCGCCGACTACGCCCACGCCGAGACCGCGCTGGTGCTCCGGCGCGCCGGGGTGCGCATCGTTCGACTCCCGTCGGCCCGGAGCCTGGCCACGATCCGCCGGACGATCCGAGTCCTGGGGGATGCAGTCGGGGAACCGCAGCGGGCCCACCGCATACTGGCCTGGCTGGACGCCACCGTGGCGACCTACCGAAAGGCGGTCGAGCCGCTGTCGAAACGGCCCGAGGTGATGAGCGCCACCAACGGATTCCTGGCCGGAACGAACACCATCTTCGACGACATCGTCCGGCTCGCCGGTGGACAGAACGTGGCCCGCCGTCTCGGCATCACCGGACACAGCCGCGTGGATACGGAGGCGATCTGGCGCGCCGATCCGTCCTTCGTACTCGTGCAGGCGCCCGACCAAAAGGGCGCCCTCGCCGCGGCCCGGGCCGATCCCGTGCTGTCGAAGCTGGCCGCCGTGACGGCCGGGCGCGTGCTCTACCTCCCCCGGGCGCTGCTGACCTGCGCGTCACACCACATCGTCCGTTCCATCTGGGTGCTTCTCCGGCAGCTGCACCCGCAGCTCTCCCGCTCGCTCAAACCTCCCCCACCCCTCGGACCGCTCCGGTGAGCTCGCGCGTTCGATACACCGCCGTGCTGGTCACGCTGACCGCGCTCAGCGTCCTGCTGATCGCCCTGGGCGTGAGCCTGGGCTCCACCGACATCTCCCTTTCGGCAGTCGCGCGGATCCTCGCCAGCCTCGTCGGCCTCGGGGACGTGAGCGACATCGATGACATCACCCGCCGGATCGTCGTGGACCTGCGCGTCCCCCGCGTGCTGACCGCCTTTGTCATCGGCAGCAGCTTGGGCCTGGCCGGCGCCTGCCTGCAGGCGATGTTCCGCAACCCCATGGCCGACCCGGGGGTGATCGGCATCGGCGCGGGCGCGAGCTTCGGCGCCGTGCTGATCCTGTACCTCGGCCTCGGCGCCGTGACCCTCTGGGCAGTGCCCCTCGGCGCCTTTGCCGGGGCCACGGCGTGCACCCTCGTGGTCTACACGCTGTCCACCCGCGCCGGGCGCACGCGCATCGCCCTGCTGCTCTTGATCGGCATCGCCGTGAACTTTCTGCTCGGGAGCTGCACCGCGGTGGTGCTGCACGCGGCCTTCAGCTCCAAGGGCCACGAGATCGGCCGGCAGATCCTGATGTGGACCATGGGGGGGCTCGGAGATCGCACCTGGGATCACCTCTACATCCTGCTGCCGCTGACCACCATCGGGATGACCGCCCTGCTGCTCAACGCGCGGCCCCTCGATCTGTTCCTGCTCGGCGAGGAGCAGGCCGCCAGCCTGGGCGTGAACGTGCAGTCGACCAAGCTGCAGCTCATCGTTGCGAGCGCCCTGCTGACCGCCGCGGCGGTGGCCTTCTCCGGCGTCATCGCCTTTGTCGGCCTGGTGGTGCCGCACATGATCCGGCAGCTGGTGGGACCCGGCCACGTGCGCCTGCTGCCGGCGAGCGCCCTCGGAGGAGGCGTCTTTCTGGTCGCGGCGGACCTGGTGGCGCGCTCCGTGGTGGCGCCGGTGCAGCTGCCCCTCGGCGTGGTGGCCGGGCTGGTGGGCGCGCCCTTCTTCCTGTTCCTGCTGATCCGCTCCACCGGCCGGAGATCGTGGCTATGAGCGACAGGCCGCAACCCATCCTCACCGCGCGGGACGTCGCGCTCCGCCTCGGCGGCCAGGAGATCCTTCGCGGCGCCACGCTCACGGCCCACCCCGGCGAGGTCACCGCGCTGGTGGGGCCCAACGGCGCGGGCAAGTCCACCCTGATCCGCGTGCTCGCCGGGCTGCTCAAACCGAATCGCGGAGAGGTGACCCTCCGCGGCCGCCCCCTGCGCTCCTACACGCCCCGGGAGCTCGGTCAGACCCTCGCCCTCGTTCCCCAGGACACCCGGGTGGACGCGGACTTCCCGGTGGGAGACTTCGTGGCCATGGGCCGCTACCCGCACCTGGGACGTTTTCGCCCCCCCGGCCCGGACGACCGCCGCTTCGTCGCCGAGGCCATGGAGGCCGCTGAGGTTTCCGCCCTCCACGAGCGATTGATGCCCACCCTGTCCGGCGGGGAGCGGCAGCGCGTGTTCCTCAGCCGAGCCTGGGCGACCCGGGCGCCGGTGATCCTGCTCGACGAGCCCACGGCGAACCTGGACGTCCGCCACGCCCTCCAGTTCCACCAGGCTTTGGCGCGGCTCGTGGCCGAAGGCCGCGGCGCGCTCGTTGCAATGCACGAGCTCAACGCCGCCCTCCGCCACGCCGATCGGGTCGCGGTGATGGACGCCGGCGTCATCGTGGCCGAAGGGAGCCCCGCCGAAACCCTCACCGAGGAGTGTCTCCGGGACGTCTTCGGCGTGAAAGCCCGTCGCGTCACAGGCCCCGACGGCGATGACCAGCTGTTCCTCTCCCTGGAAAATTGATCCGTTTATATTTCGGATTTCCGACCTCCGACCTCCGATTTCGGATTTCCGATTCTCGTTCGGCAAAGAGATCGGAAATCGGAAAGCCGAGAACCTTGCCGGCACCTCGGATATCGTCCTACCGGATCGGCGTTGGGTCTAGCCCGCGGGGAGCTCCGGCCGCTTCCCGTCGAGGTAGCCGAGACGGTCCAGGGGCACCACGAGGAACAGACAGCACAGGGTGCTCACCCCGGCGACTCCGAAGGCGACCTGCCAGCCAAAGAACTGCGCCACCGAGCCCGCCACCAGACCCAGCCCGAATCCCACGCCGATGTAGATGCTCATGAGCAGGGTGTACTGCGCGCTTCCCACCTCGGGCCGCACCGCGTCCATCATCAGGGTGAAGATCACCACGGTGAGCATGCCGGACACGAAGTGCTCCACCAGCGCGATCCCCCAGACGCTCGTGAGCGACAGCCCCCACGCGGCGAGCACTGCCCAGCCGAGGTGGGACAGCCCCTGTCCGAGGATGGTCATCCAGAGCGCGTGGCGCCGGCCGAGCCTCATGATCACGAACCCGCAGATCGCCGACCCGACCAGCGTGGCGATCATCCCGCCGATGTTCATGCTCAGATTGACCTGGTCCCAGGTCAGCTTCCGGTCCAGCAGGAACAGCCGAAACAGCGGGTTGGCGATGGAGTCTCCGGCCTTGGACAGGACCACCATCAGCAGGAAGACCACCGCCCCCTGCCGGGTGAAGAGCCCCATGATCAACGAGAGCACCGCAGTGTGCCGGTGCTGCGACTCGGCCTCGGAGACGAGGGGCGGCGGCGGCGGCTCCCGCAGAAAGATCGGCACGAGCATCGCCACGGCCACGGCCGCGGCCATGACGTAGAAGCACCCCTGAATCCCCAGCTGAGTGAAGTACGCGGTCAGCCCGTAGCCGCCTCCGATCATGCCGATCTTGTAGGCCGCCGCCTGCACGCTGTTGCCGACGCCCCGCTCGTGCTCATCCAGGATGTCCACCGCCAGACCGTCCACCGCGATGTCCTGGGTGGCCGCGCAGAAGTTCACCAGGCTGAGCATGGCCATGAGCCCGAGCAGGCTGAGGCTCGGGGACAGCAACCCGGTGACGATCAGCGCCACGATCAGCGCCGCCTGGGCCGGGATGATCCAGCTGCGGCGCCGGCCGAGCTTCGGGAAGAAGTACTTGTCCGCCAGCGGCGCCCACAGGAACTTGATCAGCCAGGGAAAGTTGACCACCGAGATGAAGGTGATCTTGGCCAGCGACATCCCCTGGCTCTTGAGGAACATGGGAAAGGTGCCGATGAGAAACCCAAAGGGCAGGCCCTGCACCAGGTACAGCACGGTGAGGATCCCGATCTTGTTCCAAGAGAGCCTGGGGGGCGCAGCGTTAGCAGCCGGTGTCGTCAATGATCCGCTCGCGATGGTGGTGTAAGAAGACTGCATTATAGACGGGAAACGTCGGGATCCCCACGCCGATTTTCGTTGACAGGGCGCTGACCCGGTGACCACGTTTGGGCGATGAAAGTCGCGGTCACCGGAGCGAACGGATTTCTGGGCTCGCACGTGGTGGAGCGGCTCCTCGCCCGCGGAGACGAGGCCGTCGCCGTGGTGCGGCCGGGGGCCTCGATGCAGTGGCTGGACTCCACGCGGGCGACGATCCGCTTCGCCACCCTGACTGACGAAGACAGCCTGAGCCGCGCCGTGTCGGGCGCCGCAGCCGTCATTCACCTGGCCGGGGCCACCCGGGTCCGGCCCCTCTCCCGTTTTCACGAGATCAACGCCCTCGGCACGCGGGCCGTGCTGGACGCCTGCGCGCGGGCCGACGCTTCCCCCCGCCGTCTGGTGCTCAGCAGCAGCCTCGCGGCGGCCGGACCGAGCAGCTCCCGGGGGCCCCTGACCGAGTCGCAACCGTCGCTGCCGGTGAGCGCCTACGGCAGGTCGAAGCGCGCTGCGGAGCAGCTCGCGCTCTCCGATCCGCGGATCGAAGCCGTGGCGCTCCGACCCACCGCGATCTACGGCCCTCGGGACGTGGACATGTACCAGGTGCTGAAGCTCGCGTCCTGGGGGGTGCACGTGCGCCTCGGGCCCAAGAATCCGTCTTACAATTACCTCTACGTCGAGGACGCGGCCGACGCCTTTGTGCGCGCCTGCCACTCCCGCGCCGCGGCCGGGGAGCTCTTCAACATCGGCGACGACACGAACTACACGCCGGCCGAGTCCGAGCGGATCATCGCGCGGGCGGTGTCCACACCGCACCGGGTGACGCTGCGGCTGCCGAACGGACTGGTCCGGTTGGCCGCGGCCGCGGCCGAGCTCGCCACGCGGGGGCGCGCCCGCCCTCCGACGTTGAACCGCGACAAGGTGCAGATTCTGACCGCGGGGAGCTGGGCCGTCGACATCGCGAAGGCGACCGAGCTGCTGGGCTATGAGCCGTCCTACACCCTCGAGCGCGGGCTGGCCAAAACAGTGGAGTGGTACCGGGCAGAGGGTTGGCTGTAGATGGTCACGCTGCTGGAGCGGCTGCGCGCGCGCTGGCCGAGATTCGTCGAGCTGGCGCTGTTTGGCACCGTGGGGGCGACCGGCGTCGCGGTGGACTTCGCCGTCTTCTACCCCGCCGTGGAGCTCGTCGCCCTGGATCCGCGCCTTGCCGCGATCCCGGCCTTCCTGGTGGCGGTGAGCTGGAACTACCTGCTGAACCGCCGCTTCACCTTTGCCGGAGCGCGCGACGTCACCGTGCCCCGCTCCTACCTGACGTTCGTCACCGTCTGCACGCTGGGCGTGGGAATCCGCATCGGCGTGATGCACCTGCTCATGGTCTATGCCGGGTGGTCCCACAAGCCGATGATCTGGCTCGCGTCGCTGCTCGGGATCGTCGCCGCCACCGCCGCCAACTTCCTCGGGAGCAAGTACCTCGCCTTCCGCAGGCCGTCCTGACGCGGAGGCCGCCCCCGTCTACTCGAACTCCCAGCCCGCCTCGAGCGTGACCATGAGCGGCGCGCGGTCCCGGGTTTCATTGGTCATGGGGATGGACACTCCGAGGTGCCCGTACAGGCCTTGATAGGGGTGCAGCCGGAGGCCGGGCGCGACGAACAGCAGATCCTCTCCCGCTCCCCCGTCTCGATGGTTCAGCTGGTGGAGATGGAACAGCCCCAGGGTGAGCGCCAGATCCCGGAACGGGGTCACGCCGAACTGATAGGCGCCCATCCACGAAACGGAGGTGGTGCCCTTCGCGACGTCCCCGAACTCGTCTTTGGTGATCACCCGCGCGAGCACGCCGAAGCTCGCCACCGCCGACAGCATGCCGCGCCGCCACCCGATCGCCAGCCCCGGCAGGGTCGAAACCCCCTGCGGTCCGGAGGTCTCGTGCTGTACGGTGCGATCCCCCAGGGGGACCGAATACTGCTCCCGCTGGCCCGTGGGAAAGCCGAGGGCGACGAAGGGGGTGAGCAGCACCACGTTCTTGCGGTCCTCCACGCGGAACGCGACCTTCAGGGTGGCGTTCATGTCCGCCCGATCCGGCTTGCGGACCTCCCGGTCCACGACGCCTTTCTGATAGAAATTCGCCGCAGCCATCCCGACGAAGGGAACCGCCACCGACAGCTCGAACCGGCCGAGCTTCAGCGCCCCGCCCACCTCTCCGAAGAGATACCAGTCCTGCTTGTCGTAGACGCTCTCCGGCTCGTACTTCCGGAACCGTTGCTCAGGATTCTGAAAGATGTGCATGCTGAGCCACGCCGCGGACCGCAGCCGCGGTGAGGCGAGCCAGACAAACCGGTCGCGATCCGGGGGCAGGCGCAGCAGATCCGCGGGATCGGCCTCGAGGGTGAGAGGGCGACGGGGAGGCGTCCCGCGTTTCCGCCGCTTCTTCGGAGGCAGCACCTCCGGGAGGACGCGGCGGACCGCCGGAACGACCGGCTCTCCCACCTTGGGCTGCTCCCGGCGCTCCTGGGCGTCCGCCGGCCGAGCGGCCGCAGTCGACGGGCGGATCTTCCCCTGGGCACGGGCCGCTGCCGGAATCACCCCGGTCACCAGCACGGCCACCCCCACCAGGGGTAAGAAGTGTCGTAGCATTGCCGCTGGGATCTAGGTTCCGATGGTGCCGCGGGTCACGACGGAGCGCGCGAGGGCCACGATGGTCACGATCTCGTTCCCACGGGCTTTGACGACGAACATGGCCTTGTCCAGCTCGCCGCGATCCAGGTAGATCCCCTCACACAGCGTGCAGTGCTCCATGTAGATGGATCCGAACACCGCCAGGGTGAGCTTCCCGCCGCAGGCGGGGCACGGGCTGTCGACAGAGGATCGCGCCGGCTCCGCAGGTGCCCCCTCCTGGACCAGCTCTCGGAGCTCCTCCAGCTCTTCGTCGCTCTTGTCCGCGAGCTGACGAATTTCATCCCGATCCAACCACAAGCCGCGGCAGCTCGGGCAGTAGTCGATCTCCACGTCGTCGACCATCTTGGGATTCATGTCGTGCTCACACTTGATGCACTTGCGTTCGTTCGTCATCTCGCTCTCTTTTCGTTGACCCTCTGACCCTGGTCGCGATCAGAACCGCACGGTAAAGGGGTGATTGCCCGACGGAATATTGCTGCTCTTGCGCTGGGACACGGGCACCGCGATGCCCGTCACGGCCGCGACCACGGCAGCGCCGATGGACACCCAGAACCACCAGCGCTTGTAGATGGGACGGCGGCCCCCGTGGTCCGGTGCCTTCTCGTTGCCCGGATCCGGCAGCGTTCCGTCGTACCGCACCCCGCTGTAGAGCGCCGCTGCAAACTTCTTCGCCTTGAACTTCGGCCCCGGGAGCGTCGCGCTGATTCGCTTCAGGAGATTGCCGGTGCGGAGGTCGTACAGGCAGACGTCGATTCGAGCTCCGTCGGCGGTGGGGACGCTGGGCTTCACCAGCACAACCTGATCCACGAGCAGCAGGGTCTTGATCTCCTGCATCGCCGGCGTGGTGCGGGCGGCCCCGAAATCGGGCCAGGACCGGATCAGCGCCTGCTCGAGCAGGATGAACTTCGGGCTGCGCTTGAGGGCGTACTCGAGCGTGGTCTTCTTTCGGAGCGGCGAGATTCTCACGGCCTCGGACAGGCTGAGGTAGCCCCGCTGGCGAACGGTGAGGTAGTGGGTTCCCACCGGTACGCCCTCCAGTGTCAAGGGCGTCCGCCCCACCGCGCGGCCGTTCAGGTACGCCCTTGCCCCCGTCGGTCGGGTCACCAGCTCGAAGGACGCGCGGGCGGTCCGTTTGAACTTTTCGCGCGCCTCGCGTAGCACGCGCAGGTACCCCTTCGGGAGCGTCTCGGGATTGATCCGCAGCCGCCCTCTCCAGGTGAGCAGCCGCAACAGCATCCGCAGGGTCTGCGCGCGCAGCCCGGAGTGGTAATACGCCAACGACAGACCGAACTGCGCCATCACGAGCTTGCTCTTCTTCGTGTAGGCCAGCGCTTGCATCTGCGCGGTGATCGCCAGGTTGAAGGCGGTAATCGCCTTCCGGTACTCCTTCTGCTCGAGCAGGGCGTATCCCCGCTTCAGGTACTTCTTCGACTCCTCGATGGAGTCCGTGGGCAGCTCCCCGGAAAAGCTCGCGAGGATCCTTGCCGGGCGCACCAGCTTGAGTCGCTGGTTCTTCCTCAGCGCTCGCTTGATTCGCGAGCTCAGCTTGTCGACCACCTCCACCTTGACGCCCGTCGCCTGCTGGATGAACACCGCCGTCTTGAGCCGCTCGGCTTTCCGCGGACGGGGGGAATCCCCCTCGGGCGCGGCGGCGGCAACGGTCGGGTGGGCCACCAGGCCCGCCAGTGCGCTCACCAGGAAGAATGCGCGCAGACGCCGCCGAATCACTCGCGCCCTCCCAGCCGCTGGACGAGTGATCGCAGGTGCGGGTCGTCGGCAAGCGCGCTCTCGACAAAATCACGCGCCTTCACGCGCAGCTCCGAAGGAGCGTCCGGGCCCAGCTTGGCGTTGACCACCTGGTCCACGAGCAGGCGCATGGCCTCTGCGGGGTCCAGCTCACCGCGGTCAATGCGCGCCGCCAAGGCCTCGATCTCGCCCAAACGGCCGGGCCCGACCTCACCCTCGGTGGGGTCCACGTCCCGAAGGCGCTCGGAAAAGTCGGCGCCCGACGTGGGCTCGGTAGGACCACCGACACTCTCGACTCCGTTCGCCCCGGGGGGCACAGGTTTCTGATCACCAATTTTCACAACAAACCTCGACAAGTAGGGTAGCCAAAACCATCGACGCCAGCAACCGGTTTTACGGAAACCGCCCGCGCGTCCCTGCGCAGGAGTTATCGGATGCATACCGCGGAGGTTTCCGCTTTTTATTTGAGGGCCCCGCAAACGCCCCCCCGCACCTCCCAGCCTTGCTGCGAACCGTCCGCCCTGCTAGGTTCGGTGGCCATGTCCATGGCTTCCAACAGCGAGACGTCGCAATCGAGCAACGAGCTCCAGCGCGCGCTCAGCCCCCGTCCAGACGTCCCCGGCATCGCCTGGCTCCAGGAGATCCTCCTGATCGTGAGCGTGATCCTGCTGGTCGCCGCTGCGGATCAGTGGACCAAGGGCTGGGCGGTGGAGCGACTCGGCCCGCTCCAGCGAGACCTGACCGGTCGACTGCGCCCCCCGCCCGGCAAGCCTCCGGTGGACGTCATTCCAAACGCGTTCCGCATGAACATCACCGGCAACGAAGGGGCGATCTGGGGGCTCGGGAGGCACTTCAGCAACACGTACAAGCGGCCTTTCTTCATCGGCATGTCACTGCTGGCGATGCTGTTCATCGGGCTGCTGATCCGCACCACCCAGGCAGATCAGCGCCTTCGTCGCTTGGGGCTGGCCTGCGTGCTCGCGGGAGCCATCGGGAACCTGATCGATCGCGTGAAGCAGGACTTCGTGGTGGACTTCCTCGACTGGTACTGGGGCTTCAATTGGCCGACCTTCAACGTGGCGGACGTGGCCATCTCGGTAGGTGTGGGCCTGGTGATCGTCGACATGTTCCTCCATCCGGACGCCCGAGACGACACTGCGGAGCCGACCGCCGAGCCCGAGGCAGGCCCGGAGCCGCCCGAGTAGCGATCCATGTTCCAGGTGCCGCGTCTCCCCGTTCCCGCCTACCCCCTCGGGCTGCTGCTCGCCTTCACGGCGGGATTGATCCTGGTCCGACGCGAGGCTCGCAGACGCGGCCTGGACCCGGTCCAGATGACCGACCTCGGGATCTACGTAGTCCTCCTGTCGCTCGTCGGCGCGCGCGCGCTGCACGTCCTGGCAGACGGCGACGCCCGGCGATACCTGGATCAGTGCGTCGCACAGTCACCGGCCGACTGTCTCGCGGTGTTTCGCTTCTGGGAGGGAGGGCTCGTGTTCTACGGGGGCCTGCTGCTCGCCCTGGGCTTCGCCGTGGCCTACGTCCGGCGCCGAGGGCTGGCGCTGTGGCGGGTCGCTGACCTCTTCGGGCTCGCACTGCCGCTCGGGCTGACCTTCGGTCGTCTGGGTTGTCACTTTCACGGCTGCTGCTTCGGCGCCCCCACCCGGGCGGCCTGGGGCGTGAGCTTTCCGCCGGGGAGCGACGCCTCCACGGCCCAGGCGGCGGCGGGGCTGCTCTCCGACGCCGCGCGCCATTCCCTGGCCGTGCACCCCACCCAGCTCCTGTCCGTGGGGCTGAATCTGGGGATCTTCCTGGCGCTCTACTTCGGACTCCGCCCGCGGCAGCGCTTCGAAGGCCAGCTGATGTGCGGTTTCCTGCTGCTGTACGGCCCGGCCCGCTTCGCCGTGGAGGCCCTGCGCGCCGACGCGCGAGGGGGAGTAGGACCGCTGTCCACCTCCCAGCTCATCTCCCTGCTGCTGGTCGCCGGAGCCGCCGTGGCCTGGACCCGGCTGTCCGCGCTGACAATGAAGGAATCAACCTCGTCCAAAACGGGTTAGTCTTACTAGCATGCACCCACGCCTCTTCACCATCGAGCTCTTCGGCCGCCAGCTGGCCGTTTCGAGCTACGGGCTGATGGTGGCAACGGGGGTGATGCTGGGCATCTATCTCGGGTACCGGAACGCCCGCCGGGTCGGGCTGCGGACCGACGACTTCCTGGACCTGATGTTCTGGGGGCTCGTGACCGCCCTGCTGGCGTCGCGGCTGATGTTCGTGCTCACGAACTACGACCGCTTCCGCGGCGACCTCTGGCGCACGCTCTACATCTGGGAGGGCGGTCTGGTGTTCTATGGAGGCGTGGTGGGAGGCTGCGCCATGGGCCTGTATCTGATGTGGCGACGGAAGCTCCCCTTCCTGCGGTCCGGGGACGTGATCGCGCCGGTGCTGGCCCTCGGCCACGCCTTCGGCCGGTTGGGCTGTTTCCTGGCGGGGTGCTGCTGGGGGAAGGCCTGTCCTCGGCCCGTGGGCGTGCAGTTCGCCTCCGATAGCGTGGTGTACGAAAACCTGGTGGCCCGCCGGCAGATCGATCCGAGTCTGTCCAATGTCACACCCCCGCTGCACCCGGTGCAGCTCTACGAGTCAGGCGGTGAGATCGCGATCTTCGCCGTGCTGCTCTACCTGTCGATCCGGAAGCGCTTCGACGGCATGGTGTTCTTCAGCTACCTCCTGATGTACGCGCTGCTGCGCTCCGTCACCGAGCTGTTCCGGGGCGACGCCGAGCGGCGGTTTCTGTTCCAGGTGGCGCTGCCGGATCTCGCCCGTCTCCTCGGGCTCCCCCCCGGCGAGCCCCTGTTTCTGTCCACCTCGCAGTTCACCTCCCTGCTGAGCGCCGGCGTGGCCGTGGCGGGCCTGATCTGGCTCCGCCGCCGCGCCGACAGGACCCGGGCGTCCCGGCCCACACCGTCATGACCCGCGCTCCCCCGGCCCCCCACCTGCCCGCGTCTCCCGACGCGCTGCGCCTCGCCGGCTACCGCCGACCGGACGTGCTGCTGATCACCGGGGACGCCTTCGTGGATCATCCGTCCTTCGGCGCGGCCGTGGTGGGGCGGCTGCTGGAGTCCTTCGGCCTCGTGGTCGCCGTGGCGGACCAGCCGGACTGGCGCGACCCGACGCCGCTGGAAGCCTTCGGCCGGCCGCGCCTGTTCGTGGGCATCACCGCGGGCAACATGGACTCCCTGGTCAACCACCAGACCGCCCTACGCAAACGCCGCCACGACGACGCCTACTCGCCCGGCGGTCGACACGGCCTGCGCCCGAACCGCGCCGCGGTGGTGTACACCCAGCTGGCGCGCCGCGCCTTTCCCGACTGTCTCCTGATCCTCGGCGGTGTGGAGGCGTCGCTCCGCCGGTTCGCCCACTACGACTACTGGGCGGACGACCTGCGTCGCAGCGCCCTGGTGGACGCCCGCGCAGACCTGTTGGTGTACGGCATGGCCGAGCGCCCCCTCCGCGCCGTGTGCGATCGCCTGGCGCCCCTCGGGGAGGTCGACCGCTCGGCGCGGTCTCGACTGGTCGGCATCCGCGGCACCGCCGTGGTGCTGGGCCAACGGACGATCGAGCGTCAGCGACTTGACCTGAGCCACGGAGCCGCCCTGACCTTCGGACCCCACGGCTGGGAAGGTCAGGGGCCGTCGCTGCCGACCCGGGGTCTGTTCCGCGACCCTCCCCGCCCGGTGCGCTGGGTCGTACGGCGCCTGCCGTCCTTCGAACGGATCCAGCAGGATGCGACGCACCTCGCCGCGGCGACGCGCCTCGTGGAGCGGGCGGCCAATCCCGCGCTGGGACACGCCTGCGTGCAGCGGCACGGAGAGGCCACGGTGCTCGCCATGCCGCCCGCGTGGCCGCTGACCACCGCTGAGCTGGACGCCGTGCACGAGCTGCCCTTCACGCGGGCGGTGCATCCCAGGCACGCCGAGCCGGTCCCCGCGTTCGACATGATCAGCAGCTCGGTCCAGATCACCCGCGGCTGCTTCGGCGGCTGTACGTTCTGCGCCATTTCACTGCACGAAGGACGCGCGGTGCAGTCCCGAAGCCGGGCCTCCGTCCTGCGGGAGGTGGCAGCGCTGCAAAAAACGCCCACCTTCCGCGGAACGATCTCCGACCTCGGCGGACCCACGGCCAACACCTACGGCCTCGGCTGCAACCACCCCGCGCGCGAGGCTCGCTGCCGGCGACCCTCTTGCCTCCACCCCCGAATCTGCCCGATGCTCCGCACCGATCCCGGACCCCTGATCACGCTCCTGCGCGCCGTTCGCGAGGCCCCCGGCGTGCGCCACGCCCTCGTCGCCTCCGGGGTCCGACACGATCTCGCGCTCGTGGCCCCCGGCTACCTCGACGAGCTGCTCCGGCATCACGTGGGCGGCCACTTGCACGTCGCCCCGGAGCACAACCACCCCGACGTGCTGCGTCTGGCCCGCAAGCCGCCTTATGAGCTCTTCGAGCGCTTCCGAGAGCAGTTCGAGCGCACGCGACGACGCCTGGGAGTCGAGCGCTACCTGAACCCGTACTTTGTCTCGGGTCTCCCCGGATCCACGGACGCCCGAATGGCCGCCCTGGTGCGACTCCTCCGCGCCGAGGGCTGGAAGCCCCGCCAGGTCCAGGCGTTCTTGCCGACGCCCGGCAGCGCCGCTACGGCCATGTTCTACAGTGGCCGAAATCCGGACCGCCTGGGGGAGCGGGTCACCCTCCCCCGCAGCCTCGCCGAGAAGCTGCGCCAGCACCACCTGCTCACCGCGGACCTACCGCGCGAGTAAGGTTTTGGCCTGGCCCGCCGCAGACGCCGCGTGGTAGTTTGGGTGGGTCGAGCACGCTCCATCCCGCTCGACTGGGAGCCAACGATGGCCGGCAGCGACGACCGACAGCAGCAACGGTATCGCGTGCACCTCTCGGTGCGCTTCGAAACCGCGCTGGAGTTCGTGACCGAGTACGCCGAGAACCTGAGCCGGGGCGGCCTCTTCGTTCGTGGCGCCCACAACCTGGAGCTGAACGCGGAGATCCCCATCCGCATGGAGATCCCGGGATATGAGGACTTCCCCGTCGTTGCGAAGGTCGTCCATGTGATCACGCCCGCCATGGCGGAGGCCATCGGGCGGAAGCCCGGGGCAGGCTTTCAAATCAGCAAGGGACCCAAAGGTTTCCTCCAGGCGCTGCGCGACTACCTCTCCAAGCTGGGACGACGCCGAGACGTCACCGTGTTCGCAAGTGACGAGAAGATCGGAGGGGTGCTGGAGGGCGCCGGCTATCAGGTCCAGGTAGTCCCGGAGGCTCACAGGGTCATCGCTGCCATGACGACCGTCAAGGCGCCGCTGATCGGACTGGTGGCGACCCGGGACGTGCTGGACCACTACGCGGCGGTCGCGGCCTCCGTCGGCATGACAGAGTCTGTCTACGGGATCGACCACCTCGAGGAGATCGACGAGCTGTTTTCCAAGCTCGATAAGCAGCTGTAGCGACGGCCCCCTGGGAGCCTCCCCTGCCGATCCCATGACACCGATCATCGACGTCCACTGCCACCTGACGAGCGACGCGTTCGAGCCCGACCGCGAGGCCGTGCTCGAACGCGCCCGGGCCGCGGGGGTCACACAAATGATCTGCGTGGGCGAAACCGCGGAGGACAACCTCCGCGTGCTCAGGCTGGCGAGAAGTACCCCCGACGTGCTCGCCGCCCTGGGGCACTACCCGGCGCACACGGACGAGGAGCTCGCGGACCAGACCGAGGCCCTGCTGCGGCAGTGCCGCGACGAGGTCGTCGCCATCGGGGAGGTGGGCATCGATCACTGGCTCGCCAGGGAAGAGGCCGACCGGGAGCCGCAGCACCGACTCTTCGCCCGCTTCGTCCGGCTGGCCGACGAGCTGGATCTCCCGCTCTCGGTGCACTCCCGCAGCGCGGGTCGCCACGTGATCGCGCTGCTCCGGGAGCTGGGCGCGCGGCGCGTCTGCCTCCACGCCTTCGACGGAAAGGCGCGGTACGCCCGGGAGGCGGCGGAGCTCGGGTACTACTTCTCGGTGCCTCCGTCCATCGCTCGCTCCTCCCAGAAGCAACGGCTCGTCGCAGCGGTGGACCTGGACCGGCTGCTCCTGGAGTCCGACGCCCCGGTGCTCGGGCCGGACCGGGAGGAGCGAAACGAACCGGCCAACGTCCTCGTCTCGGCGCGCGCCGTCGCGGAGATCAAGGGGCTCCCCCTGGAGGAGGTCCTCCAGGCCTGCGCCGCCAACACCCGCGCGCTGTTCGGCCCCGCCGTGATCGGTCCCGCCGCGGCCGGCCCCGCCGCGTTCGGCCCCGCCGCGCTCGGCCCCGCCGTGGACTCCCCCTGAGGGATGTGCTTTCATCCGGGCGATCAACGTCGGCGAGAAACGTCATGAGCTCTCCCCCCAAGAAGCACTTCTCCATGCTGCGCTCCTTCGCCCTGGCGGACCTGATCACCCTGGCGAACGCCGGCTGCGGCGCGGGCTCCATCTTCTGCTGCCTGCGCTACCTCGCGGCCGGATCCCGCAACTCCCTCTGGGTGGCGATCGGCCTGCTCCCCCTGGCCGTGGTGTGCGACTTCTTCGACGGCGCCGTGGCCCGCTGGAGGCAGAAGCACTCCGCCCTGGGCGCCGACCTGGACTCCCTGGCCGACATCGTCTCCTTCGGCGTCGCGCCCGCGGTGCTCGCCTTCACCCTGGGCCTGCGCGGCGCCTGGGACGTGGCGATCCTGATCTACTTCGTGGCCTGCGGCATCAGCCGCCTCGCCCGGTACAACGCCACGGCCGAGGCGCTATCCGACGGCGCCGGCAAGGTGTCCCACTACGAGGGGACCCCCATCCCCACGAGCCTGGCGCTCGTGATCATGCTGGCGGTGGCCCTCGCCCTGGGCCGCGTGGAGCAGCAGCTCTGGTGGGGCCGCGTGACCCTGCTGGGAGGCGACTGGCATCCCCTCTCCGGGCTCTTTGCCGTCAGCGGCAGCGCGATGATCAGCGGCACGCTGCGCATCCCAAAGCCCTGAGGTATGTGTTCACAGGGGTGCTATTTGCGGCACCTTCCGAGCGTAGCGAGGGCCACCCCCGGAGGGGGCGGAGGGGGCGAATTGAGCCACGAAGTGGCGGATCGATCTCCGGGAAGGGCCCCTTTGCCCGGTGCCGATACCAGAGTGACTGCTCCGCCGCTGCGCGGCTCACCACACCCCTGTCGTCCCCTCAAGGGGTAGCCCGCGCTGCGCGCGGGGGCGTTGCGGCGTCGCCCACGTGAGCGGTTACGCTCGGAGCTTTCCATCAGCGGGCTATTTCCCGGTGTCGAGGAGTGGGCGCCGGAGCCGGACGTAGGGCTGGAAGGGGGCCTGGCCCCGGCGGCGCTTGCTCATCCACTGGAGCTCCCGGCCGGTAAAGGCGTGGGGGCCGCCTTTGGGAAGGTGCTTGCGGATGAACCGCAGCATCATCCACCGGGCCTGCTGGGCGAGCTGGCTGTCCCGGGTCGCCCCCAGCTCGAGACACTCCTCCCAGATCTCGAACAGCAGCGCGCGGCGGCGGAGCATGGTGATGTCGCGCCGGGCCCAGAGCGCCCGGAGGCGCCCCGGCAGCCCCTCGAAATAGGCCCGCTCGGCCCGCTTCCGCGCCGCGGCACGGAGCGAGCGGCGCCACGGGGCCGTGTCCCGCATGAAGCGCAGCTTGGCCGCCGCGTAGGGATCCCGCTTCCGCGCCCGCAGAATCGAGTCGGAGAGGTCGAAGGTCAGCTGCGCCCGGCGCGGCTCCCAGGTGACCGAGCGGCCGTCGAAGCTCAGCGCGCCGTCCGGGGACACGTCCGCCGACCAGCCGGCGCCGAAGAACCGCCACCCGCCGTGCTTCAGCCGCGCCGAAGGATACCGCCGGGCCCGCTGCTTCCGGACCTGGTGATATCGCCCCGCCGCGCGCGCCGCCGGGCGTCGATTTCGCGGATCGTCTCCCGGGCCGACCCCGCGCTTGGAGAGCTCGGGCAACGCCCGGTCGGCCGGATCTGCGGAGGCCGGGGGAGCGTGAGCAATCACGGCACCCGCCAGCATCGACACCCACAGGATCTCGCGGCTCGACGTCTTCAAGGAACCTCCGATTCGTCGCGCACCATTGTGCCACAAATAGGACGACCCTGCACCGCCGCCCGGTTGCCGGGTGCCGATCCCGCGGGGTGCCTCGGTTCGGATCGCGGTCGGGCGGGATTTCGCGTACTTGCGCTCGGCGGCCCATCTCGGCGGCGAATCG
>JBDRSE010000252.1:0-48873 GCA_043825095.1 bacterium
AACTCCTCGAATCAGGGCGCCGAGGCGCCCGGCTCGCGAGGCGCCAGAAGGGAGCATATCGGGAATATTCGACCGCCTGGCAACAAAGCGAGCCGGGATGGATCGGCGTCCTGAACGATCGAGTTGTCCATGCGCGACCCCTTAGGTCATGTCCGGGCCGACGTCCTCGATGAAACAGTCACTGACGTCCACGAAGTCCAGGGAGTGAATGAATCCCTGTGGCGTGTAGTTGGCGGGTAGCGGTCCAGGGTTCGAGTCGTCTCCGAGGTCGATGTAGTCGCCTTCGTCGACCCAGGCCTGATGAACGGTGTCGTTCCAGGCGGCCGCGTCGGAGAACTGGGTCCACCAGGTGGCGACGTCGTCGGTGGCGGGCACACCGGCAGGGAGCATGTTGGCGAAGATCCGCCGGCGCTGCTGTCGGACCCAGGCCGGGTCCAGTATGGCCACGTTGAGCTCCCCCTCGTAGACGATGCCGCGGTTGTTCTTGTTGCAGGAGCCCACTGACATGAACTTGTCATCCACGATGAGCATCTTGGAGTGCACGTCCATGTCCTGGTACACGCCTTCGGTTTCGTCTTCGTTCCAGGGCCACGCGTCGTCCAGGCGGGTGTCGAAGGCGCGGAGCTGGTACGTAGCGTAACGATTCGGGAATGCCGCTTGGAGGTCGGCATGGGTGATGGAGGTCCAGGGGCAGCCCGGATCCGACCAGTCGCTCACCGGTTTGGTCACCACCAGCAGCCTGAGGTTGGGGACCTGGTTCATGCGGGCGATGATCGCGTCCACCAGCATGGGGACTCGCCAGTACTGGTCCTCGACGAAGATGTACTCCTCGGCCTGGGCGACCGCGTTGAACCAGGTTTCAGCAATGGCGTGCTCCCAGAAGGGTTCGGGCAGGGTGGGCGTGATCTGGATCTGCGACCCGCCCGGCTGCACGGGCTGGTCGCGGGCCACCACGAAATTCGTGCTGTTGGCAGAGAACTCGGCGCCCTGGGCGATCTGGTAGCTCCAGCGCTGCTCGAAGATCTCGGCGACATCCTGCACGGAGGGCCCCTCGATGCGCATCATGTAGTCCTTGCGGGGGCCGTTGTCCGGGAGCTCGTCCTTGCTCATCACGTCCTCGCGGGCAGACTGTGTGGCGTCATACTCCATCCGGCGGTGGTCGTACACGAGATGATCGTTGGAGTCCCAGTCCACGGCCTTGATGTTCATGCCCCCGACAAAGGCGATCTCTTGGTCTACCACCAGGAACTTCTGGTGATAGGACGCAATCTGGAGTTCCACGGAAATCGGCCACCAGGTGAGATCCACCTCCCGGGCAGGCACCGTGGACTCGATGTCGTCCTCGGTTTCGAAGACCCGGCTCGCCGCCTCGGTGTGGGTCGATCGCACCCGCTCACCGAACTGGAACGGGTCCACCTCGAACCAGAAGACGCCATAGGTTTCATTGCCTTGGCCCATGATTTCGAAGTCGTCGTTCGGCGTTTCGGCGTAGCCCTGTAGGGCCGAATCGCTGGTGAGCCAGTCCAGGATGGAGTGGCTGCCCCAGAACTCGCCGATGAGCAGTCGGTGGTGCGCGTGACTGTCCTCCAGGATGCCGAGCATGGTGTTCTGCCAGCGCTGGGCCGGGGTGAGCAGGTGGTGCGTGGACCAGTCGCGGAGGAGCTCGAACTCCGAGTCCCACCACCAGGTGGCGATCATCACGGTGTCGATGGCAGCGGTCAGGTCGGGATACACCGTGCCCCACGCCTCCTCGCCGTCCATGAGCAAGTCGATGCTGTTCCCGCGGCGGGCGGAGCGGCCCTGGGCAGAGAACCACTTGTGCCGGAGACCCAGGTACACGGTGTGCACCACCACCTCGGAGCCGCTCACGTTGCGGTCCTCATGGCTCACGGAGATGCCGTGCGCAGGGGCCCCGGCCTCGGGGGTGACCGACGCGCCGGTCAGGGTGGCGCTGCCGTCCCAGGACACGGTGAGCTGGAGCGTCTCGTGCTCGGGGGCGGCCAGCGTCACCTCGTAGTCGCCGGCGTCGTACAGGCCCACGGTCCCGACGGGGTAGCCGGCGACCGTAACGGGCTGGCCGTTTCGGGTCACGGTGAGCGTCCCTTCTGTCTGTGGGAGCGGCTGCGCCCAGATGTCCAGCGCGTAGAGCTCGAGCAAGGCCGTCGGGGGCGTGGTGTCCCCATCCGGTCTGATGGTCCCGTCGTCGGGGACCTGCCCGTCGCCCAGCGCGGCGTCGGTGTCTGCGTTCGTGTTGTTCTGGTTCCCCCCGGTGGCGTCGTCACCGCACCCGCTCCCTACCGGTGCACAGAGCAGCAGCGCGAGCAGCGGCGCATGGGACGCCAGCCTACGAATGCGATCCATGGACATATCGACTCCCCGCCGTTTTCCGGCTCAGAAGTGGACTATATCAGGATTTCAAACGAGAGCCCTACGGATTGTAGGCCGTGCGGGCGAGACAGAAGGGGCAGGTAATGGTCGTGGCGTGTCCGGCCAGGGGGACCGGAAGCTCCCGATCACACCCGCTGCACGAAACGCCGGACGAAGCCGCCCGCAGCGGGCCGCTGGCCATCCTGCGCATGGAGCCGCTGGAGGTCGACTTGGTCGAGCCCGAAGAGTCCCGGGGAACGCCCAGCCTCGATCCCGAGCTCTCAGCGGCAGATGGCTCGGAGGGAACCGCGTGGGGCTGCGCGGCCTCCGGCTCAGCGTCCGGCTTGAGCTCCGGCTTCGGCTTCGGCTTCGGCTTCGGCTTTGGTTCAGCCTTGGCTTTCGCCTTTGGCGGCGCCGGTTCGGGCTCTGGCTCGGGCGCCTCAGCCTCGGCTCCAACCTCGGCCTCGTCATCTTCTTCGCCCTTCTTCTTCTTCCGGCCGAGCAGCTTGTTGAAAAAGCCCACGAGATGCCTCCCAGGTGAGAGTTCAAGGCTCATTTGTACCCTCGACAGGCCGCGAGTGAAAGGGTTTTTGTGCGTCTGTTGCGACGTCCCCGGATCGGGATCGGGGTGGGATCTCGGAACTCCGCACAGAATATCGGGAAGCGCGCTGCCGGCCGCTACAGCGGTTTCAGATCTTTCAGCCGTAGGAGCCGGGAGCCCGGCGCCTCCGCGACCCGGCCGTAGACCACAAAGGGGCCGGGACACCGATCGAGCTGGCCGCCAAAACGCGCGTGCGCCTCGGGATCGAGCAGGGCGTCGAACAGGTCTGTTCGATCCTCGAACGTGGCAAACTCCATCGGCCGGCCGGTGCGGTCGGCGATGGTCTTGACCGAGACGAGCCAGCCGGCCAGGGCCACCGGCGCCCCGGCGTAGCGGTCCAGGGCGGCCGCCTCCACGAGCCCCGGCGGGAGCCGGTCGTCGACGAGGTCCAGGGGATGGGCCGAGAGGAGGAACCCAAAGGCGTCGAGCTCCCCTTGAAGTCGAGTCCGATCCGCCGGTGGGGGTCGTCGCTCAGGGTCGCGCAGGGGGAGCATCTCTGACGCCCGTGACCACGGCCCGGGAGGGACATCGGGCAAGGCGCCTGCCCGCAGCAGTCGGTCGAGGTCCCGCGGTGTGAGGCACGCGCGCCGGGCGAGCTCGGCCTCACCGGTAAAGGGGCCGTCTCGCTGCCGGGCGTCCAGAATGGAGGCGACCGTGGAGTCCTTCAAGCCGCGGATCTGTCGGAGGCCCAGGCGGATGGTGCCCCCGGCGCCCTGGTAGGTGCCGCCGCTGCGGTTGACGCACGGGCCGGCGAGCGTGAGGCCCGTGCGGCGTGCCTCACCGACGTAGGCTTCCCGGGGGTAGTAGCCGCCGCCCTCCGCCAGCACCGCCGCGAGGAATGCCGCCGGGTGGTGCGCCCTGAGCCAGGCGCAGCGGACACCGAGGGCGACGGACGCCGCGCAGTGCGCCTTGCAGAACGAGGCGCCGGCGAAGGTGACCACCTGCTCCCACAGCGCCAGCGCATCGGCCGGTGCTTCTCCGGCATCGACGCACGCCTGAACGAATTTCCCCTGTGCCGCGGCCAGCCGCTCCGTGCCGCCCCTGCGCAGGGCGGCGCAGAGCCGGTCGGCGTCCTCGCGGCTGAGCGCTGCCCGCTGCCTCAAGAGGCGGAACAGGTCGTCCTGGTACACCAGGAAGGGCCGGTGCCGGTCGCGCCAGGCCTGCTCTGGTCGCGCGTGACGCACCAGACGATCCGGGAGTCCGGCCCGCTCGGCGCCGGGTCGAATCAGCGCCGACGCTGCCATCAGGGTGGAGAAGTCGGCGGTGCTCAGCCGCCGCAGCAGGGCCCGCATGGGTGGGCTCTCCAGGTGGTAGCAGCCCAGGGTCCGGCCGGTGCGGACGAGGGCCTGAGTCGACACGTCGTCCAGGGCTTCTTCCGGGGTTTCCGGAGGGGGGCCTCCGTTTCCGCCTTCGGGCAGGATCATCGACACGGTTTGCGCCACCGCGAGGGAGCGGCTCCCCAGCAGGTCGACGACGAACAGCCCGGCCGCGCGGAGAGCCCGTGCGTCCCATTGACTCACGAGTACTGCGTCGGTGCCCACGCGCTCCGCAGGGATGACCTGATCCGCCGGGTCGGGAAGGAGTGCCAGGGCGGACGGATGCGGCCCCAGCTTTCGCGGCAGCCCCTGCAGGGCGGCGGCGACGTGCGCCGGAATACCGGCTCGCCGTGCTTGCCCGTCGCTCAGCTTCAACGTGACGATGCGGCCGGCCCGGAGGGTCCGCCCCCCGAGACGGCTCTTCGCCAGCGTCATGAGCCGGGCGCGCCCCTGCCAGGCAACGTCTATGTCGATGTCCGGCGGCGTGGCGCGGCCCGCCTCCAGAAACCGGCTGAATCCGAGCTCGTACCGCAACGGTTCCAGGGGCGCTACGCCCAGGAGATGAAGCACGAGGGATCCGGCGGCCGAGCCCCGGGCTGCCAGCGGAATACGAGCTGCCTCGGCGGCCCGGGCGAGCTCGCCGACGGCCAGCAGCGCGCCGCTGAGACCCGCCGTGGCCAGCAGGTTCAGCTCGCGATCGAGGCGCCGCCGCACGGCCGGGGGCAGGGGCGTGGACCAGCGCGCCTCGGCGGCCGCGAGGCAACGGCCGTGCAGCCGCGTGACCGCGTCCTGGGGCGTGTGGGGGAGGTGCGAGGGGTGGGGGTGTGCGCGTTCACCGTTGCCCGCCGGGTCGGACGGAAACAGCGGGCGAGGGGGAAGCAGCACGCCCAGCGGCAGCTTGGCGCGACAGCGTTCCGCCAGGACGGCGGCGTTGACGAGCGCTTCGGGGTGGTCTGAAAACCCCTGGACCATCCGGGCCGTCGGCCAGAGCCACGCCTGTTCGGGGGCGCAGGCGGCGGGCGGCAGGTTGCCCATGGGACAGCTCAGCGCAAGCGCTCGCAGGGCTCTGTGGCGCGTGTGTCCCTCCGGGCCGGCGAAGTGCACGCCGCCCGTGGCGATCGGCGGGATTCCAGTGGCCGCGGAGAGCGCCAGCAACCGTTGCCGCCTCGCGTCCGGGCAGCGACCGCGGGGCCAGAGCTCGGCGTACAGCTCGTCGGCACCCCGCGTTCGTCGCACGTGCTCCAGGAGCGCCGGGTCGTCCGAGAGCACGGCGAGCCCCGATTCGCACTGTTCCAGGGCCCGGGCCAGGTCATAGGATCCGCCCGCCTCCTGTCTCGCGGTGATCTGGCGAAACAGGGCTCTCAGCCCGCTCGCGTCGAGGGCCAGCAGCACGGCGCGGGTCAGGTCCGTCTTGAGCTGGGTGCCCAGAATCGGTCGCAGCCCTGCGGCACGCGCGGCCTGTACGAAGCGGACCGCGGCGTACGCTCCGTTGGTGTCGGTCAGCGCGAGTGCGCGCTGGCCGTCGCTCGCGGCCGCGGCGCAGAGCTCCTCAGGGCTGTCCGGCCCATCCCCGAAGGAGAACGAGGAGTGCACGTGCAGGTGAACGAGCTCGACTGTCATGCCCCGCTGCTCCCTTGGCCGATTTTCTGTCGTCGCGGTGGATGTTCAGGCTATGCGGCCGGGCCCGAACACTGAACAAATATACAGTACATCGGCATGGGCAGCCTGACAAGACAAAAATGATTCCAGGACGTTCTGAAGTGCTTTCTAGTGTAGTTTCGGGGGCGCTACTCGAGCCGTTCGAGTACGGCGACGACGGCCGGTGTGGCATCCGCTGCCAAGGCACGGAGCTTTTCCCCGTTGAACTCAACCAGCGTGGAGTCTTCGGAAACCACGAAGCGGCCCACCGTGGCGATGGCCATGATGGAGTCGCGAAGGCCGGCGAAGCTGTCCGGGGGATAGTGACGCGCGACCGCGTTATCGATGACGTAGTCCACGCCGCCCTCGGCGACGAGGTAGGCGCGGTCCGGAATGACCTCGACGTCGATGAGCAGCTGCCCGGCCGGGTGGTGCACGATGCCCACGATGCAGCTCAGCAGCTCGTCTCGCACCTGCACGTCGAGCTGCCCCATGGTTTCGTGCATGGAGAAAAAGGAGTGCAGGCGCCGCAAGTTTCGGGCCTGTTCGATGGTTTGCAGCAGGGTCGGGTCGTCCGCTACGAGGCCCCTCAGCACGCCGCCGCTGATCTCCCACACACTGGATACGCGGTCGGCTCGAATGGTGGCGGTACGATTTCCGCCGCCGCCGTCGAGCACCGCTGCCTCGCCCACGAGCTCCCCCGGGAAGATGCAGCGTACGGCCCGGGACGAGCCGTCCGGCGCCTCGAGGATCACGCTGAACTGGCCGCTTTCGATGACGTAGGCGTGCTCTGCCTTGTCTCCTTCGCGGACCAGGTCGTCCCCGGGCGCGAGGGTCAGGCGCTTGACACCCATCTGCAGCAGTCCCCGTCGGGCGTGGTCCAGGCCGGTGAAGTAGGGAAGGGAGTAGAAGTCCGACACGGGCACGATGAGGCTCTTGATCTCGGTGAGCATGCGCCTCACGGAGCTCGCCTGATAGGCCTCTTCGCCCGTCAGCTTGAGCGCGAGGGCTGCAACCCGCTCCAGCCCTTCGATATTGGAGCGGTCGGCAAACTCACGGCAAGCTGCCTCCAGGTACCCCAGCGCCATGTCCCGGTCGTCGAGGTCTGCTTCCAGCTCGGCCATCTCGGCCAGGACCGCGCCCCGGGTTTCCACCTCGGTGAGCATGCGCGGCAGGAGCTCGAGGGCCTTGGCCTTCGACTGCGGGGTTCCCTGCTCGAGGAGCCGGTCGATCTTGGCGCGGATCTCGTCGTGGGTGTCCTCCATGAGGAACCCCAGCCCCTCATCCTCTTCCTGGGCGTCGTCCTCGGCGAGGAAGTCAGCGAACTCCGCAACCAGCGCCTCGGTTTCCTCGTTCAACGGCAACGCGGCGTCCTGGTCCTGGAGATGGACCGGGACGAACTCCTTGAGCGACTTGATCACGTCGTCGGTCGTGATCTTTTCGACGAAGTGCCCCTCCTCGTCCACGCTCATCCAGCCCATGGGAATCTCACCGTCGGTGGATGGGCAGACCACGTCACCACGCCAGATGATGCCCGCGGCCCGGCGCACGGTGGAGAACTCCCGGCATTGCAGCAGCCTGCCGAAGTGCTCGCGCAAATACTGCTGAATCAGCGCCTGTGCTTCCCGCTGCATCATCGGAGTTGACACCCACCTTGAGCCTCAAATAATACCGTGAAGTCTGAAAAAGTTCGAGTTTTCGACTCTGTGATACATTGCGAACGATGCCCGACGATGATTTCGTTCCCGACCGGCCTATCGAGATCCCTATCGATGGCACGCTCGACCTGCACACCTTTGCTCCGCGGGAGGTGCAGGAGCTCGTGCCGGACTACCTCGACGAGTGCCGCCAGCGGTCGATTCTCGAGGTGCGCATCATCCACGGCAAGGGCAAGGGCGTGCTCAGACGCACGGTTCATGCCGTGCTGGAACGCCTCGACGGCGTAGAGTCGTATCGACTGGACGAAGGCGCCGCCGGCGGCTGGGGCGCTACGCACGTGGTGTTGAAGCCTTGATTTACCTCTTCAGTCGACCGCGGATCCGCGCGATGTTCCGCTTCATGTCTTTAACCGTCCTGTCGAAGGCGGTTTTGAGATGCTTGAACCGGTCGTCGTCGTAGCGACGCGCCTGCACGAAGTCCGCGAGGTCCTGCTCGGTGGTGACGAGCACGCGGCGGAGCACGGCCGGTCGGACCTTGTTCGCGGCGACGAGCTTCTCCAGCAAGGGAAGTCTGGTCTTCAGGCGGTTGAAGGATCGGATGATGGGGGCCGCCGTGTACCATTCGCCGAAGGTCGGCTCCCCAGAGAACCAGCGCGAGCAGGAGGAGAAACCCCAGCACGCCCAGGACGACGTACAACCCACGATCCGTCATGTGCAGATCATAGCATGGGGGCGCACTCAGTCTGCCGCTTTGCCCCGGCCGAAGCGGGCGATGAGAGCGGTGGCGGCGAATCCGGCCGCGATGAGACCGAGGGCGCCGAGGACCTGGCCGACGGTGGGTGAGAAGAAGGCGGTGGGCCACTTGTCCGGGGAGAGCTTGTCGAGCTTGTCGGCGGTCATCACCTGGCCGCGCACCGTGTCGCCGAGGGCCGGCTTGACGCCCGCCTGGAAGGGCCAGAGCCCCACCACCGCGCCCACGAGCAGGCCGAGCAGCGTCCCGAGGGTGGGTTTCTCGTACCGCGCGAGCAGCACTTTCAGGGCGTTGCTCACCAGGACAATGCCGATGACGACGCCGAGGCCCACGGGGAGCACGACGCCGAGGGCGGGATCCCAGGCGGCGGAGAGGTCCCGCGCCTTGAGCGCCAGCATGAGCTGGTGAATGCCCCCGAGGATGGCCACGTACTGGCCGAGCACAAGCAGCAGGTAGCCGCCGCTGACCCCGGGCAGGATCATCGCGCTGGCACCGGCGATGCCGGCGAAGAGCAGGATCACGAAGCTCCCCTTGTCGCCACCGGACGCACCGATGCCGCTCTGCTGCGCCAGGGCCAGCGCCGCCATGGCGAGGAAACCGCCGGCCGCGCCGATCCACAAGCTCTTCGAGGCCGGCCGAGCCATCTTCCAAACCACGGGGATGCCGCCGAGGGTCAGCCCGATGAAGAGGCTGTACATGATCCAGCGGTGGTCCACGACGAGGTTCTTGACCACGCCGGCCAGCCCTCCGATGGCCACCAGGGCCGCGACCATCACCGAGCCGAGCACCACGAGCGACGGGGCGCGGAACTTGAAGGTCGTGAGCTCTGCGATCGCACGGATGAAACGGGGATAGATGCCGGCGGCCAGCAGCATGGTGCCGCCGCTGATGCCGGGGACCAGGTTGGCCAATCCCATCAGCACGCCCCCGATCAGGCCGCGGGTGGCGAGCCGGGGGAGTGGGGAAGTGTCGTCTTGATCCCCGGGGGCATCCGGCGGCGGCTGGGCGCCGTTCTGGGGCGTGGTCATGGCAGTGGGAATCACATGTTTTGGGGCCAAGGACAAGTTTTTCTTGCGGTCTGGAGCTGGGCGATTCCGGGTGTCGACGGCGGCACGCCTCGACAATCACGGTTCCGTGATATTGCCAATTATTGACAACTTTACAGCATGGCTGTTGGCACCAGTTCTGCATGATCTTGGTAGATAGCTTGAAATTGAGCAGCTTCTTACGACACCAAATACGGAAATCAATGCGAACTGGCATCCTAATATGTTGTAAATACGGAAGAACGATGAGATCATCGCGAGTGTCGGAAAACGCTATATGCAGTAAAGAATTACAGTACGAAAACAAGATAATTAAGAAAAGTAGAGAAACTAACAGTCACCTGTTCTTGCTTGGTGAGTCGGATTGCATACCGCGTGAGGCCCGTGGGTGCACGGCACGGGCTCGCAGTTCGGTGATGGCGCTGCCGCCGTTGCCGCCTGGAACAGGACGAGACTACGAGCCATCCGGATGCTGACGGAGGGATTGGGATGATCGATATCACGGTGTTCCTCAGAGATCTGGAAGTGTTGATTTCCGACCAGGTGCAGCACGTGGTCTCCAATGCGGCGAATTGTCCCGTGGGGGGCTCGCCGGAGTGGGACGAGCTGCTGCGTTGCTATCGGGTCGAAAAGATGAGCGCGAGCGCCAGGCGGGAGCGGATCTTCGAGCTCGGCCTGCTGCGCGGCGCGCTGCCCGAGGAGATGTGCGGCGCCCTCGCCGAGGTCGGCACTCGGGGGCGCCAGGCGCTCCGCCATCTGGAGTCGCACTTCACCGACGTCATCGAGGCCGACCACCGCCTTCAGAACCGGCTGGCGAGACTTCATCAATACCTAGACCAGCTCTCGGCCCTCGAAGAGACACCCGTAGTCCGCGTCGGCATGCCTTCCATGCGTCCCGCAATGATGGGCTAACCCGATTCGCAGCTGTACCCATCCCCTCACCCCTCGTATCGGAGAAAGACGCCGACTCTGTGCGCCCTTGCGGCCCGTCACAGATGATGCGTTTCGGCGTAGGTGAGCAGCGTCGGCGGGCCGCTGGGACCGAGCTCCAGCTCCGTGATGGAACCGTTGGGGACGTGCGCGCGCCGGAATGCCGTCTGCCTGGCACCGGGTCCTGCAAGCCAGCCCGAGAGATAGAAGATGAGGTAGCCGTGGGCGAACAGCGCGATGCGTGCATGGGGAGGGTGATGGAACCGGAGCCAGTCGAATGTGCGGTGTATCCGTGCCTCGAGGTCGTCTCGCTTCTCTCCTCCAACGGTCCGCCCGCTGAGCCAGCTCAGGAAGTACAGCGGGATCAGCGTGGCGCCCGTGAGGGCCTTGCGAAGGCGCAGCGAGAGGAAGGGGAGGGAGTTGGCGGCGCGGACGAACCGCGCGCCAAGGGCGTCCTCTTCCAACCTGCCCGGGCGTAGCTCTGTGAGGTCTTCCCGGACCTCCACGGGAAGGGAGAGCCTCTGCCCGGTGGTCGCTGCCGTCTCGCGGGCGCGCAGCAGCTCTGAGGAGTACACGGCGTCCACGGGGCTGCGCGCGAGGTGATCGGCAACGGCGGCGGCCTCGGCGCGGCCCCGCGCGGAGAGCCCCGCCTCGTGTTCGCCGTTGAAGAGCGCATTGATGGTCTCCAGCCGCGTGTCCATCTGTCCGCTGAACTCCATCTGTCCGTGACGCACCCAGAGCAGCCGCATGGCCGCGAGCATACCTCAAGTTGCAAGGAACCGGCTGTCCTGTCTATAATCCTCGGTCAACCGGCAGCATAGGAATGGTGCCTCATGAGGAGTTTCCCCCACCGTCGGCTCATCGGCCTCTCCGGGCTCTACATTCCGAACACCGGTTTCCGCGTCGTGGGCGCAGGCGTCTCCACCTGTGCGCCGGTCATCATCGAGTAGCGGCCATGGAAGCACTGCCCAACGAGCGTCCCGCGCTGCTGATCATCGACATGGTGAAGGACAACTTCGCCGAGGAAAAGCAGCTGCCGATCACTCCCCACGCGAGGGAGATCATTGCCCCCATCAACGACCTCATCGCCGTTTTCCGGCGGCGGGAGTGGCCGGTGGTCTTCTCCACGGACGCCTTCCACGCCGAGGACTTCATCTTCCAGGCCCGAATGAGACCGCACTCCCTGGCGGGCACGCCCGGCGCAGAGGTCATCGACGAGCTCGATCGACGGGAGGAGGACTACTGGCTGCCCAAGCCGCGCTTCTCGGCTTTCTTCGACACCGGGCTGGCGGCCTGGCTCCGGGACCGCCGCGTCACCCTCTGCGCGGTGGCCGGACTGGCCACGAACTTCTGTGTCCTGACCACGGTCATGGATGCGCTGTGCCACGGCTTCAAGGCCGTGCTCCTGTCGGACTGCTGCGCCGCCTCCCGGACCCAGCTCCACGAGCAGACCCTGGGGTTGTACCAGCGAAATCCCCTCTCGCCTCTGTTGAGTGTCGCAACCTCCAAGGAGCTCGAGCTGAGCCTCGGCGCCTGACCGGAGCCTCGGCGCCTGACCGGAGCCTCGCGGCCGAGCTACAGCGCTTCCAGCGCCGCTTTGACCTCGGGGAGGCCCAGCCGATCGAGCGTGTGGGGCAGGGGCTTCGCGGTCTGGGGATCCCACCCCATGGCGCTGTAGTAGTCTGCTGCGAGGTCGTCGAAGCGTGGGGTGATGCCCTTGTTGGGGCCCACCGTGAGCGGGGGCACCCCGCGCGCGCGATCGGTCATCTTCGTGTCCCGCGGCGTGATGCCCTCCCGCACATTGAAGGCCTGGCGCACCGTCTTGATCCGCCGGCCCACCTCGAGATACTCGTCGAAGGACTTGTTCCAGCCGGTGGCCGCGTTGATCCAGCGGGCGACCGGCGCGTCCCCGCCGATGGACACACCGAACAGGCACATGCCGCAGCCGTTGATGACGTCCATGAAGGCGCTGGCGATGCTCATCTCCTGGCCCTTGCCCTGCACCCCGAAGCGGTCTTTGAAGGTGTTGAACAGCTTCGTCTTGCGCATCTGGCGCGTCTTCTTGCCGAGGTTCATCAGGTCCGCGAAGGTGTAGGAGACGATGGTGTGCCGCCCGGGGGTGGGCTCCACCTCGTAGGCAATGCCGTAGCCGGCGTCGAAGCGGCAGTCGTGCATGGGCAGCTCCTGGCCGCCGGCGTGCATGGCAAACTCCTCGGAGCCCTTGCCGAGCTGCGCCGCGGCTCGTTTCACCCCGTCCTTGAGTAGCTTGCCGATTCCTTCCGCACGGATGATCTTCTCGACCAGCTGCACCATCGCCTCGGCGTTGCCCCAGGTGAGCTGGAGGCCGTCGGTGTCTTCGGTGGTAAGCAGCCCCCTCTCGAAGGCCTCGAAGGCCCAGGCGCAGGTCACGCCGCAGCTGATGGTGTCGATGCCGGCGCGGTTGAGCCGCTCGTTGACCTGGTAGATGCGCTCCAGGTCGTCCACGAGCAGCATGGTGCCGAAGGCGCAGAGCGTCTCGTACTCCGGCTTGTGGGTTTCCTCCAGGGGATACGCCCCGGCCTTGACGGAGCAGGTGCCGCCACAGGCGAGGGGACACGAGTAGCAGCGGTACTTCTTGACCTCGTACCGGGTCACCGCGTCGTCGCCGATCTTGGAGGAACGCGCCGTCAGGGGGAAGTCGCGGTATCCGACGCCCTTCCAGTTCTGGACCGGAGAGTCGCCGGTCTCGGCCGACATGGCGGCGATGCCGGAGGTGCCCCAGACGCGGAGCGTGAACTTGAACAGCTCCCCCGCCATGGAGGGCTGCGTCTTGAAGTATTTTAGCGTGCGGCCGAGGACCGAGACGACCCTCCCGGTGAAGATCCTGTCCACCTTCTGGTCTCGGTTCAGCCGCGTCCGGAACTCGTTGGAGAGCGCCAGCACCCGCTTGCGGTCGTGAATGGGGACCGCCTTACTTCCCTTCACGCAGAGGGCCTTGAGCTTCTTGGAACCCATGACGGCTCCGAGCCCGGAGCGGGCCGAGATGCGCCCTCGCGCGTTCACGACGCCGGAGATCAGGCTGAGGTTCTCGCCCCCTTGGCCGATACACGCCACCCGGAATCCCTGGCCGTACTGCTCACTGAGCGCGTCCTCGGTCTCGAGCGCGTCCTTGCCCCAGAGCGCCTTGGCGTCCACGAGCTTCTTTTCGTCTCCGTCGATGAGCAGGTACACCGGCTTCTTGCTCGCGCCGGTGAAGAAGATGCCGTCGTAGCCGGTGCGCTTGAGCGCCGGAGAGAAGTCGCCGCCGCAGTTGGCGTCCCCCCAGCCCCCGGTCAGTGGGCTCTTGCCCACGATCTGCCAGCGTCCCGTGAAGAAGGAGCCGGTCCCGGTGAGCAGGCCGGAGAGGAATCCGAGCACGTTGTCGGGCCCCAGCGGGTCCACGCCGGGCTTCATCCGATCGAAGAGGATCTTTGCACCGAGGCCGTAGCCAGACAGGAAGCGCTCGTAGACGTCGTCGGCGATGTCCTCCTCCTTGAACGCGCCCTTGGTGAGATCCACCCACAGAATCTTGCCCATGTATCCCTTGCTCATCTGGTCTCTCCACTTGGTCGGTTGAAGGTGACAGTAGACGAAGAATGACGCGGCTTGTCAATGTGGTGGATCCGATGGTACCGATCCCTCGATGTTCGGGAAACGGGAAATCGTTCAGGTCACGCTCCTCGTGCATGGTCCGGCGACCCGTGTGGTCAAGGCGGGCACCTACGAAGTCAAGGCGGGGACGAAGCTCAAGGCGTTGCTCAAGCTGGCCGGTTACGTGGGCCGCGGTCCGGATTTGACCTGCCTCTTGGAAGGGGAGCGGGTGTCGCTGTCGCACAGGCTCAACGGCGGGGAAACCGTCACGGCACTACAGATGGTGGCCGGAGGCTAGTGTGCAGCTCTGACTTGGGGACCGGAAGGGGGACGCCGTCCTGGGGAGAGATTGCCCAGACACAGCGCTCGGGCGCATAGCGATCACTCCGCGCGTAGGCGACGAGCAGCCCGGTCACGGTGTCCTGGGTGACCAGCCCGACCAGGCGCTCGTCGAACACCTTGACGGCTCGCTTGCGAGCCTTGTGCTCCACCGTGCTGAAGGGGTGTTGCAGCAGCGATCTCTTGCTCGAATCCTGGCTCACGCCGACCAGGTAGGTGTCTGGAAACCTGAGCCGGGCCGCCAGGGCGGCCCGTTCGAGCTCACGAGCGCCGGCGCCCCGGGGTGCGGGTCCCAGAATCTGATCCGAGAGCATCAGGATGTCGATTCGCACCGTGTCCGCCGCGCCGTGGTTGCGGAGGTCGATGGCGATGACGTCGAAGGTCTGATTGTCCTGCCAGCGATAGACCAGGGCCTCGTGCCGTTGGCCCCGGAGGGTGGTGAACTGGTTCCGCAAGATTCCACTCGCGAGCTCATCCGGTCCGACGACGATGGCGATGTTCAGGCTCTCGGCCGGCTCCCAGTCGGTGTACTCCACCGAGGCGCACGGCTTGTCGGCCAGCTTTCCCTGGGCCGGATATTCGCGCGTCAGCGCTGGAGCGCTGTCCGGCGAGGAGCTCGTCGAGCCGGCAGCTCCGACTGCGGAGCCGTGGGAGCTCGAGAAGTCCGGGCTCTCGCCGCCATGGGGACGCTGGCAAATCTCTGCGGCCCGTTTCCAGAGGTTCTGGGTGGAGCGCGTGAGACGCTCGGCCACATCCGCAAGCTCGGAGGAGCGGTTTGCAGAAGACGACAAATCGCCTTTTTTAGTGCGCTTGCTCAATCGCCGTTCAGATCGACATTGCAAACACGATCTGCCCAACAAAAATAATTCTCACTGTCTAGATATTCCTTGTAATAGTTGAATAAGTCAAGAACATGTGTCGGCTCGAAAACAACACTACTAAAGACTTTGGTCCGTCAGATCGGCGACTGCACGGCAATCTGTCGTGTTATCTCGACAAATTATACTGGAGAGAAAGAGACACTCGGTAGGGGTTCAAACCGAGAGCATCTTGGCGAGGGTTTCCTCGAGCTCGGAATACTTGGCCGCGATGCCGGGAGGTGGGTTCATCGGCTTGGCTGCCTGCAGATGAGAAATGAGGCGGCGCTCCAGGTCGGTCAGCTCGTTCTGCAGCGCCGCGAGGTTGTTTCGCATGCCCTCTAGCGTCGCGGCGAAGCTCTTCTGCTTGCCTTCGGTTTCGCTGTAGGTTTCTGCCAGCCGTAGCTCGAGCTTATGGATCTGGAACTCCAGGTCCGCCATGCCGAGGAAGTTGGGTTCTGTGGCCTCGTGCAGGGAGTCGCGCTCCACGCGCAGATCTACGATGGCGTGCCGGAGCCGCATGATCGGGCCCCGCATCTCCTCGTCCAGGTCCTGGATCTCCGAGGTCAACAGGGCGATGTCGGTCTGCAGCAGGAGCTCCTTTTCCTCGAGGCTGCTCGCCTTGTCGAACACCTTGAGAAGCTCCGCCGTGGAAAACCGGTGCCGCTTCAACCGCTGGGCCAGGTCCATGGCGATCTTGCAGACGCGGTTCCAGTACCACCGCTTCCGGGTTTCGGCGTCGGCCTCGCCGCCGAGCAGGGACGGGGCATCCGGCGAGGCTGGAGCCGACATCGGTGACGGAGGGGGCGGCGGCGCGCCCGGCACTTGTCCGGGCTGCTGCGCCGGCGCCCTGGTCGGCCGTGCCGGCTGCGGAGCGGCGCCCCCGAAAAATGCGGGCTGCGCGTCGTGGACCACCGCGGTGATGTTCTCAGGCGGCCGGAGTCCCCCTGCGGCCTCGGACATCTCGCGGTGCTTTGCCTGGTACTCCTCGATGAGCACTTTGAGCTCGAGGGCGGTCTGGGGACGCTTGTCCTTGTTCTTTTCCAGGCAGCACAGGATGTGCTCCTCGATTGCGGCAGGCAGCGGATCATCGCCCGGTGCCAGCATCGACGACGGTCGCGGCGGAGGGTCAGTGGTGTGGGCCTTGATCAGCATCACGACAGTCTTGCCGGAGAACGGCACGTTGCCGGTGAGCAGCTCGAAGCCCACGATTCCCAAGGCGTAGATATCCGCGCGGTGGTCGGAAGGCTCCCCGATGCACTGCTCGGGCGACATGTAGTAGGGCGAGCCGAAGATGTCACCCTGCTGCGTGAGCTTGGGCATGTCGGTGCCCTCGACGATCTTGGCGAGCCCGAAGTCGAGGATCTTGACCAGGTCCCCCCCGGTCCGGTTTTTGCCGAGCAGGATGTTGTCCGGCTTGATGTCCCGGTGGATGATGTTCTTCTGGTGCGCCGCGCCCACCGCGTCGCAGAGCTGGCGGAGCAGCTCCAGCGCCCGCATCAGCGGCAGCCGGCCGGGCTGTGCATCGAGCACTGCGCGGAGGCTCTCCCCCGCGATGTACTCCATGATCAGGTAGAGCTGCCCGTTTTCCATGGTCCCGAAATCGGTGATGACCACGATGTTCTGGTGATCCAGGCGGCTCGCGATCTTGGCCTCTCGGCGGAAGCGTTCGGCCAGGTTCTTGTTCTGGGCGGCGCTCTCTTTGAGGACCTTGACTGCGTACTGGCGGCCCAGCACCGGGTGCTCCGCGAGGTAGACCTTGCCCATGGCCCCCTCTCCGAGCAGCGCGGTGATCTGGAACCTACCTTCCAGCGTCGTTCCGATGAGCGATGATTTGGTCAACCTGAGGCAATCTCCCGGTAGACCCACTCTGCCACGAGATGGATTCCGGTTTCCAGTATGAAAACGAGCGAGTCGATCTGCTCCGACGGGAGTCTCACTAAACGCCGGGCACGCAGCCCGGGAATTCGAGTCGCCCTTCACCTGCTCACCCGCACCGGTGCCGCCTGCGTCGAGCCGGATCTGGGGGTGTGCTGGCCGAGACCGTACTGCCTGCTTGCAGACTGGTGTCTGATCCAAAGGGGTCAGTGGGCGAGACGGGTTCGAGGGCGCGGAAGGGCTGCGGCCAGGTCGTCTACGGTGCGAAGGTGAAGGGGTACTTGACCTTGGTCACCTTTTTTTCCTTTTTGAACCGGGCACGCCGCAGCACGTTGCGAACGCACTTCTGAAGCTTGCGGTGGTTGAGGGTGCCCTTGCGGACCTGGATGCCGCGGGGCTTGCCACGCTTGATCTGGAAGACCGCCAGCAGGGTGCCGCCGATCTTCTTGCCCTTCTTCAGCACGAGCTTGTCGTAGCAGTTCTTGATCTTCGGCAGGACCGTGTCGATACCTGCTCTCACGGCTTCCGCGTCGAGCCCTCCCGTGGCCTCGGCAGCCCCTGCCGGCGCCGGTTTGGCGACAGGATCGGCGGGCCTGGCGGCGACCGGTGGTTCCTTGCACTTCGCCGCGCGGACCGCCATCTCGGTGGCCTTGTGCTCCGCTGCGGCCAGCTTCTGCTGGACCAACGCCATGTGCGATCGGAGACCGGTGATCCGTGATTCCGCGGTCAGCACCCGTTGGTTGGCCTGGTCGTTCCGTGCGTTGGCATCTTTCAGATGCTTCTCGGCGCGATTGAGCTTGTTGACGGTCGTATCGTACTTTTCTTGCGGGACGCCACATCCCATCGCAAGCACGAACGCGGCGATGGTGAGGGCCACTCCAATGATCCTGGTGTTCATTCGTCTCTCCTGATCCGGTGGGGTCGTATGCCCTGCACGGTACCCGTATCCCCCCGGAAAATCAACTAATCGTCGCGTGGGGGCGTCACGGTCGACGGCCCGGCGGGCGCGGCGGTCAGAGACAGTAGGTCGACGGCAGGAGCTGACGGGCCTCCTGCATCCGGCTGGCACGACACAACCGCAGCGCAAGCCAGTCATAAATCTCCTGGAATTCCGGGAGCAAATCCAGGGCGGAGGCGTAGTCGAGCCGCCACTCCTCGCAGGCATCGCAGGGGAGGTACCGGAACACCGGATAGCAGTCCCAGGTCACCTGGGGGGGATGGGGCAGGGCGCTGCCGTCCACCTCGTTCAGCAGGTCGAAGAGCTCGTTCGCCGCTTCCGGGCCGAGCTGCTCCTCGAAGTCGTGGTTCTCCACCTCCCACTCGAGCCCATACTGCGCGAACACCCACAGTCGTAGCCGCCCATAGCCGTCCACCATCAGCGCCGGCCCGTGCCCGGCAAAGCCCCCCGGCGCCTGCCAGATCAGCCGGGCCTCCGGGTGGCGCGGCACTTCCACGGTTTGCATGCAGTGCGTGTGCGTCTCCCCACAGAGGTCGTAGGTTTCGAAGCGCGCGCCGCAATCCGCTCCGGCGCAGGCGCAGCAGATGGGCTCGAACACGCACCGATCCCCGGCCCAACGGTACGGCGTCCTGTCGTCACAGTAGGAGCATCCGTCGCAGTCCACGTTGGGGTCCTCGTAGGCTTGCTGCGGCGCACAGCTCTGGTCCCCCCCCGCGTCCGGCACCAGGGCGTCGTCGATCCACGGCCCCGTGTCCGCCACCACCTGCGCGTCCACGTCCCCCCCCACGGCCCGTCGATCGCAGCCGCCCAGCGACAGAAGCAGCGGCGCGGCGAACACGACACCGATGCGGAACTTTCTCATGATCCCATCATATGGGAAAAACCCAGCCGACGCACCTGCTCGGTTCAGGCCGCCCCTGCCCGCGATCGTGTCCACTCCCGGTAGCGCTCGTTGAGCCAGCGCACGTCCTGCACGGCGAACCAGAGCGCGATCCCGACGAAGTAGAGCAGCAGCCCCCAGCTGAAGGTGTACCAGCGTAGGCGCATGTTGGCCTTCCAGGCGAAGTACTGCACTGCGAACAGGATCAGCAGGCCAAACAGGTACGCCACCGACACCTTGTTCAGAATCCGGCGTCGGTCAAAAGTCCCCCAGAGCATGAAGAAGGCGGCCAGCGACCAGTAGTAGCGGGAGGCGATCAGTACGACGAAAACGACGCCGAGCCCGAGGAACATGCCGTCCAGGTCGTCCCGGCGCAGCATGGTGAGCAGGAACAGGGCCAACAGCACGCCGGCCACGGCGCGGTAGGCCGATCGATTGCGCGCGATCACCTTCTCGCGCTCCGGATTGGACATGTGCCAGCGCCCCTTCTGGAAGTCTTGGGCAAAGATCAGCCGCATACCGACACGCTCCGCTGGCAGCTCGTGCTTCTTCGCGTGCAGGGTGATCTTGTCCTTCCAGCTGCTCCAGGTGCTGAGCCCGCCCTTCTGCAGCAGGGTCAGTCCGAAGATCAGCAGCGCCGACAGCGCCAACGACGCGAGGAACTGCGTGTGGCGCCGCTCGGGCCTGCGCCAACGCACCACGCTGCCGATCCACTGCAGGGCCGGGTACAGCGCCAGGATCCCGGGGATGCCGCGCATCATTGCCGCGTATGCGAGCAGCGGCCCGGCGGCGATGTACCGCCCCCTTGCGTACAGGATGACGGACCAGGTCGTCAGGAAGAACCAGTCATAGGAGAAGTAACCGCCGAACACCCGTGGCCCATTGCCGAAGTAGCAGCCGAACCACAGCACGAACAGGATGGTTCCCCGCAGGCCGAAGGCCCACCACACGCCGATGAAGGTCAGCACGAACAGCGGAATTTGCAGGTAGCACAGCCCAAGCAGCAGCCGGTCGTTCCCGAACCGCACCTGGCTGAGCAGCGGCTTGTGCACCAGCAACCAGGCCGGCGAGGGGTTGAAGCCCCGGTCCGTGAGGGGGCCGGCCCAGAACCGCGCCGAGCGTTGCTTCTGGATGGCGCGCAGGTCCTCCTCGAACGACCGCCACCGCTGTTTCGTAAACCGCGCACGCAGGTTCGATCGCCGCGCTCGTTGTAGCGCCGTTTGGGTCCGGATGATGCGATACGTCCGCAGATCCCGGGTCGAAGGCAGCTTGGCAAAGACCCGGCCGTTCTGGGCATCGGCCAGCAGGGTCGCGTTGTAGATCTCGAAGTACCCCAGCTCGTCGAAGTACTTCGTCCCGATCATGTAGTGGAACAGGTTCCAGGAGTGCACCCCCCGGGTCCCGATGAACCGCGGCAGGATCAGCACCGCCAGCAACACCAGCGCCATTGTCGCCGACAGGATCCAGACGATCCACCGCCGCGCCCGTGGTGTCAGCTCCCGCCACCCTCCGGGCCGCTCCGGCGGCGTGGCCTCCGCCAGTGCGGAGCTCCGATCCGCTGTGTCCGTGGTCGACATCTTTTCAGTATCCCGGCCGGAGTATCCAATCCTGTCCCGGCACGGTCAAGGGACGGAAGCACCCAAACCCAAGTCCGGGGCGACATTCTACTTCGCTATTGAGGTTTTATGATGGCTAGATCCGAAAGAAACTGATTGAAAGCTCTGCACCGATTCTGAAGCGTCTCGAGGTTGCAGCGCTCAGCGATATCGCTTCGAATTCTCGGACGAACGCTCCGGGGCTCGGACGAAAGCCACTGGTCGATGATAGACTTTGCCTTCCGGGGTTCGAGGTTCTCGGGAGAGGGGGTCAGATCAAGCGGGCGGTTGAGTACCGCCGCTGCAGCGGACTCATCCGCAATGAGCCAAGCCTCGAATTCCTCCCGTGCCACGGCAACGATATTGGTTGTCCGGTGGAGCCCCTCAACGAAACCAAGAAGCTGCTCACGGCGCCCGCTTACACCGTCTCGGTCAACCAGCACAACCACCAACTGCGGCACCAGGTCTGGCTGGAACTCCGCCCAAACCACCGGAGAGCCAGATGCTTCCGAGAGACTCTTGGTATTCCTCATAGGTCTGTCGCCACTCGTCACTGTCCGTTCGGGCCGGCTCGATAATCGCCGAACCGTCTTTGGGGCTACGCCTCATGAATCGGACTTCATCGGGCTCGAGGTGATCGAGCAACTCGGCGGAGTGAGTCGCCATGACGACTTGCACGGCATGATCGCCGAACGCGCCCTGGGACATCCCTCGAAGCAGCTTCACAAGAGCGCCAAGCAGATACGGATGCAAGCCACGCTCTGGCTCTTCGATTGCAAGTATGTCCGGTATCGGAGACTGGTACTGCAAAGCCATGAAAGCCAGTGTGAGCATTGTTCCATCTGATACCTCATCCGGGCGGTACCAGAGCTCAGAATTCCACCTGTCCTGGAAATAAAGTTGATGATTACCAGGGCTGCCAGGAGCAGGCCGAACGTCGACATCCTGAAACAGAGGAACCGCCTGACATAGGTCTTGCGCCAATCTCTCCTGCTCCTTGCGGGTTAGACTGTCGATGAGATTGGTCAGATTCGACCCATCTGGATATAGCTTTCGCTCCTCCCGGACTTGGTTCAGCTTGCGCAGACCGTTGAGATCGAGTCGGAGAAACTGATACGCGTAGGTCGGTTCAGCCTTCTGAAAGGATGGCTTCCTTTCATTCTGGTAGCTCCAGCCGGTCTTTTTACCATCAGACATCTCAGCCTGAACCCGAACCGTTTTTGACAGATCATGCTGCCAGGTCATCTGGTCGGGGCGCTGCACCACCAGATCGAGAGCCTGCAGGACAGTGCTTTTTCCCGAGCCATTGGGACCTACGAGCACAGTGAGCGGCGAGAGCTTGACGTCCACCTCGCGCAAGCACTTGAAGTTCCAGATCTCTATGCGGTTCAGCATGGTGTTGAAGTTAGCACGTCCAGCTGGTTCAGGAAAGTTGGAGCGAGCCAGCTCAGTGAAAGTCGTGCGACCGGACGTGGTCGGCGCCGGCGCGGGGGGCGACGGAGGAGAAGCGGTCGCCGATGACGTTGAGGACGGACTGCTCGTGCTGGAGGCGGCCTTCCACCAGGAGGACCGGGGCGGTGCGGAGGAGCTGGGCGTTCTTTTCGAAGCGCTGGGGGCGCACGATGACGTTGACCATGCCGGCCTCGTCTTCGAGGGTGACGAAGAAGAAGCCTTTGGCCGTGCCGGGGCGCTGGCGGCAGATGACCACGCCGCCCACGCGAACGCGGCCGCCGTTTCTGTGGCGCCGGAGAAGGTCGGAGCGGATGACGCGGCGGCGGTCCATTTCGGCGCGGAGGTGCTCCATGGGGTGTCCGAGGGTGGAGGCGCCCGTGGCGGCATAGTCGTGGAGGATTTCCTCGGCGGTGTCGAGGGAGGGGCCGGGGGCGCGGTGGGGGTCGGCGGGCACGGGGGCGAGGGGCGCGCCGCGGTTGTGGGCGAGGCGCAGGACCTCCCAGAGGGCCTGACGGCGGTCAGGGCAGAAGGAGCCGAAGGCGCCGGCCTTGGCCAGGGTGCGCAGCTCGGGCAGGCCGAGGCCGGAGCGCCCTGCGACGTCGGCCATGGAGCGGAAGGGGCCGTCGGACAGGGCGAGCTCGAGGCGCTCCCGGGCCACCGGGCCGAGCCCCTGGACGAGCCGGAGGCCCAGGCGCACGGCTCGGCGGGGGCCGCGGATGTCGGCCACGGTGCCCTCCTGGGGGGTGCCGAAGGGGCGGTCCGAGGGCTCAATGCTCGCCATCCAGCGGCTGTGGCCCAAGTCCGGGGCGCGGACCTCGACACCCCGGCGGCGGGCGTCGTGCACCAGAGTGCCCGGAGAGTAGAAGCCCATGGGCTGCGCGTTGAGCAGGCAGGCCAGGAACTCCGGGGCGTAGTAGAGCTTCACGTAGACCGAGGCGTAGACGATGAGCGCGAAGCTGGCCGAGTGGGACTCGGGAAAGCCGTAGCTGGAGAAGGCGGTGAGCTGCTTCACGATGCGTGCGATGGTGTCCTCGTCCAGGCCGTTTCGGCGCATGCCCGCCACCAGCTCGGCGCCGATGCGTCCCATGCGCGCGTCCGAGCGCTTGAAGCCCATGGCCCGCCGCAGCTCGTCCGCCTGCTCCGGGGTGAAGCCCGCGCAGGCCACGGCGCACTTCATGCCCTGTTCCTGGAACAGCGGCACGCCCAGGGTCCGCTTGAGCACCGGCTCCAGGCTCGGGTGCAGGTACTCGATGGGCTCCTCGCCCCGGCGCCGGCGCAGGTACGGGTGCACCATGTCGCCCTGGATGGGTCCGGGCCGGATCAGCGCCACCTCCACCACCAGGTCGTAGAACTTGCGCGGCCGCAGCCGGGGCAGGGTGTTCATCTGCGCCCGGGACTCCACCTGGAACACGCCCACGGTGTCGGCCGCGCAGAGCAGGTCGTACACCTGCGGGTCGTCCATGGGCAGGTGCGCCAGGTCCACCGTGTCGCCGCAGGTGCGGCGGATGAGGTGCTGGGCGTCCTGGAGCAGGGTCAGCATGCCCAACCCGAGCAGGTCGAACTTCACCAGCCCGGTGGGCGGGATGTCGTCCTTGTCCCAGGAGATGATGGTTCGGTTCGGCATGGAGGCGGGCTCGATGGGCACCACCTCGTGCAGCGGGTTCTCGGTGATCACGAAGCCGCCCACGTGGATCGAGCGGTGCCGCGGCAGCTCGGACAGGCCGTGCACTACCCGGATCAGCGCCTGCACCCGGGTGTCCGACGGATCGAAGCCCGCCGCCTGCGCGGCGCCCGCCGCCAGCTCCTCCGCGGCGCCCGAGGCTTCCCTGTGCCGGTCCACGTGGGCCGCCAGGTCGTCCCCCTGCTCGGGGGAGAAGCCGAGCACCCGGGCCGCGTCCCGCACCGCCGAGCGGGCGCGGTAGGTGATGGCCTCGCACACCATGGCCGCGTGGTCCCGGCCGTAGCGCTCGTAGACGTACTGCAGCACCTCCTCCCGGTCCCGGTGGGCGATGTCCAGGTCGATGTCCGGTGGCTCCCCCCGGGACTCGGACAGGAACCGCTCGAAGAGCAGGTCCATGCCCACCGGGTCCACCGCGGTGATGCCCAGCACGTAGCACACCGCCGAGTTGGCGGCCGAGCCGCGTCCCTGGCAGAGGATGCCGTGCCGCCGGCAGAAGCGCACGATGTCCCAGACGATGAGGAAGTAGCCCGCCAGCCCCAGCCGCCGGATGATGCCCAGCTCGTGCTCGAGCTGACGGTGGTGCCGCGGCTCGGGGCAGGGGTAGCGATCCCGGAGGCCCTCCTGCACCAGCGCGCTGAGGAAGGTGTCCGCGTCCGCGCCCAGGGGCAAGGGAAAGGCGGGCAGCCGGGGCGCCAGCTCCGAGAGCTGGAATCGGCAGCGCTCGGCCAGCTCCAGGCTCTGACGCAACCCCTCGGGGTGGTGGCGCCAGCGCTCGGCCAGTCGCGTCGGGTCGGCGAGCCCCCAGCTGTCGTTGGGCCGCAGCCGTGTGCCCGCCACGTCCAGGGCGACCTGGTGGCGCAGACAGGTGAGCACGTCGTGCACCTCCCGGCCCAACCGGTCGGCATAGTGGGCGTTGTTGGTCAGCACCCAGGGTGTGCCCAGCCTGCGGGCGAGCGCGATCAGCGGCTCCACGAGGTCGCTCTCCTCTGCCGTGTCGTGGTCCATGACCTCCACCACGAACCGGTCGCCGAAGGCGTCCCGGAGCGGCCCGGCAAAGGCCCGCGCTCCGGCCGGATCCACCTGCCGGAGCAGCGTGGGGATCCGCCCCCGGGGGCAGCCCGAGAGCACGATCAGACCCTCGGGGCGAGCGAGCAGCTCCGCGATTCGAATCCGCGGCACCCCGCGGTCGTTGACCGGATCCCGGGCCGTCCGCATCCGGGCGTGGGACACGAGGGATGACAGGTTGGCCCAGCCCTGGGCGCTCTCGGCCAGCACGGTCAGGTGGTGCTCCCCCTCGAAGGTCAGCTCCGCGCCCGGGATGGTGTGCAGCTCCTGCTCCCGGCCGGCCTCCAGGAGGCGCACCAGGCCGCCCAGGTCGTCGTGGTCGGTGAGGGCCAGCGCCGCGTAGCCCAGCTCCCAGGCCCGCGCCACCAGCCGCTCCGGCGTGGACGCCCCGTCCAGCAGCGAAAACCCGCTGTGGCAGTGGAGCTCGGCGTAGATGGCGTTGTGAGAGCTGAACATGCGTACAGTATACATATTCACGAGGATCAACGCCAGGCGAGGTGGCGTAGCTCCGACCAGGCTCACGGAACAGAGTGTCAGAACTCGAAGCGGCCGAGGACTGCGTGGTGGTCTGACAGGTCGTGGTGGGAGCGACCGAGGGGGTGGCTGCGCCAGGGCCTTTCGGAGCGCATGGGGCGCACGTCGATTCGGCTGCGCCGGGGCTCGAGGTGCGACCTGGACCAGAGCACGTAGTCCAGCCATTCATGGTGCGGGCTGCGGGCGAGGGAGTTCACCCCGGGGTCGATGGTGCACGGGGGGCCGGAGAGCTCCTCCGGGAAGCCGGCGTTCAGGCGCCGGAGGGCGTGCTCGAAGCGGTGGGGCCTGGTGAGGCGGTCGCAGTTCAGGTCGCCGGCGATGAGGACCGGCTCGGTGGCCGGAATGGACGATTCATCGATGAAGGCCCGGACCACGTCGTAGTTGGCCAGCCGGTGCGCGTCGAGCTCGGCGTCCGCGTCCCGGCCCAGGAGGCGGAAGGCCAGGCGGATGTAGCCCTCCGAGGAAGCCTGGGCGTGGGTGCCGAACACGTGATACCTCCGGCCCTGCTTGTTGACGCACGCGTACAGCACGCCCTTGTCGGACCAGAGGTCCACGGGGCCCAGGCAGTCCCGGAAGGACCGGCTGTCCGTGCGCTCGATGGGCCAGCGGCTCAGCATCACCACGCCGCCGTTCCAGAGCTTCAGGGCCGGACCCCAGGGCCGAGGCGGGGAGGCGCTGCCCAGCACCGGTGTCCGGTGCGGGTACTCCTCCGCGAGCGCATCGTACAACCGGCCACAGATCCGCTGCTCAAAGGCCTCGTTCAGCACCACCACGTCGTATCCCCGCAGGGGCCCTGCCAGCCGGTCCACCCGGGCGGCGCGGCCGTCCAGCAAGAACCACGGGCGCACCCAGATGTTGAGGCTCAGCAGATCGAGCACGCGGGGGCTGGGATGCGGCGGTGTCAGGTGCATCGAGCAGTCGGTGCTCTAGGAGAGGCCGTCGTCCCTGCGCAGCGCGACGATGGTGATGTCGTCCCTCTGCTCGAACATGTGCTGCTTTACGTCGTGCAGGATGGTTCGAATGACCTCGCCGGGCTCCAGGTTGGCGCACTGATCGAGCGTGCGTTGCAGCCGCAGCTCGCCGTACATCTCTCCGGCGGCGTTCGCGGCCTCGGTGAGCCCATCGGTGTACAGGACGATGAGGTCTCCGTCCTCCACGGGCACCACCGTGTCCGTCAGATAGTCGCCGATCTCGTCCAGGATGCCGATCCAGGTGCCCTTGCTGGGCACGAACTCGGTGCGCTTCTGTCGTGGTCTGTGGATGAGCAGGTCCTGGTGCTTTCCGGCAAAAACGAGCTTGTCGTGGTCCAGGCGAATCACCGAGACGGTCATGTAGCGGTCGGTGCCCAGGCGGTTGATGTTCTGCTTGATGACCGAGTTCACGTGGTTGAGCACCGAGGAGGGTTTGTAGCCTGCCGTGCGGTTGATGGTGGTGAAGATGGAGGTCTGGGACATCATCATGATCAGCCCCGACTCGACTCCGTGCCCTGAAACATCGCCGATGGCCACCCAGTTTTCCCCGGTGGCCGCCTCGATGATGTCGTAGTAGTCGCCGCCCACCTCTTCGGCGGGCAGCATCGTGGCGGCGACCACGTAGCCCCCGATTCGCTCCTTGTTTGGCAACAAGGCGGTCTGGATGCGTTTCGCGACCTCCATCTCCCCCCACAAGGCGTCCCGGGCCGTGGCGAGCTCGGCGCGGAGGTAGAACTCCTCCTTGATGAGCCGGTACTTCACATAGTTGATGCTGACGGCGATGACCGCCGTGCCGCTCAAGAAGTACAGGTTGTTGATCAAACTGGAGGTTGCGAAGGCATTTCCGGAGAACAGGTTGATGCCGACGTACAGCAGCACCAGGAGCGCCGCATTGATGGCGGAGTGGATGGGCTCCCAAGGGAGCAGCAGACAGACGGCGATCATCACCAGGTTGAGCCCGGCGTAGTAGGTCGAGTTGAATCCCCCCAGATCGTGGGTCATCAGCGTGATGCACAGCCCAACGATGACGTTGAAAAAGTAGCCGTGTAGCAGTGAGAACCGGCTGGGTTTCGTGTAGTAGATCAAGAAGTACTGGCCGAACACGATCAGGGTGGCCACGAACCGGTAGGCAGCGAAGCGGGGTAGGAGCTCCCGCGGCATCATGACCCAGTCCAGGATGTGGAACATCGGCACGAGGATGAAGCCCAAGGCGCACAACGTCTGCGACCACTGGTGAATGATCGACGTCATGTACCGGTCCAGCTCCGTGGACTGGCTCTGCCGCAGCTCGATGTCCGCCGTGACGATCTTGCCGTTCATTCGTGCTCTATGTCCATCGCCGGCGGGTCCTCACGCCGGCTTACGAATCGTCAGAAACATCTGACTCCGCGTATCCTCGAACCCACAGTCGACCTCCGCCCCGGCCAGGTCGGCGGCCAGGTCGCGAAAGCCATTCTCAGTGCGGTAAATGAGGGTCCAGTCCATCCAGTACGCCATGTACTGTCGGGTGGGATTGTTCACGTGAAAATTGCCCACGATGAGCCGCCCTCCGGGAAGCAGGAGGTCGTACAGCCTCGTGAGCACGGCCCGGGCCACCGGTTGATTCAGATAGTCGAACAAGCCCATCGTATAGATGAGGTGGAACCGTCCCCAGCGGTCCGCCAGGTTGGCGGACCGGAGCATCGTCCGCACCGAATCGCGGATGATGCGCGCCCTGACCCGAAGCCGGTGCTCTTTCTCAACGGCCTCGATGACAGACTGCGCCTCATCCAGGGCCTCCTGATCCTGGTCCAACAGCACACATTCGAGCTGCTCCACGTCCGCCGGTGTCTGGAGGAGGTCCCGCAGCTCACAGGCGGGGCCGCATGCCACCGACATGAAGCGAATCGGCTGCCGGGCCGAATCGAAATCGTGCCTGACGTCGGCGACGACCTTGGGGATCATCAGGCGGCGGTTGCGCACGGCCTGGGCCGCGGCTGACTCGATGGGGTGCTTGTGCATCAAGCGGGCAAAAATCGTATCTCCGACGTAGTCGTTATTATAGATCTGCTGCATCATCATCGAATCCCCCGCGTATCCGCGGGGTCTTAGATTCGTGCGTGCCAGGAACGCCGAGGACATGATCACGTCCCAGACCTGCCTGCGAAAGTAGAACCCGTGCCGCTCGTGCTCCAGCTTGGTGAAGGAGGCGATGAGCGACTCCAGATCCTCCAGCCGCTGATCGAAAAACATGAAGTACTGCAGACCTTCGGAGTGGATGACCTGCCGTCGGATCAGCTCGCGCGTCTCGGTCGTCTCGTCAGCGAGGGCGCGGTCGATGTCATCGAAGAGCATCCGGAAAACCTGCAGGTCGTAGGTGAGATCCGCGGTGAACTCCCGGAACGGCGAGCCGATGTGCTCCTTGTATCCCAGCAGCAGGGGGAGCTGGCCAAACTTACTTTTGACGCTGAGGAGGGTGCCGCCCTTGAACAGGCTCCGAAAGTCGTACACGTGATCCAGGAAGACGAGGCGGCCGTCGCCGAGCTCCTCGCCGGGGTTGGCCTCGAAACGGCAGCGGCCGAGCTGGAGGCGCTTCCCCGGAGGCGTGAGCACCAGGTCGTCGTACTCCTCGCCGTCTCCCGGAGGCGACTCCTTGACGAATCCGACGACCAGCGTGTGGGGATTTGTCCCGACCACGGCAATCTCCGACTCCTCCGTACCAGCACGCAAGATGCCGGAGACGAGACGGACGCTGATCTCAGTCGAGGTCATCAATCAACCCCGCGGATCTCGATGCGCTTGTCATCTGTCTGGAAGATCTCGAGGGCCGAGAAGCTGAGCTCCTGCCACTTGAGTCCCTGTTTGAAGAGTACAGTCACCGTGCTTCCTTTGCGCTTCGCCTCATCGAGAATGCGGATGATGGGCGTGATCGTGGAGGAGTTCATGTACTCGATGCGCGTGAAGTCGAGCACCAGTGGGCGATCGGATTTTGTGCTGTGCGCCAGGGCCTTGGAGAGAATGGGCGCGATGAACCCTCCCGGATCCCGTGCGATGGAGCGACCGGTCCACTCCACGCGGATCGTGTGACCGTCGTCCTCCACGGTCAGGGTGAGCTGGCGGTCGGTAAAGGTATCGGTTGCCATCAGGCGCTCCTTATGCGTCGTACACCGCGGACACGGCCAGCACGTTCTTTTCGTCCACGTAGAAATCGAGCACCGACTGGCCCTCGTAGGCGATCCGTACGAGCCCCAGTCCGCTCTCCGCGTCGTCCAGATGCATGGACGAAACCTCCTTGAGCCGCTCCATGTACGCCTCAAAGGGGTCCTGGTACCCGCGGATCCACTGAATCATTCGATCCAGTCGCTTCAGGTTCAGCTCGTCCTCGGCGTGGATCGGGTTGCGCACCTCGACGGTGACGCCCTCCGGCTGGCGACTGACACGGATCGTGATGCGTTGCTCGGGATCTTCGTAGTGGCCGTACTTCACCGCGTTCTCGCTCAGCTCACAAGTGACCATCGAAACCGCATCGATGGCCGATGCCGGCAGGCCCAGCTTCCGCAAGAACGACGCGGTGCGTGTGCGGATCCCGTCGATCTCTTCCCAGTCGGCGACCACTTCCAGGTCGAGCTTCGTCGTCATCGTTTTCTCCGGCGACGCGGTTTGGCACGCATACGCTTCTCGGGCGCGCGCATGGATGGCGGGGGCGACTCCTCTCGGATCGCCGAGCTCGTCGCACGGGCTCGGGACTCCAGCGGGCTGACGGTCTGGGAGTCGGGCGGTTTGTCGATCCAGACGAAGTAGACGAAGGCGCAGGCGAGAAACACGAGCATCAAGCAGCCGGCGATGGTGAACAGCAGGTGGATCTTCAGCGCGCGGGCGCGCTCCTCAGGGCTCATCAGGGTCTGCCGGGTAAACTCGAGGCTCGACACCGCATTGTTCTCGAGGCCGTTGGCCGATTCGGAGCCAGCGACAGCGTCTGGTGGTGTCTCGTCGGCCAGGGTGGTCGCCTTGCCGACGCCGCGTACGTCGTCGCGCCCCGCCGCCTCCGCCGTTCGGGCGGACAGGGGTTGCACCGCCCGAAGCTTTTCCCCGTAGCCGACGGTCACGCCGGCCTCGTTGCCCCGCGCTGTGTCCGAGGAGCCTGGACGGGCGTCGGGGTGGGCCGGCACAGCAGAGGTTTCCTCACCGGCATCGGTGCCGGACTCGAGCGGCTTGTCGCCAGCGGTGGCCGTCTGCAATCCGAGGTGCACCTCCTTGAGCGCCTCGAGGAGTGCGTAGGCGTCCTCGTACCGGTCGCAGCGCTGCACCTGCAGGCAGCGCAGGATGATATCGTTGAGCGCGGGTATCCTGCGGAGTGCATCCGACCGTTCCTTGGGTGGTGTGGGGTTCCCCGCGAGATGGGCGCTCATGTACCCCGGCGTGCTGTCGGCCTCGTAGGGCAACCTGCCCGTCACCATTGCGTAGAACACCACTCCCAGGCTGTAGATGTCCGTCCGACCGTCCAGGTCCCGACTCTGCTGCCACTGCTCCGGGGACATGAAGGGCGGGGAGCCGCACAACATGCCGGTCTTGGTAACCAAGTACTTGGTGTCGACGATCTTCGCGATTCCGAAGTCGAGGACTTTGGAACGTTCCTCGCGCCCCGTCCGGGAGACGATGATATTCTCCGGCTTGAGGTCGCGGTGGATGATCTTCAGGTCGTGCGCATAGGCCACCGCGTCGGTGAGCTGCAGCATGAGCGGCACGAACCGGCGCGGGTCGAAGAGCACCTTGGCCAGAATCAGATCGGTCAGTGTTCTCCCTTCGACGTACTCCATGACGATGTAGAGGGAGCCATCGGTGTGCTGCCCATACTTGAAGATGGTGACGATGTTGGGGTGGTTCAGCTTGCTGATGATCTGCGCTTCGAGCTGGAAGCGCTTGATCAGCACCTCACCGGCCAGGTGTCGGTGCAGCACCTTGATGGCCACGGGGCGTTCCGTCATCGCCTGGATGGCCCGGTACACGGTCCCCATTCCACCCATGCCGATTTGCTTCTCGACGTTGAACTCCCCACCGAAGCTCTGATTCAGGTAGGGGTCCTTGACGTCGAAGAAGTTAGTGTCACTCATGCGATTCGTCTGACTGGTTTATATAAGCCCGCGAACATCTTAATGTATTTCGGTCCAGTCTGTCAAGCCGGCCGTGTCGGGGGCTACGCGCAAATGTAGCGAGAATTACACACTAATTTATCCATTGTTGAGAAGAAGAATCGCCGGGAAGCCGTGGAGCACAAAGCGCGTGCCTCTCATAAAACGAGCGGCCTGAACTCTTGAATTCCGGCGGGCTTCCGGGCGGTCACCCCGAATCGAGCACCAACGTATCGGCATGTGTTCGCGGGGCGCGATTCGGTGTTTCGTCTTACGGCGGAAGCGGGCGTGAAGCATCGCTGGTTGTGCGCGTTGGAATCGGGTACGCTGGATCGCAAGCCAGCGTTACTGAGGAGAAACCAGATGAAACCGAGACGGTACGGGCCCGGCGCGCTCGCAGTGGTCGGGCTTTTTGTCCTCGTTTTCCAGGCGGGCTGCGCCTCGAGCTCCATCGCGGGGTCCTGCGAAACGGGCGAGCAGGAGTGTGACGGCGTGTGCGTGGATCCGCTGACAGACCCCGAGCACTGCGGCCACTGCGCCATCCACTGCCTGGCCGGGCAGTCCTGCGTCGGAGGCTTCTGCGCCGTGCCGTGTGAAACAGGGATGACCAGCTGCGGCGGCGCCTGCGTGGACACCCAGACCCACTCGGTTCATTGCGGGGCGTGCAACAGTCCGTGCGGTGTCGGTGAGGTGTGCGTCGGCGGGGCCTGCGGCATGTCGTGCCAGGGAGCGCTGATCAACTGCGGCGGCTTCTGTGTGGACATCCAGACGAGCGCCGACCACTGTGGGGGATGCAACCAGCCCTGCGCTGCCGGTGAGGCCTGCTCCGGCGGGAGCTGCGAGCAGCCGTGCCAGGGCGGGCTGTCCGACTGCGACGGCACATGCGTGGACACGCAAACCAACATCGACCACTGCGGGGGATGCAACCAGCCCTGCGCCGCGGGAGAGACGTGCGTGACCGGCGGCTGCCAGTCGTCCTGTCCCTCCGGCTTGACCTGGTGCAACGGCTCCTGCGTGAACACCGACGTCGATCCGAGCCACTGCGGGGGCTGCAACCAGCCCTGCGTCTCGGGAGAGACGTGCGTGACCGGCGGCTGCCAGCTGTCCTGCGGCGGGGGGCTGACCAACTGCGGCGGTTCCTGCGTGGACACGACCTCGGACCCGCTCCACTGTAACGGGTGCTACCAACCGTGCCCGGCGGGTGAGGTGTGCTCCGGCGGCGGCTGCCAGCTGTCCTGCGGCGGGGGGCTGACCAACTGCGGCGGCTCCTGCGTGGACACGACCTCGGACCCGCTCCACTGCAACTTCTGCAACACCCCGTGCCCGAGCGGACCCAACTCGTCCCCGGTCTGCATCGCGTCGAGCTGCGGGCTGAGCTGCTCTGCCGGGTTCCTCGACTGCAACGGCGTGGCCGGCGACGGCTGCGAAACCTCGGGAGCCTCCTGTGGAAACACCGTGGTGTACGGCAACAACGTTTCCCTGCCGGCCGACAGCAACCACACCGCGAACTACCTGCTCGGCAGCGCGCTCGTCGTGGGAGCCGACTCCCAGCTCCTCAACTTCGGAGTGATCGTCAGGACCGCCGGGCCGCGGCTCATCATGGCGCTGTACACCGACGTGGGCGGGAATCCGGGAACCCTGGTGGCGCAGACGCCCGTGATCAACTGTCAGGTGGGCGTGATGGAGACCGCCGTGGCCCCGGTGACCCTGACCGCGGGCACGTACTGGATCATGGGCGTTTTCGAAACCCAGGGCTCCATCGGTTTCGACACCGCCGGTTCCTGGACGGTGATGTACATTTCCCACAATTTCGGCACGCCGCTGCCGACCACCTTCCCCGCGCCGCTGAGCTACACAGGCCAACAGTTCAACTACTACATCACCGTTACGCAGTAACGATATCGTGCAATAAAAACGGGTATCTGTGTACGGGAGGTGTGAATTGCGTCACCTACCGAGCGTCGCGAGGGGAAGCTGTGCCGCCCCCGTGAACGGCGATAAAAACACCAGTTAGGCAGCGTGGTATTGATTTCCGGCTGTGCTGCGGCTATCTGTATTCGGGCTCGGACCAACCGACCCGAGGAGGATTCGATGAAGAAAGCAACAATACTCGTTCTCGCCGTGGCCTTTGCCTTCGGCATCTCTGCCTGCAAGAAGAAGCCCGCCAAGGGCGAAGGCGACAAGGCCAAGGCCGGGATGGCTGAAGAGATGAAGCCGGCGGACATGAAGGGCGGCCACGATTGCGGCGGCGACTGCATGGGTGATTGCGGCGGCCACAAGCACATGAAGGCCGCACACGACTGCGGCGGCGACTGCATGGGTGATTGCGGCGGCCACAAGCATGCCGGACACACGCATGCCGCCATGGACGCCCCGGCGGCCCAGGTCGAGGTCCCCGCGGCGGGCAAGGCCTACAAGCCCCCGCTCAAGAAGTCGCAGTTCAAGGCCGGCACCTGGATCTGCGACATGGGCACCGTGCACTACGCCCGCGGCGAGAAGGGCGACGGAGTCTGCCCGCTGTGCAAGATGAAGCTCAAGCAGCTGTAGCGCTCCGTCACTCCCCACCACAGCGATCGCGGTCAGCGCCAGGCCAGCCCAGGTAGGATCGGCCGGGGTGGAGGCACAGATTTGCCCTTGGGCTTCCAGGCGGCAAAGCTGTAGCGGATGCCGACCGCGACGTTCACGCCCTCTACGAGCTGCATGCCTGTGACGTGATGATACGCCGGGATCAGCACCGTGGCGTGCAGGCCGAAGCCCTTGAGTGGCTTCCACTGGAAGGCGTAGGCGAGCCCTACGGAGACGTAGAGCGTATAGAGGCCCGAGTTCATCATGGGGGAGCCGTCCATCTGGTCCGCGGTGCGGCGCAGGCCGTAGACGCCCACGGACGGGATCAACCGCCCCAACAGGCGATAGCGAAGCCCGCCCCCCCACAGGAACGAGTTGCCGGCTTGCTGGCCATCGCGAGCGTAAGGGACCCACCGCACGTCTCCCAGCGCGTAGAACCCGAGCCCGAACCGGAAGTCGTAGCTCACATCGAGCTGAAACAACGGGTTCACGGTCCGGCTGGCGAACCCGGAATTGGAGGGAAGGTCCACGGCGACCTGCCCCCCGGTGGGGAAGGACAGCCCGACGCTCCCGCTCAGCCGAAACCAGCCGGGCTTCTTCACCAAGGCATAGGTGTAGCCGATCCTCAGCCAGAGGTCTCCGACGTCCGTGTCGTCGCCTTCACTCCCCGGGGTGTTGTTCCGATAATCGACGTCGAGAATCGGCAGGCCGAGCCGGATCCCCAATCCACGCCAGAGACCGAGGGCGGCTTCGAGAGTAAAGACCCGCGCCTGGGTCCGACCTCCCTCCATGTTCGCGACCTGCTGGTCACCCTGCTGCATTTCGTTGCGGTAGCCGTAGGCGAAACTGAAGCCGAGCTCCAACCGGCCCGCGGTGAGCGGGCTTTTCTGGTCCATGCCTCCACCCGGGAGGTTGGGGAGCGCTCAACAGGCGGGAGTCGCGGTGGCCGCCCGCGGAAACGCAATGATCCCGCCTACAACGAGGGCGATCCCTAGAAATGCGCCGAGGCCACGGCATTCACGCGATTGGTGGCTTTTCATGGACGTCTATGTAGCGTCTATAAACCCCATCGTCAAGGTAGGGAGATTTAGCTTCCCTTGGTGTTCGCCGCGTTTCGCCATTTGACACCGACAGGGCCACCTGGAGATACTGCTCGTCGATTTCCAGAATCGGGCGCTGGACCAGCCGCACGACCCGGGAGGCCACAGATGAGATCGTCTGCGACATGGGTGGTGGGACTATGCGTGATTCTTCTGGGCTGCGGGTCGGACGGCAGCCACGACCGCCCGGACGATCTCACCCCGCCCGCCGATGGCGGGCTCGTGCCCAGGGCGCCGGCGTGGATATCGGCGCCTTCGAGCTGGCTCCAACAACGCCGTAGGCGGTGTCGTTTGGTCAGGGCAGGCGTCGCCGGTTCGTCGGCCAGAACTGGGGGTGCAGCACGCCCCGGACCCCGCGCAGGGAAAAACCCACCATGGTCGGCTCGCGCTTGCTCTCGGCGAACCGCCAACGGAGCACCTCCTTGCGCACGCAAGCCTCTGTGGCGGGGTGCTTCTTCTTCGTGAAGTCCAGAATGAGTCTGGTGACCGTGCCGTTCATGCGGATGGTGAATCCCACCCGGAGCGAGCCCTTGAAGGGGGGCGACGCCTTTGTTCCGGCATCCACGCACCCCTCGATGGCCGCGCGGTGCTTGTGAATCGCCACCTGCAGGTCGTCGCGGTCCAGCGCGCCGACAACGGTCAGTCCGGAGGGGAAGCCCGATTGGAACGGATAGCGCCGGGGCCCGCGACGGCGACCGTGCAGGCAGGGGCCCTTCTCGATGCGTCCGCCCGGGTGCGGGTTCCAGACCCACGCCAGGTACAGGCACGCCCCGGTGTCACGGTGGCGGATCAGCAGCACGAAGGGTCGATCGGCAAAGAACCGCCGGTGCGGGAGCCGGCTGCCCCGAGGGGGACGCCACCGTGGGTATCGTCGAGGGTATCCAAACCTCAATCCACCGGCGGGACTGCGGCGGTGAAGCTGGGCCGGTGGGAGGGGGCGGCCGTGTTCCTTGAGGAGGAGCGAAACGCGATGGAGCACGGTGTGCAGCTCGAGCCTGCCCGGATCGGCCAGGGCGCCGAAGGTCGCCTTCGGGGTGAACGGGGTCGTCACTCCGAGGGACTTGAGCGGCGGCGTCAGGTCGAGCCGCCGGCCCAGCTCGAGGCGCGGAATGGACAGCGTCACCCAGGCGGGGCGCAGCGTGCCGAACCACCAGCGGAGCTTGGCCGACGTGAGCTTTTCCAGGAAGCTCCCCGTACCTTCGGCGTGGTGCGGGGCCACGATGGTCAGCGACAGCGGCCCCCCCCGGAGCGGAACGTCGACGATGATCGATTCGCGGTCTTGGGCGTACGCGCCTTTGATCGGCTTGCCGTGCATCATCGGCACCTGCAGCATCCGGCAGTCGGGCAGGTAGAAGGTCCCGGGGCGCGTGTCGTTTCGCGGGAACAGCCTGCCCAGCGGGACGGCTGCCGCGGCGGCGCTGGTCACCACCAGACGCGTGAGCACGTGCAGCACGCCGCGATCCACGAGGTCCTCGATGTGTCCACCGGTCGCGCGTTTGATCCAGAGGTTCATTTCCTTGCGCGTCTTTTCCGGGTCGCCCTGGAAGTCGCCGGTGCGCAGCGTCGGCTCGCCGCGGCGGAGCAGCGCGCTCGTGAAGCTCTTCCGAAGCTTCAGATCCTTGTGCACCCAGAGCGCGTTGGCAGGCTGCAGTTTGACACTGCTCTGTCGGAGCGCCGCTCCGAGCGCTCCATGAAGCCGGTCGCGCTCCCGACGCCACGCCCCGGTCTTGCCGGTCAGGTGCAGCGCGCGTCGGAGCTCTTCGGCCGAGGGACCGCTCGCCCCGCGCGTCGCAGCGATCAGGGTCGTCCAGATGTCCCACGGGGCCAGTGACACGTTCCTTTCGTCGTGGGCGAGGCGCGCGAACAGGTCCACCGCAAAGGACAGGCCGGCGTTGACGACCGGCGCCTGGGCCTTCTTCTTCGCCTCGGACAAGCGGTCCCAGAGCTTGAACGACAGGAGCGCCGGACGGAGCAGGTCAGGTTTGCCGTCGTAGGGCTCCCGCGGGATCTTGGGCGGCTCGCCGCTGCCCGTGGCGGGGCCGCCCGTCCCGGCCCCGCCGCTCTTGGCGAGCGCGGTGGCGTCTGCCGTCGATCCGGCTCCCGCGTCCACACCCGCGTCGTCGCCGGGAAGGACGACGACCCGCGTCTTGCCCGCTCCAGCATCCAGCGCCGCCGCCGCGGCCTGCCGCGCCCGCTCCCGGTGAAGCTCCAGGGCGCGGGCGCGCTGGGCCTTTGTCATCCGCGCCCGTCGAAGCCGGCTCTGGTAGTCGTCACGCTCCTCCTGCGCGGTCTTGGTGCACCCACACAAACCGAGGCTCACGATCAGCGCCCAGCCGCATCGTCTCATTCGCAGTCTCCGCTAACCATCGCTCGAGCGTTCCTGTGATTAACGCATGCCTTGCGGTTTTCCCGCAACCGAAAAGGCCTGTTCCCGGATCGCTGCCAGGGCCCGGTCCGGCTGAATCCCCGATTTTCTCGCGTCCCAAAGCCATCCCTTGAACTGGGACGTGAAATCAACGTACAATCTGAGAGATGATGTCCGCGCTCTCTGATCGCCCCGGCGTCTTGAAACGGCTTGGTGCGGTGGCCGCATGCTCGGTGCTGCTCGTCTGCCTGCACAGCTGCGAGCGGGGCGAACCCGGCCCGGTGGTCGAGAAGGTCAGGAGCGCTCAGGTCGTCGGAGGAGGGGAGCTCCCCCGCTCCACGTGGTCGCGCGTCAGCCCTGAGGGGGAGTTCCGGGTGTCTCCGGTGTGGAGCCCCAGTGGGAAGCGGCTGGTCGTCTCGGGGCGGCGCGGCCTGGGGTTGTTCCTGCTCACGCGGGATGGAGACGCGGAGCGGGCAGTGGATCTCGAGTACCGCGGACCCCGGCGCTGGCAGGCACACCCGAGCCGCGATGTGCTCTGCGTCGGCGCCGACGCCGCCCAGGGACTGGATGTGGACACGGGCGAGGTCGTTGCGAGCTGCTCCTCGCCGCCCTTTGACGACGATCGCGGAAGCCTGGTGTTCCGGGATGCGAATAAGCGCATCTACCACCACCCCCGACGGGGTACGGTCACCCTGCTGCGCTCCGGTGAGCCGACTCGGCGCATCGTCGAGCACGGTGCCTGGGGGGTGCGCGTCTCCGCCTCCGGACGTCGGATCGCCTGGTCCACGGGCACGCTGTCCTGGGCCGCGCTGTACGTGCGCGACCTGCAGGCCGACGCGGCCGTCCTGGTAGGGACGGGTGCCCATCCGGCGTGGCTGCCGGACGGAAGGCTGCTGTACACCGTGGTGACAGCCGTCCGGCGCAGCGAGGGGATGACCCACATCACCGAGGCCGATCTGCACGTCTACGACGCGAGCACCGGGGAGGTCCGAGCGGTCACCCGAACCCCGGGGGTGGCCGAGCTGCAGCCGGCTGTTTCGCCTGACGGCCGGAGCGTGGCTTTCTCCGATTGGCGCGACGGCTCGATCTACGTGGCGCCCCTGGGCGGGAGAGCGTTGCCATGAGGGGGCGTGGACGCGCCGGTGCGCTGGCCGTGGCGTTGCTGTGCGCTGCGTTGATCTTGGCACCGCGCCCGGCCCTGGCGGTGTACGAGTGCGGCGGGGTGCAGGACACCTGCCAGTGCGGCGTGAACAACTTCTGCATCTGCTGTGACTGGAGCGGCCAGAGCGGCAACTGCGTGTGGTACGCGTGGCACATGGCCTGCTGCAACTGGGGCGTGGGCCTCGAGTGGTGCACCAACGCCGACACCTGGGATGGATACGCCACGAACTACGGCTATACCCTGCTCACCGAGCCCTGCGAGCACACGATCTTCGTGTGCGAGGCGAACACCTCCCAGTGCGGCTCCGGGAGCGTCGGCCACGTGGGCTGGGTGACCTCCGTGTACGCGGACGGCTCCATCGACGTGGAGGAGCAGGGCTGCTACTCCTTCGACGGCGTGCAGACGCGGCACTTCGCCGCGCAGAACGCGTCCCCCACCATGCACTACATCTACGAGCCGGGCGTTACGTCCTGCAGCCAGTGCGAGTGCAATCCGGGGGACGTGGAAACCCGCGGCTGCCCCAACTGCGGCACCGAGTCGCGCACCTGCGGCGGGAATTGCGCCTGGGGCAGCTGGGGGAGCTGCCAGGGGCAGGGTGTGTGCGAGGCCGGGACCCAACAGGGCTGCGGGAGCTGCGGGGGCACGCAGAGCTGCGAGTCGAGCTGTCAGTGGGGCGCGTGTGTGGAGACCTGTCCGGACGCCGCCGTATCACCGGATGCGGCACCGGCCGGCGACGGAGGCGTGATTCCGACTCCTGACGGTGGGCTGCGCCCGGACGGAGCGCCGCCGGCGGACGGCTTGACGACCTCGCAGGATGCCGGCTCGGCTGGTGACGGGGGAGGGGAGGATCCCGGCACCCTCGTGCGGGGTGGTTGCGCGTGCCGCACTTCCAATTCCCCCGGCCTGTTCTTGCCCCTCGGGCTGTTCATGCTGTGGCTCGCGATCCGTCGCCGAATCAAGTAGGTCCAGGTCCCCTGATCCTCGCAGGGTTGGAGCCTTCCGCACACGCTGCAGTGCGTCAATGCTGTCGGATTACAATGCGTTGCGTCATTCTCGCAATTCAGCATAACCAGATGTAAATAAAGAGTAAAAATTAGAAACTTGGGGCATTGGGAGTGAAGATGATTGACTTGCCTTCTACCTCATGGTAGACGGACTTCTACCGACTGGTAGACGGATTTCAACTCAGCGCCTCATGGACATGCGACAGCAGATATTGGCCGAAGCGACGCGGCTGTTTGCGGCCCGTGGATTCGACGGAACGTCACTACAGGACATCTCCGACGCAGTCGGGATTCGAAAGCCGTCGCTGCTCTACCACTTCTCTTCCAAGGTCGAGCTGCGTCGCGGAGTGCTGGAGCGGCTGCTGGCGCACTGGCAGGACGTGTTGCCCCGACTGCTCCTCGCGGCGACCTCCGGATTCCGCCGGTTCGACGCCATCGCTCGGGAGCTGGTGAGCTTCTTCACCGAGAACCCCGATCGAGCGCGGCTCCTCATCCGGGAGGCGCTGGATCGCCCGGAAGAGCTCCGCGAGTCGATCCTGGTCCACGTGAGCCCCTGGGTGAAGGTGGTCTGCGACAACATCCGCACCGGCCAGGAGCAGGGAACCATCCACGGGGACGTGGATCCCGAGGCCTACGTGACCCACATCATCGCGCTGGTGATCTCCAGCGTGGCGACCTTCGACACCATCGGGGCCGTGATTCGACCCCAGGACGAGGCCGACGCGCCGGCCAGGCAGCAGCACGTTCGGCACGTGACCGAGCTGCTGCGCATGGCCCGCTCGAGCCTGTTCGTGGGGGATCGGGCGGCACGCCCCGCAAAACAGAACGGTTCCATTTCCCGAGCGTCCGAGGACGGACAAGCGAGGTAGCGAGCATGGCGAACTTTTATCTCGATAACGAGGATCTCCAGTTCTACATGAAGAAGGGGATCGACTGGGGCCCCATCGTGGAGATCACCGAATACGGCTATCAGGCCGAGGACGGGCACAAGAGCGCCGAGGAGGGGAGGCAGTTCTACGAAGAGGTGGCGGAGATGCTCGGGGGCTTCGTGGCCGAGGAGATCGCGCCCCACGTGGCCGAGATCGACGAGCAGGGGGTCAGGATGGAGGGCGGCGAGGCCCTGCTGCCGGACAGGCTCCAGGACATCTTCGATCAGATCAAGGAGCTCGACCTGCACTCCATGTGCCTGCCGCGGGAGCTCGGGGGCATGAACTGTCCCATGATGCTGTACTTCTTCAACTCGGAGATGATCGCCCGGGCGGACGTGTCCACCATGGCCCACTACGGCTTCCACGGCGGCATCGCCATGGCGCTCTTGATGTTCTCCATCCTGGAGGGCACCACCGAGTTCGACAACCAGAGCTACAAGATCGTGAAGACCCGCTTCGGCAAGGAGATCGCCGAGATCGCCCGGGGCGACGCTTGGGGTTGCATGGACATCACCGAGCCCAGCGCCGGCAGCGACATGGCCGCCCTGCGGGCCCGGGGAGAGCAGGACGAGGCGGGCAACTGGTTCGTCACCGGGGAGAAGATCTTCATCACGTCGGGCCACGGCAAGTACCACTTCGTCATCGCCCGTACCGAGAAGGCCGGTGATCCCGACGATCCCATGGCCGGCCTCAAGGGTCTGTCGATGTTCCTGGTGCCCACCTACGAGGAGAAGGGGGGCAAGCGGACGCGCATCGCGCCCATCGAGCGGCTGGAAGAGAAGCTGGGGCATCACGGCTCGGTGACGGCCACGGTCAACTTCGACCGCACCCCGGCGCACCTCATCGGGGGGCGGGGCGAGGGCTTCAAGCACATGCTCACGCTCATGAACAACGCGCGCCTCGGCGTGGGCTTCGAGTCCCTGGGGCTGTGCGAGAGCGCCTACCGCCTGGCCAAGGAGTACGCGGCGGAGCGGCCGTCCATGGGGAAGCCCATCGCGCGTCACGAGATGATCGCCGACTACCTCGACGAGATGAAGACCGACATCCAGGGGTTGCGGGCCATGGCGATGTACGGGGCTTGGCACGAGGAGCTGGCGGCGAAGATCAACCTCGTGCTCAAGTTCATGCCGCCCGCCTACGAGTCCCGGCGCGGGGAGCTGGAGAGACAGCTCAAGGTATCCCGCGCGGCGGGTCGGCGCGTGACGCCGCTGCTGAAGTACCTCGCCTCGGAGAAGGCGGTGGAGATGGGGCGGCGCTGCATCCAGATCCACGGCGGCAACGGCTACATCAAAGAGTACGGCGCGGAGAAGCTGCTGCGGGACGCCATGGTGATGCCCATCTACGAGGGCACGAGCCAGATCCAGTCCCTGATGGCCATGAAGGACACCCTGGTGGCGGTCATGAAGAACCCGCAGGGCTTCGTGAAACGTATGGCCACGGTGCGGCTGCGTGCGCTTTCGGCGGCGGATCCGCTGGCGCGGCGGGTGGCCAAGATCCAGCAGCTCTCCACGAGCGTGCAGCAGCATCTGATCACCCGCACGGCCACGGACAAGCTCAAGTCGCTGCAGGGGCAGCCGATCACCGAGTGGCCGCGCTCTTTCCTCAAGAGCTGGGACCCCAAGAAGGACTTCGCCTGCGCCATGCTGCACGCCGAGCGGCTGACGCAGCTGCTCGCGGACGAGGCCATCTGCGAGGTCCTGCTCGAGCAGGGGTCGAAGCACCCGGAGCGACGCGAGGTGTTGGAGCGCTACCTGGAGCGTGCCGAGCCCCGCTGCCGTTTTCTGCACGAGACGATCACCTCCACCGGGGACCGGCTCCTCGCGAGCCTCAACGGTGCGGGGTAGAGCCCGACAGGGATTGGAAGGTGTTCGATGAGCGATTTTCTTCTCGAGCTGAGCAAGAACCCGAACGTGCGCAGGGCCGTCAGAACCCTGGGGCTGCCGCTGCCCATGCCGCAGGTGCTGCGACGGGCCCGGGGCCCGTGGACCGCCCGCCCGCTGCAGGATCTCGACGTGGTGGTGGGCTGCGCCCCGGGCGGCGCCATGAACATCCCGGTGGCCAAGACATTGACCCTGGCCGGCGCCAACGCCGCCGTGCTGGACCCCGCGCTGCTGGACGCCTTCGCCACGCTCGGCGAGGCCTACGGCCGGCCGGCGCGGGTGGTCTCCACCGCGGACACCGACCTGCGGCCCCAGGCGTTGCTGTTTGACGCCACCGGGATCGGGGACACGGCGGGCCTCCGTGCCCTGTACGACTTCTTCCACCCGCTGATCCGCTCCCTGGAGCGGTGCGGTCGGGTGGTGGTCCTCGGCCGTCCGATTCCGGCCTGTGACACGCCGGGCGGCGCCGCCGCTCAGGCCGCGCTGGAGGGCTTCGTGCGCAGTGTGGCCAAGGAGATTGGCAAGCAGGGCTCCACCGCGCAGCTCGTAGTGGTCGAGGAGGGCGCCGAGGCGCGCGTGGAGGCCGTGCTGCGGTTCCTGCTCTCGCCCCGTTCGGCCTTTGTCAGCGGTCAGCCGTTCTACATTACGTCCGACGTGGCCGAGGCCGGCGAGCCCGTGTGGGAGCGTCCGTTGGAGGGTCAGGTGGCGCTCGTCACGGGCGCGGCGCGCGGCATCGGCGCGGCCACGGCGCGTCGGTTGTCGGAGGAGGGGGCCCACGTGGTGTGCCTCGACCGACCCCAGGACGCAGCGCTCGCCGCCCAGGTGGCGCAGGACGTGGCCGGCTCGGTGCTCCTGGCGGACATGGCAGACCCCGCGACCCCGGGCCTCGTTGCAGACCACTTAGAAGCCTCCCACGGCGGCGTCGACATCGTCGTGCACAACGCCGGAGTGACCCGCGATCGCACCCTCGGCCGCATGAACGAGGAGGGCTGGGACCAGGCGCTGAACATCAATTTGACGGCGGTGGCCGCCACCACGGCGGCGCTGCTGGAAAAGAACGTCCTTTGGGACAACGGGCGCATCGTCTGCCTGTCCTCCATCGCCGGACTGGCCGGGAACGTCGGTCAGACCAACTACGCCGCGTCCAAGGCGGGGATTGTGGGGTTCGTGGCGCGCCTCGCCTTCGACCTCGCCGGACGGGGCATCGCGGTCAACGCGGTAGCGCCGGGCTTCATCGAAACCCGGATGACGGCGGCCGTGCCGGTGTTCATCCGGGAGGCCGGCCGTCGGCTGAGCAGCCTGGGCCAGGGCGGGTTGCCGCTCGACGTGGCCGAGGTCATCACCTTCCTTTCGTCGCCGGGGGCTGCCGGACTGTCAGGTCGGGTCGTGCGGGTCTGCGGCGGCGGCTTCATCGGAGCATAGGAGAAGCGATTCATGTCAGCCAAAAAGAAGAACTCCCGAAAGGCCGTCGTCGTCGGCGGCGTGCGCACTCCCTTCGTGAAGGCCTTTACGCAGTTCACCAAGCTGGACACCATTGCCCTGGGTGTCGCCGCTGTGGAGGCACTTCTCACCAAGACCGCGGTGTCCCGGCAGGAGCTCGATCAGATCGTCTGGGGTGGAGTCATCATCCCGTCGGCCTCCCCCAACGTAGCGCGGGAGATCTCGCTGGACCTGCGGCTGCCGTCGCGGGTGCAGGGCCACACGGTGATTCAGGCCTGCGCGTCGGGCCTGCAGGCCATCACGTCTGCCGCCGCGACCATCGAGCGCGGGGACGCGGACGCGATCATCGCCGGCGGCTCCGACTCCACCAGCAACGCCGAGATCAAGCTGCCGCAGAAAGTGGTGCACGCCCTGGCGCCCATGGCCTTCGGCAAGGCGAGCCCGGCGGACATGCTGGGGGTCATGGCGCAGCTCTGGCCGATCCACGAGCTGCTGCCGCAGAAGCCGCGGATCGCCGAGCGCACGACCGGCCTCACCATGGGCCAGTCGGCCGAGGAGATGGCTGTGCGCAACGAGATCACCAGGCAGGCCCAGGACGAGCTGGCCGAGCGCTCCCACCTCCGCGCCGCCGCGGCCATCGAGTCGGGCCGCTTCGACGACGAGGTGGCGCCGGTGAAGACCCCCGAGGGACGCTGGGTGGAGCGGGACACCCTCGTGCGGGGCGACACCAGCGTGGAGAAGCTGAGTCGCCTTCGCCCCGTGTTCTCTCGCAACGGCACCCTCACGGCGGGGAACTCGAGCCCGCTCACCGATGGCGCCGCGGCGGTGCTGCTGATGAGCGAGCACAAGGCGCGGGAGCTGGGATACACCGGCCTGGTGCACGTTTCGAGCTGGGCCTACGAGGGCGTGGATCCGGCGGACCAGCTCCTCATGGGGCCGGCCCTGGCCATGCCGAAGGTGCTGGACCGCGCGGGCTATCGGCTGGCCGACATGGACTTCGTGGACATGCACGAGGCCTTTGCGGCCCAGGTGCTGTGCGTGCTCAAGATGCTCGGCAGCAAGGCCTTTGCCCAGGCGCGTCTCGACCGTGACGAGGCGGTGGGGGAGGTGGACGCGGACCGGTTCAACGTGCACGGCGGCTCGGTTGCCATCGGCCACCCCTTCGGCGCCACGGGCGCGCGCATGGTCAATACCATGGCCAACGAGCTGCGGTTGACCGGAAAGAGGCGCGCGCTGCTGGGGCTCTGCGCTGCCGGCGGGATCGGCGGCGCGGCGCTGCTCGAGCGCCTCGAAGACTGATCCACCTGCCGGCGCTCAGAGCTTCTACTGCACGCGCCGGACGACGATGTCGTCCACGTAGGCGCCTTCCTGATCCGACGTCCAGCCGTTCGCGTTGAAGAAGAGGCCGATGCCGAAGGCCCCGTTCCCGGCGCCAAAGGAGATGTCGTAGGAGCGGAAGACCCACCCGCCGGTGTTGCCGTTGAACACCTCGAGGGTGGGCCAGGAGCCGCCGCCGTCGTTGCTGGTGAGCATGGAGAACCAGTCGGCGGTTTCGGCCACGTGGACCCAGATCCACACGTCCAGGAACACCGCCTGACCGGCGGCGCTGCTCAGGTCGAGGGTGTGGGCGGCCCAGGACTGCATGTTGTTGTCGTAGTCGCTGGAGTTGTTTCCGTCTTCGGCGCACCAGGCCGAGTGGGTGCCGTTGTGGGGACGGTTCGTAGACGGGGCCCAGGTGTCAACGCAGTCCTGGGTCACGCAGCCGGGCAGGTTGTCTCCGGTGGACCAGCCCGAAGACCAGCCGCCGTCAAAGTTCTCGCTGAACAGGGTCACGCTGCAGTCAGCCGGGCAGAGCTGGCCCAGCTCCGCGGTGTCACACACGCCGTCACCGCACCAGGGGTTTACGCAGTTCTCGCGGCAGGCGTCGGGCGTGGAGTTGCTGTTGGCCGAGGCGTCATCACACTCTTCGGCCCCTTCGACGGCGCCGTCGCCGCAGGTTGTGCAAAGAGTGGCATCGAAGGCGCAGCTCCCATCGCAGCTCAGCGTGCCGCCGTCGTAGCCCTGGGTGAGGCAGGTGCCCCCGCCGAGATTGGTGCCGTCACACTGCTCGGCGGTCTCCACGATCGCGTTTCCGCAGGTGGAGCAGTCCGCTTCGTTGAAAAAGCAGGCCAAGGTACACGACAGCGTGCCGCCGTCGTAGCCCAAGGTCAGACACGTGTCCCCGCCGAAGTCCGTGGCGTCGCAGTCCTCCGGCGTGGTCTGTACCCCGTCGCCGCAGGTGTTGCAGTTCGACGTGTCAAAGGCGCAGACCGGATCGCAGAGCAGGGTTCCGCCCGTGAACCCGAGGGAGCTGCAGGTCTGGCCGTTCAGGTTCGGACCATCGCACTGCTCGGCGCCGGTGACCACGCCGTCGCCGCAGCCGAAGCAGCCCGACACATTGAACACGCAGTTGACCGCGCACGAGAGCGTGCCGCTCAAGTAGCCGAGGCTCTCGCAGTCCGCCCCTGCGAGCTCGGAGCCGTCGCACTGCTCATCGGCCTCGAGCAAGTCGTTGCCGCACGTGGAGCAGTCCGAATCGTCCAGCTGGCACCCAGTGGTGCACTGCAGCTCGCCGTTGTCGTGGCCGAGCACCTGGCAGGTGATGCCCGCGAAGTCGCTTCCGTCGCAGGACTCCCCTTGGTCTACGGTGCCGTTGCCGCAGCTCGGTGGGCTCGCGTCTCCATCGACGTCCAGCACGTCAGGACCCACCGTCGCGTCCTGGGGAACCTGGTATGGAAGGCCGGACTTATCGAAGACGCAGGCTGTTTGCCACGGGAGTAGGACCAGGGCAATGAGCAGCGTAAACGCGTTGCCCAGGCGATTCATTTGCCCCGAGGTCGGTGGCTTTTCGGGGACATAAGCGTAATTCATGGGAAACCGTCGCATTCGCCGCGCTTTGTCGTCGATTCTAGCACACATCTACAAGTTGCTGAAGCGAGTGCGGTCGACTTGATCAATCCACTGAGATACAAAAAAAGTGTATTAGACATCCAATACGCCTACATGAAAGATGTAAATTAACAAAATATGTACTGCTGGATTCGGCGTAAATTCAAAACACTGACCGCATTCCAGGGAGGCACGCCTGTAAAAGCGTAATATATTCAGCATATTTGCAAGAACGTCGATTCGAATCATCGGGATTGGCACCGCCTTTGCTCTACCGCTCAGCAAGCTGCACCGTGGACCCGTCGAAGCGACACGCAGAGGCGGAATGCGGAAGGAGATTGGTGCCATGACAACTCGCAAAGAAAACTCGGTGATGTTCGCACTGGCCGAGGTGGTCGATATCGAGCGCGCCAGGGCCCGACGCCATGAGGCGGCCTGTCGTGAGAAAGAGGAACAAGAGCGCATTGCTCGCGCGGAAGCGGAGCGCCAGGCCCGACTCGAGGAGGAGCTGCGCCGGAAAGAGGAAGTTGCCGCGAAGGCCCGGCGCCAGGAGACCGAGGCTCGCATGGAGCTGCTCGTGCGCCAGCAGGAGAACCGGGAGCAGCGGTTTCAGAAGCGCGTGCAGGATCGACTGGCGCGCATCGAGGCCGAGGGTGCTCTCGAGGTGGCGCGGTTGCGGCTGGAGTATGCGCGACGCCCTGAGCCCATCGGCCGAAAGCGGTGGGTGGTGCCGAGCGTGGTCTGCACCCTGGTCGCCCTGGTGGCTCTCGTGGGGTATCTGGCCGGCGTGGGCATGACCGAGAATCCAGATGTCGCGACGCACCACACCGCTGCCGCGCACTCGGCCTCGGCCGACTCTGACGGCACCTACGGCACGCTGCGTGCGGGCCTGGGCCGGGAAGAGGTGGCGCGTGCCAACGCCGAGGCCGCCGCGCCCGCACCGGTCGCCAAACCACGACCCGTGCGATGGCAACCCCGACGCCCCAGGCTCCACGGCAACGCTGTGGCCACCACGACCCGCCCGAAGCCGCCGGTGAAAATCTGCGGCCGGCTCGGCGCGCTGGCCTGCATCAATGACTGACCAGACGATCACAATCACTGCGCCGGCATCCGGTCACGTCTCATCATAAAAACAAGCTGCCTGCACCGAGCCGGGGTCAGATATCCGGCGCAGTGATTTTTTTTCATTCTCGCCTTAAGATGATTCCGCGTCGGCAACAGCCATGGAATCTGCGAACCACAACCCGCTTACGATCTTGACCGTGGGCCACAGCAACCTTGGACTCGAAGCGCTCCTCGAGCGACTCCGGAGTCACGAGGTGGCGCTGGTGGCGGATGTTCGAAGCATGCCCTACAGCAGGCACAATCCACAGTTCAACCGGGAGCCCTTTGCGAAGGCCGTCAGCGCGGCCGGCCTTTCGTACCAGTTCCTGGGAGATCGGCTCGGTGGCCGACCGAGGGATCCCGATTGCTACACGAATGCCTCCGCCAGTCTTCACTCAGAGTGGATTCTGGACTATGGGATCGTCCTTCAGAAACCCTGGTTCCGCGAGGGGTTCGAGGCGCTGCTTGATTTCGCGCGCCGGTCCCGGACAGTGCTCTTGTGCGCGGAGGAGGACCCGCGGCGGTGCCATCGGCACCTGCTCCTGGCTCGAGCGTTGCTCCCCCTCGGTGTGGACGTGCTGCACCTTCGCGGCCACGGTGGGTTGGAGCGGGCAGAGCTCGACGCTGACGATCCACAGCGATCGTTGTTCTGATTGGTGTGTCTGAGGCGCGAAACGAGTGGCCGAGCTCCCCGCCGCCTGAAATCATGTCGCCTGAAATCACGTCGCCTGAAATCACGTCGCCTGAAATCACGTCGCCTGAAATCACGTCGCCTGAAATCACGTCGCGAAAGGAGTGGCCGTGCCCCTCCCAAAGAGAGCGCGGCCGCTCCTTTCGCGCGACGCTCGTATACAACCGGCGCACGCCAGCGCCCAGAGCACCGAACAGATTGACCTCCCTTCGCCGGAGCGGGCGGCGATGGGCCGTTTGCGGCGTCTCTCCGTGGTCGAATATTGCCAATATTCTCCCTCGTCGTTCCTTGCATCCGACCCATCGGCGATCCGCCCGGCTCGGTCCGGCCAAACTGTACGGTGCTCGCTCTTGTTTGGCTCCGGTCGCTGGCGCGCCGTGGGTTCGACGTTCCAGGGGATCGAGGTATCAGGCGGTGTCGGTATTCTCGGGATGGCGCGGGGGACGAGACCAGTGGATGAGGCGTTGGCCG
>JBDRSE010000253.1:0-9805 GCA_043825095.1 bacterium
CGGAGATACGCCACCGGATGGGTCAGCGCGCACACCCCCGGGCGAGACGCGAAGCCCCGGAGCACCGCCTCGAGCCACCAGGGGCCTTCATACCACCAGTGGCCGAACAGCTCCGCGTCGTAGGGCGCCAACACCACCGGGGGGCGGCCGAGGGCAGCGGCCTGCCGCTCGATCTGGCGCTCCCGCTGGGTCACGAAATGGGCGGCATGGAGCTCCGCTCGCTCACGGGCGCGCACCGGATCGTAGAGCACCTTCTCCTCGCCGGGCCCGGTGATGCGATAGTACTTGAAGCCGGTGTTCTTGCGCGCGCCGTCGGGCTGCACCCAGGGGCCGATATAGTCCAGCTCGAGGTCGTAGCCGATGTCCCGGTAGAACTCCCGGTAGACCGGATCCCCCGGGTACCCGTGATCCCGGCTCCAGACCTGCAGGGCGGTCTCGGTGTCACGGGCAAAGGCCGCGACCCCCGACGCACAGCAGTACACCGGCGCGAGGCTCCCCGGAAGGGGTCGCGGCCGCGCGTGCAGCACTCCGTGGCCGTCGGTCACGAAGTACCGCAGCCCGAACTCTGCCAGCACCGAATCCAGCCCGGCGTAGTATCCGCACTCGGGCAGCCAGACACCGCGCGGAGGCCGCCCGAGGTGGCGCTCGTAGCACCCAACCCCCACGGCGATCTGCGCCCGCACGGCCTCTGGATTCGGGCGGAGCATCGGCAGATAGCCATGGGTCGCGGCACTGGTGAGGATCTCCAGACGGCCGGTTTCGAGCTGCTCCCGGAACCCCTGCAGCAGTCGACCGCCCCAACGGTCCCAGGTGGCTCGGGTGGCCACGAGCTGACCGCGGTAGAGCTCGGCAACCCGCTGCGTGCTGCTGCCCCGGGTGCGCTCCAGCTCCCGCTCCGAGAGCTCGATGAGCCGGCGGAGATGGCGCTCGTACCGGGCGGCGAGCAGCTCGTCGGCGAGCATGCTCATCAGCGACGGCGTGATCGACACGCTCAGCCGATAGGAAACCCCGTCCTCCAGGAGCCGCTGGAGCACCCCGAGCAGCGGGACGTAGGTTTCGGTCACGGCCTCGAAGTACCAGTCTTCCTCCAAAAAGGAGTCGTGCTCCGGATGCCGCACGAAGGGCAGATGCGCGTGCAGGACGAGGGCGAGATAGCCGGTGGCGGCGGGCGCGGCCGAGCTCACGAATACGCGCCCCAAAAGCCGGCCGAGCTCCCGGCGCCGCTCCACGGCGCGCCGGGCGATCCCGCCGCGCGGGCCGCGCCCGGCCCTCCCGCGCTGGGCGGCGTCGGGGGCGGCGCGGTCAGCGGCCCCGGCAGCGGAGCGTCGAGCTCCACCGTGGCCTCCAGCGCCGGCGGTCCGCCGACCGCAGGTCCGATGGGCGGCGCCTCGGCCACATCCGAACAGGCCAGCGCCTGGAACGCCCCGCTCGGCCACAGGTACCCCACCTCGGCAATGTAGTGTCGATCCAGCTGCGGCAGCGGGAGATGGCGCCAGCGCTCGTCCTTGTCCAACGGGAAAATGTGCTGGGACCAAGAGGGGTGTACGGCGAGATCGATGTCCGTCGCGTCGTGCAGGCGCAGGGCGAGGCGGCCCTCCCGGGCGGGGGGCTCACGATCCACGGCCGAGAGATCCCAATAGCAGAAGAGCCACTGCGGATCGCGCGCCAGCAGCACCACTCGCCGATCTCCGTAGTCCGGCGGCAGCTCTGGCAGCTCCTCGTCCACCGCGGCCAGCCTCTCCGGGCTCAGCTCCCCCTCCACTGGGGGCGCGACACCGGCTGCCTCCGGGGTCGAACGCCCGTTGGCCTCCTCCCCGGCCGGCTCCGGCTCGGACGGCCGTTCAGGAACCACCGCCGGGGACGCGGCAGGGGGGGAGTGCGGGACGTCCCCGAGCGCCCGGCGCACGATCCGCTGCGCCAGCGCCTCCGCACTCTGGCGGCCGCGGGCGGCCAGCCGCCGGATCCGCTCCAACAGCTCCTTCGCCGCCCCGGCGGCGGCCTGCTTGTTCCTTGGGGGATCCCCACCGGCGCGCGAATCTGAGGATCGATCTTCGCTCATGGCTCGTCTCCTCGCCTCCAACCGACGAGCAACGCCGACAGGCGCGATTTCGGCCGTTCGCAGTAGAACAAAGTGCAAAAGCCGAGACTAGGTCTAAATCTGCGACCGGTCAAGCCGGGGGAAGGTCCCGTGGGACTTCTCCGTACCACGGCGACATCGTTTCACGGGTCTGAATGAAGTTGCCTCGCGCTGCGTCCGCTGTATAAGGTCTGTCACCATGGCTCGACGAGCGCTCCACCTTCTGACACCCCTGCTGGCGGTTCTGCAGCTCTGGGCGCTGGCATCGCCGGCGGAGGCTCGCCGGCGCTGTCACAAGCGCGACAAGCTCGTCGGGCTGAAGTACACCCACGGCGGGCAGGTCTTCATTCCCCGGCGCATCTCCTGTGGGGGCACCGCGCCGGTGATCATCATGCTGCACGGAAACAACAAGGGGTTGGACCGGCACCCGAGCCTCGGCGGGGGCCGCCACCTGGAGCGGCTGGTGTCGAAGTACGTGGCCAGCCGGCAGGTCTGGCCCGTGATCCTGGCCGAGCCGATCCACCACGGCACCTGCACCAAGGCCAACAACCGCGGCGGGCTGCCCGCGGTCTTTGGGGGGAGCTTCAACTTCCGGGTCTATCGACAGAAGCTGACGAAGCTGCTGCGCAAGCACGGAATTCGGGTCAAGAGCTGGTCCCTGGTGGCCCATTCGGGTTCCGGTTGCTGCCCCGGTGCCGGGATCTACGCCGCGGCCAAGGCGTTTCCGCGTCTGTTCCTCTTCGGCACCTCGGACACCTGCTACGGCAGCCCCTTCTACGCAGACTTCATCGTCAAACGCTTCCGTCGCGCCCACACCCGGGTGGTGAACTCCTGCCGGGGAGCCGCGACGAAACCGGCCTACAAGGCCTATGAGCGCACCCTGATCGGCACCCGTGCCCAGCGCTGCGGCTACCTCCACAAGACCTACTACAAGCGGTGCCTCAAACGACGGGGAAAGCGCTGGTACGCCTACGTCACCAACAAGACCACGGTGCAATCCCACAACCAGGTATTCACCGAATTCCTCAAGACCCTGCTGTACAAATTCTTCCGGCGAGGGGTCCGGCGGCAGCGATAGCGCCGCGCTACAGGCTGTCGATCCAGGCGGCGATGCGGCGGAGGTCCGCGTCGGCGGTGCCGCAGCCGCGATCCAGCGGCCAGTCCCCCTCCGGCGGCATGGGGTCGCCGAACACCGCCGGCAGGCCCAGCAGCTTCCAGAACAGATAGCTGCGGGCGTGGCTCCCAGGCACGACCCGCGTCGCGCCTGGCCAGAGCTCGCTCTGGCGACCGACCAGACTCGCGGCGGCTCCCTCTACCGAGCTGAGGTCCACACCGCCCGGGGGCAGATGGGCAGAGTGGCAGCTCGCGCACCGATCGGCAAAGACCCCGCTCACGAGGTCATCCAGCGTCGGCGGATCCAGTGGATCCACGGGGAGCGCGGTCGTGGCATCCCCGGTGGTGAAACCCACCGCTATGGGCTCTGCCAGGGGCGAAGTGAAAAAGCCCCACAGTCCCGCGGCCTCCGCGCGATGCGTCAGCAAGGGCTGGAGCGGCGCGTGCGGCCGGAGTGTCACCGAGCAGTCCAGCAGATCCACCCGCCTGGAGGCCCCAACGGCGGTCCCGCCCGCCGAGAGCCAGATCGTGTCGCCCGACACACTGTCGGGGTGCACGGCGTCGTCGAAGAAGAACGTCAGGCCGGCGTTGGTGGGAACGCCCTCCTGACCCGCAGCCGGGCTGTGCGAGAGCACCTGGATCGGCTCCGAAACGTCTCGACCCAGGTAGGGCTCGTCCGTGCTCCAGAGGCACGCCCCGAGGCCCGAACAGACCGGGACCAAGACCCAGAGAAACCTAGCGAAACGGCGCAGATGGCGATCATGGCAGTGCATCGGAGGGCAGCCTCGCGGCGCCTGTGGAGCGCTCGAGTCCCGCGTCTCAGTTCGGCACTCGTTCCGAGTGCGCCGATTTGTGACGCGGGACACCAGGCCATAGTAGACTCGGCCGGATCGGCTGTCAAAGCTGACGCGTTTCGTCGGAGAGGGTTGCCCTCGACCCGGCATCCGGGTACACAGAGATGGACTGATCGAAGGAGCTCCATGAGCCAAAAGTGGACCGTCGCTCTCGCCGCCTGCTGCGCCGCCCTGCTCGGCCTGGCGACCTTTCTCGTGGTCGCCCGGGTGCCCAACGAGCTGGTGCAGGGGGTCATCTTCAAGATCTTCTTCTTCCACGTCCCGGCGGCGTGGCTGATGCTCCTGTCCGCCCTGGTGTGTGCCGGCGGCGCCATCGTCCACCTGACCGGACGACCCAAGGGAGACGCCGTGGCCGCCGCGGCCGGCGAGTTGGCCTTTGCCTTCGGCATCATCGTCATGACCACGGGGCCCCTCTGGGCGAGCCGCGCCTGGGGAAAGCCGTGGGTGTGGGACGCGCGCCTGACCACCTCGCTGGTGTGCTGGCTGACCTTCGCGGTCTACGTGTTCGTACGCCGCTTTGCCGGCCCGGAGGCGCCGCGCCTGTCGGCGGCGCTCGCGATCTTCGGCGCCGCGAACGTGCCGCTGGTGTACTTCTCGGTCAAGCTGTGGAGCCGCGGTATGCACCCACCGACCACGGTGGTGCAGACCCTGGAGCCCGTCATGAAGCACGCCCTGTTTATCAGCCTGGGGGCGTTCACCCTGCTCTGGATCCTAATCTTCTCGGTGCGGGTATCTCAGGAGCTCGCCGCGCGAGAGCTCGACGCGAGCTACGCCCGGGCAGAGTCTCTGGAGCGACTCTGACCGCCCCCGAGGGGTCCACCATGTCCGGCCTGCTTTACGCTGTGAGCACCCTCGACCCATGGTAGCGCTCCCACTGCACATCATCCCTCTCGGCGGATGCGGCGAGTTCGGACTGAACCTGACCTGCTATCGCTACGGCGAAGAGCTGCTGGCCGTCGACTGCGGCCTGATGTTTCCCGACGACAGCATGTACGGCGTCGACACGGTGCTGCCCGACTTCCAGTTTCTGAGCGAGCACCGTGAGCAACTGCGCGGCTACGTGATCACGCACGGCCACGAAGACCACCTCGGAGCCCTGACCTTTGCCCTGCGCGCGGCGCCGGCGCCGGTCTGGGCCACCCGGTTCACCCGCAGCCTGATCCGCGAGAAGCTGGCGGAGAACGGCCCGGGTTGTGACGTGGAGCTGAACCTCCTGGAGCCGCGCCAACCCGTCGCTATCGGCGACGCCTTCACCGTGGAGCCGCTCCGGGTGGCCCACTCGATCCCGGATTCGGTGGCCCTGGCGATCCGCTCCCCGGCCGGGCTCGTGGTCCACACGGGCGACTTCAAGATGAGCGGCCCCGGGCTGCCGGCCGAGGGCACCGATCTGGAGCGGTTGGCCGCCCTCGGGGACGAGGGTGTGCTCGCCAGTGTGACCGACTCCACCAACGCGCTCGAGCCCGGGCTTTGCCCGGCCGAAGCCGACGTCGCCGAGGCCTTGACCGACCTGTTCGCCACGGCGCCGGGGCGCATCTTCATCGCCCAGTTCGCCTCCAACATCGAGAGACTGAACACCCTGCTCGCGCTGACAGCCCGGTTCGGTCGACAGCTCACGCTGGAGGGACGAAGCCTGATTCAATACGCGCGGCTCGCCGAGGAGCAAGGGCTGCTGGCGTTTCCACCCGGGCTGCGGATCCCTGCGGAACGCGCCCCGGACCTGCCTCCCCGGCGCCTGGTGGCCGTGGTGACCGGCACCCAGGGCGAACCCGGGTCCGCGCTGCGCCGCCTGGCCCTCGGAGATCATCCACACCTGACGGTGCAGCCGGGCGACACGGTGGTGCTCTCCGCGCGCACCATCCCGGGAAACGAGCGCAAGGTGAACCGCCTGGTGGACCTGCTTTGTCAGAAGGGGGCCACCGTGGTGGATCCTGCCCGTGGCCGACGGGTCCATGTGAGCGGCCACGGGTTCCGGGAGGATCTGCGTCGCATGCTGCTGCTGCTCAGGCCCCGCTGCGTCGTCCCGGTGCACGGCCGCTACCGCATGCTCATCGAGCACGCCGAGATCGCGCACCAGGCCGGCGTGGAGCGGGTACACGTGCCCCAGAACGGCAACGTCATCGAGGTACGGTATTCCGGCACCACCCTGGTGGATCGGGTGGCCTCCGGTCGGATCATGGTGGACGGCAAGGGCGTCGGAGACGTGGAAGAGCTCGTGCTTCGGGACCGCCGCGCCCTGGCCGCCACCGGGACCATCGTGGCCCTGGTGACCCTTGATCTCGCCACCGGGCAGCTCGCCCGGGAGCCCGAGCTCACCGCGGTGGGCGTGCTGCGCCCCGACGAGCAGGCCGACATTCTCGCCCGAGCCACCCAGGCGCTCAAGCACGCCGTGGAGGAGCTCAACCCCGGCGCTCGCTCCATGCCCGAAGAGCTCGCCGTGGTGGTGCGGCGCCGGCTGCGGGGATTCTTCCGTCGGGAGCTCGATCGCAAGCCGGTCATCATCCCCGTGATCATCGAGCAGTAGCGAAGTCCGCCCCGTATGTGTTCACAGGGGGCTATTTGCAGCACCTCACGAGCGCAGCGAGGTTCCCTCGGAGGGGGCGGAGGGGGAGAGCTGAGCCGCGAAGCGGCGGATCGATCTCCGGCAGGCGCTTGGATTCGCACAGCGCCGAAACCAGCCCGACAGCTCCGCCGCTCCGCGGCGGAAGACACCCCTCTCGTCCCCTCGAGGGGAAGCCCGCGCTGCGCGCGGGGGGCGCTGTGCCGTCTACCACGTGAACGGTTACACCGTTTGAAGCCGTCGTTGCCTGTTTGGGGGAGGCTACTGTCCGTTCTTGCGCTGGGCGCTGGCTTGCTGGATCTTGCCGAAGACCTTGCACTGGTGGCAGGGGATGTCCTCCCGCGGGGGCCGGGCGCCGGTGAGCATCTGTTTGGCGTAGCGATATCTCCAGCCTTGGAGCTCGGCCGTGAGGCCGCGCTGAAAGACGTTCCCGAAGTCACCGTACTTGTTGACGCAGCAGCCGAGCAGCTTGCCGTCCCAATTGATCTGCGGTGAGTCCCACAGCTGCGTGCAGGGGAAGCTGTAGGGTCGATGGGTCCGCTGGGCGAACTCGTCCCGGGACGCGACCTCGAGGCCGCTCTCCCGGCGCACGTATTCGGTGTCGATCACCGGGGAGTAGTGGGGGCTGTGGTTCAGCTTCGGCCGGAATCGCATGCCGAGCTCGGTCGCCAGGCGTCGGGCCACGGGCAGCTCGTGCTCGTTGTGACCGAAGATCACGAACTGCCAGGAGAGGATGGGAAAGCGGGAGCCGAAGGCCTTCTTGTACTCGTTGATGCGCTCGATGTTCCGGATGACCTTGTCGAACTTCCCGCGCCGTCGATACTCGTGATACGTCTGCTGGCTCGCGCCGTCCAGGGAGATGGAGAGATGCTGGAACCGGTACTTCACCAGCGCCTCTGCCATCTCCTCGGTGAGGAGGTTCAGGTTCACGCCGTTGCCGGCCTTCAACCTGACCTTCCGCTCGTGGGAGAGACGTAGGATTTCGACAATCTCCGGGTTGAGAAAGATCTCGCCCCAATTGGAGAGCTCGACGGAGCGGATGTCCGGGTTATCGTCCAGCAACCGCTTGTAATCGGCATAGGAGAGGCAACCCCAGCCGACGATCCCGTCCCGGTTGATCCCCTTGGCGGTGGAGCACTTCTGACATCTCAGCTGACACTTGGTGCAGGCGTCGATGCGAATCGTGCGTCCGAAGGCGCGGTTGGCGATGTGAACCAACCCGTCGTATAGGCGGGGAACCTGCCACTCCAGCAGCACCATGTGCCCGAGCTGACCGCCGGCTTTTTGGGCCTGAATTCGCCACTTTTTCAGCTGATTGTTCATGCCTTGGGTGTTGTCTGACCACGCGCTCCGTGGCCCCGTGATTATCCGATGATCGTGGCTGACATCCGCATCGGATTCTGTTCTAATACCGCCTTTCGCTGCCCGGGAAAAGCGAGTCGATGTCAACGTTCCGCTGCCTGCGTATCCAGATCCTTCAGCCTTGCCAGGGGCGGTGCCGCTATTGCGCCACCCACAAGAAGAACCGCGTCTTCGCGGACCTGAACCGGGAAGGCCACGCGGACCAGGTTCATCGCTTTTACCGCGACGTCGTCGCTCACTTCAAGCCCCAGGAGCTGTTCGTCTCCGGAGGCGAGCCGATTCTGCTGCCGGGCATCGGCCGCCTGATGGCGGACATGGCGCCCCACGTGAGCCGCATCCACTTCTTCACGTCCTATCAGTACGGCGCCAAGCGCCGGCAGCGGCTCGACCTGGAGGGGATGCCCTGGGACAAGGTGGTGCTCACACATACCATTCTCTACTTCCACGCCCAGCAGTGGGAGCACATGAGCCAGGGGTTCCCCTTCCCGGTGTACGTCGAGAACATGAAGGAGCTGGCGAAGCTCGCGCAGCGGAAGTGCTACAAGTTCATCTTGAACCATCCCAACGCGCCGGAGGAGCTCGCCGCTTTCCTGGACGAGATACAGCCGGACGAGAGCTCCACGCTCCGGTGGAAGCTCATGAACCAGCAGGGAGGGCAGGGGTTCAACGTGGCGGAGATCTCGAAGTCCAGGAGCGAGGTGCGGGAGCGGCTCGAGCGGTGGCAGGAGGTCGTCACGGAGTTCAGGAAAAGAGCGAAGATTCCCGTGGACGAGCACATCACTGGCGCCGAGGTGCTCGCGGGGGCCACGGGGCAGGCCGACGTGGAGAGCTGCCCCTTCCGAAGCCGACCCGAGGAGCTACGGTTCGCTTTCTACAGGATCAAGGGGGGCGTCCCCCTCCTGCAATATCGCTTTTGTCCTCATTTTCCCTCGAGATTTCGGTATATCCACCGGGTGGGGCAGGACACCTTCGAGTCCATCCAGGCGGCCTATTCGGAGGGGGAGTACCACCGGCACTGCAAGCGCTGCCGGCTGCAGCTCTACACGGCGGCCTGAGGGCGCTCCCCAAAGGGTGGGTCAGCACTGGTTATTGCATTTGATATCAGTAGGAAAACGCAAAAAACGATTGTAGAGTGGGCAAGTTGAATGCAGGGACGAAATAGGACCATGGAAGCTGAGATCCATCGCGACGGCGCGGCGTCTGGAAGTGCTCGGACGGGCACTGCGAAGCGGTTGCGGATCATGCTCATCCTGCCCGAGTTCCCCCCGTCCATCGGGGGGATGCAGACCCACGCGAGATATCTCTCGGAGCACCTTCATGACCAGGGGCACACGGTGCGCGTCTACACGTACCAGGGCGCCTCGCCGTTCCAACAGGAAGAGGCGGATCGGACCGACGCCGAGCTGCCGTTTCCCGTGCACCGGGTGATGAGCCGCATCGGCTACTGGCACACCATCCAGCTCCTCGTCGAGGCGGCCCGCGGCTTTCGCCCGGATCTGATCTACAGCAGCAACACGTTCTACGGCCTGCTGGACGATCTCTGCGACGTGCCCGTGATCTGCCGGTCCGTGGGCAACGACGTGATGCGGCCGTGGATCGCCTATCCGTTCCGCCTCGCCTCCAACGTGGTGTCGAACTGGAGGATCGAGGAGCCGCTCTACGACTTCTTCCGCAGCGTGGAGACGCCGGAGCTGGTCGAGACCATCTTCCGGGACAAGCGCGTCCGTCTCATGGCGCGATCCGCCCGGTCCGCCACGCGAATCCTGGCCAACAGCCAGTTCACCAAGGACCTGCTGGAGAACGAGGCGGGCGTCAACGGGAACCAGGTGGAGATCCTCGTCG
>JBDRSE010000254.1:0-23637 GCA_043825095.1 bacterium
CGCTCCCTCGGCCAGGCCCACCGCATCTACCAGGCGTTCCGGGAGCTGGACTACGACGGCGGCCTTCGGTTCAATCCGCTCTACGCCACCGGCCTCGCCCGGGACAACACGGAGCTGCACATCAGCTCGCGTCAATGGGGCGAGTTTCTCGTCGAGCTCTGGGACGCCTGGGATCGGGATGGGCGCACGATCCGCGTCGACCCGCTCCAGGGCTGGGACCAGCTCGCCGGCGGGCGTCGGGCCCGGATCGCCTGCGCCTTTTCCGGCCGCTGCACCGAGAGCTTTGCCGGAATCAAGGCCGATGGCACGGTGTACAGCTGCGGGCGGTCCCTGGACGACCAGGTGCTGCCCTTCGGCAACCTCAACGACACGCCCTTGGGGGAGCTGCTGGAGGTCCCGGCGCGGCGCGCGTTGCTCAACCGGATCGAATGGCTGCAGCAGGGCGAGTGCGCGGGGTGCCGCTGGTGGGCTTTCTGCCACGGCGGCTGTCCCAATGACGCGCAGATCGCCTATGGGGATCTGCTCCGCCGGACATGCTGGTGCGAGGGTCGCAAGCTGTTTTTCGAGCACGCCTTCCGGGATCGCGTCGGCGTCCAGGCGGCGCCGGCCCCCGAGGATCACGAAGATCTGTTCGGATGCGGCTCGGCCGACGGGGAGGAGCCGTGATCCCCCACGTGGTGTCCTGCCCGGTCGACTGGATCGAGTCACATCGGGCCCCTGCGGAGCAGGTGTTCCTCCGCGCGCCGGGCGATGGATGCGAGCCGGACCGCCTCGCCGCGCTGCTGGCGCGGTGGCGATCGGCCACGCGGATCCGCCGTCTCGAGCTCCCCTTTACGTCGGAGCTGGACGCCGTCCTTCAGGCCGTCGGGCCGGGGTTGCGGGTCGTGGTCGAGGTCGACCGCTCCTCCGCCGCGGAGCTCCACGGCGAGCAGGTGCGTCGCTGGGAAGCGCAGGTGAACCTGTGGGCCGCGCCCCGGATCACCTCACGACAGGGCATCCTCGAAGCAGTGACGCGCGCCTCCCTGGCCGGCTGGCCGGTCCAGCTCCCGGCGGTCCCCGGGCTGCTGCGCGGCGGGGATCTCCTGCTGGAGCTGCTGGAGCACTACCTGTTCGAGCCGGCCCTCGACGTGCCGGTGGAGCCCCTCCACTCGTTGCTCGTGTGCCTGGTCCAACGGCAGCGTCGCACCCTGTGGAACCTGTGGTTCGGGGTCCCCGAAGATCACTTCTACCTCACCGACGAGGGCCACGTCAGCCTGTGCGAAGCTTGGGCGGGGAAGGCAGCGACCCGCTACGGCACCGCGGACGAGGAGGTGTCCGCCTGGCGCTCGTCAGCGGCGTATCAGGGGTTGCTCCAGGACAGGCGGGATTTTCCACGGGCCCAGACGCCCTGCGCGGAGTGCCCTGCCAGGCGCCCGTGCGCCGGCGTGCTCCTCGCCCTGGATCCGGCCCTGGACTGCGGCCCGTGGCAGGAGCTGTTCGAGCGCCTTCGTCTCGCGGCGGGGAGCCTTCAGAGGCGCAACCGGGAGCGGAACCGGGCGGCGCAGCCCCGGCCCCGGCCCCCGGGCTGAGCCGATCAGGGATCGCCCCCTGCCGGAGATCGATCCGCCGCTTCGCGACTCAGCTCTCCCCCTCCGCCTCCGGGGGAACCTCGCTACGCTCGGGAGGTGCTGCAGATAGCCCCCAGGGAAACATACGAAATATTATTAAAGCTATCACCGACTCTCGCGTATCATCGGCTTGTAGATAAGTCATACTCAAGGAGGATTGATCGATGAGACGTGTAACGAATCAGCTCGTGTCAGTGTTGGGTGTCTTGGTTCTGTTGGGCGGCCTGGGGGCCTGCGGCGACGACGACTCAGGGCCGATCGGCATCAATGACCTCGAGAGCGCCTACATGCGGAACTACTGCGAGGTGGCCATCGACTGCGACTTCGACGTCTACGTCGCGTTCTTTGGCGGGGACGTGGACACCTGCCTGGAGTTCCTCGAGTCTTCGGGCGGCATGGAGAACGGGCTCCAGACGCTCATCGACTCGGTGAACGCCGGGAACACCAGCTACGACGGCGCGCTCGCGCGCCAGTGCCTCAACGCCATGCAGTCGCTCAGCTGCGGCGAGATCTACGGCGCGGGCTCACCCGACCCGGCCTGTGACGAGACGTTCACCGGCCTGCTCGGCAACGGCACCGACTGCACCATGGACGAGGAGTGCAGCGGCGGCTGGTGCGACATGACGACCGCGTGTCCGGGTGTCTGCGCGAACCGCGTGCTCCTCGGCGGCGACTGCAGCATGGGCCAGACATGCGAGTTCGGCGCGGAGTGCGAAGCCGGGATGTGCATCCTGGACCCGGGGCCGCTCGGGCTCGGCGACGACTGCGTCGAGTCCTATCGGGAGTGCGCCTACGGGCTCTGGTGTGACTGGAGCGGCAACGGAGTGTGCGAGAACCGCGTCGCCGCCGGGCAGACCTGCGAGAATCAGCAGCAGTGCCAGCACGGCCTCTGGTGTAACGGCGAGGGGCGGTGCGCCGAGGTGGAGCTCGCGAGCCACGTGGGCGACGCCTGCGGCGGGTTCGAGGAGGCGCCCTTCTGTAATCTCGGCCTCGGGCTCGGCTGCGTGGCGGAGTACACGGACGCGCTCGAGTACACCGTGTGCGCGCAGATGCTGCAGGCGGGCGGAACCTGCATGGAGCAGGATCCGTCCACAGAGGTGGTGACCGTCACGCCCTGTGACATGTTCGCGAACCTGTACTGCGACATGGACATGCAGAACTACACCGGGGTCTGCATGACCAAGAAAGCCGGCGGTCAGCAGTGCGTGGAGGACGAAGAGTGCCAGTCCGACTACTGCCAGATGGACGGCACCTGCCTCTCCGAGTCCACCGACCCCTGCGACTAGAATTCGTGACAGCGCCGATCTGACCACGCCGATCCCCGGCCCCTGGTGAGTCGGCGAGCCTCGTGCTCTCCCAGTGCTATGATTCGGTGATGATTCTGACGCGTACCCCGTACCTGCTGAAGGCCCGGCTCACCGTGCTGGCAGCCGTGGGACTCTGGTGCCATGCAGCGGCAGACGCTCGCCATCGCACCCCGAGGCGTACGGCACCTCAGGATCCTCCGAGAGTCGTGATCCCCCCGCCGGCGCCCCGGGGGCCGGGATCCCCGGACGCCAACCGGTCGCCGCCTCACCGTGTCCGGGCGACGTTCCCGAGTCCCGTGTCGGGACGCGCGTGCCTCCGGGTTCTGAGGCGTTTCCGTGTTCCGCATCGGTCCACGAAGGCGCGCCGTGGAATGGCGACGCCGGTGCTGGTGACCGGACCGCTGAACGGGCTCAAGCTGCGCTCCATCGGCGGAGGGAAGAAGCCGGCCCTGATGGCCTGCAAGTTCGCGATGGTGCTGTACTCCCTGGCGCCCCTGATCCAGAGCGCGGGCTTCGACGAGCTGCGCTATTCGAGCACGTACATGTATCGGCGCGTGGCGGGTCGCAAGCGGTTGAGCAAGCATGCCTTTGGGTTGGCGATCGACGTGCACCGGCTGCTCGGCCCGGGCGGCCGGTCAGCCAGCGTGCTGACCCACTGGCGTCGGGGGGCCAGCGCCTGCGGGCGACCCGTGTCCGGCGCCTTGGCCCGGCGTCTGCAGCTCGTGTACTGCCGCGTGCGTAGGAGCCCGTTGACCTACTGGGTGATCGGCCCGGACTACAACCGGCAGCATCACAACCACTTCCACATCTCAGCGCAGTGAGAAACCACGCGGAGCCGCCGCGCAGGCTCACAGCCCCGGGGTGACGGTCAAGCGGACGAAGCGGGGATAGTCGAGGTTCCCCCATCACGCCGATCCCTACACTCCGCCATCCCGCCCCTACCGTTCCCCGCCATGGCACCTCGCTTGCAGTCGATACTTCCGACGTGCTCGGACCACCGATGCGCCGCCAAATCTCAAGAAGATGTTCGACGGCGCCAGCCTGGGGAAAGGTCAGAATGCTCGTTTCACGGCGGGCGCCTATGGCGAGCTCGAGATTGGCTGCTGCGCCGAGGCAATGCAGAGGGCGAAAAAGCGACGGATCGACCTCGCTGACGTCCCGCGCGTGTGGGCCCGGCGCTTGCGACTCAGTCTTCGTCCTTGAGCTTGTTGATATGGCTGCGGATGAGTTCGCTGTCTTCCCCGCGCAGGAACCGGCGCAGCTCGGAGCGTCCGATTTCACGACCGAGACCGGACTGCTCCAGCTGCTCCAGCAGCTCACCGAAACGTTTCCTGCGCTGTCGGCCCGCGGGCGACAGATCGCGGCGGTCCCGGAATAACTCCAGCAGCGTCGAGCCGCAGGGGCAGTTTCGATACAGCTGAAGCGCCGGCCGACCGGCATCATCAGTGGTCGGTTGGATGGCTGTGAGCGGCTCATTATCGGCATCGCGCATGGCGTGCGTCAATTGGATGAACTCCTCCACATCGCGGAATTCGCGTCCGCAGGTCCGGCACTGTCGCGGGAACTGGTTGCGCGCGATCTCTTGAAGCCCCTCAATAAACTCGTGGAGCAGCTCTCGCCCGGTTCTTGAGTGTGAGATTTGTTTCTCCGATCCGATCCGATCCGACTCGATTCGTGCAACCGCTCCTCACAAATGACGTCCCGCAACCGCGCATCCGGGCGGGCGCCTAGCGCGTAGCGTGAATCATGCACGTTTTGGGCCTGTACGAGAGTATCCTCTGGTGGCTTGGTCGGAGTCAATCGGCATCAATCCGGGCATCGTGCGGGGCGCGGCCGACGAACTCTGACATCGTTGTCGCGAACGTCATTCGGCTGACGGTGCGTTGTTGTGATGGCGAATACGAACGCAATGTGTAGACCTGCGGAATAGTGATCGAATGCCGCGTTCGGTGCTTTGGCACCTTCGTTGCAGAGATTCAATCCGGTACAGAATCAGTTTCGCAGGAGGAGTCGGTGATGACCGCACAAAGGACTCGGCCGCGACGAACGGCCCGGGCGCAGGCCGCGGTGCGCGCTGCCCCGGGAGGGTGTTGTGCAGCGGCGGCGCGGCTGACCGTGGCCACGCTCGTGTTGTGGGTGGCCGTGGGAGCCTTGGGCTGTGGCGACTCGGGCTACGATGGCGCGGCAGACCCGTACGGTGGCTCGTCGCCCACCGGGACGTTCCTCTCGCCGTCGGAGCGGGATGGCCCGGGCTTGAATGGCTACGAGGTCCTCGACGAAGCCTGTGAGCAGACGGACGACCCGAGCTACCTGCAGCGCTTCGAGACCCCCATGTTCCGTGGCGTGGCCACCAGCGGTGGCGTAGCGCACCTCGTTGACGGCAGCCTGTTGTGGTCGGTGGGCATCGTCGATGCCACCCGACCCGAGCGGCTGTCGATGATCCGACTGGCGGGACATCCGCTGCAGATCGCCGCCAGCCGCGACGGCCTGCTGTTCGTGGCGGCCGGCGAGGCCGGACTCCACGTGCTCAAGTCCCTCGACGCCACGGCGATGGCGGCGGGGCGGGAGACCGGAAACGCATCCGCCGTGGCACCCCAGCTGCTCAGCAGTCTGTCGCTGCCCGGCCCGGCGTTGGACGTCACCTTGCTGGAAGACCGGCGCTACGCCGTGGTGGCGGCCGGCGCGGCCGGGCTCTTCGTGGTGGATGCCTCGAACCTCGCGGCGCCTGAGGTGGTCGCCCAGGTCGCCACCCCTGGCTTCGCCTTCGGCGTGGACGTCGAGGGGTCGTTCGCCTATGTGGCGGCCTGCTCGGTGTTGGCGGTGATCGACCTGTTCGAGCCCCGGGCCCCCCAGCTCGTGGAATCTTATTGGGTCCCCCACGGGCACGCTCGCGGGGTGGACGCCGTGGACAAGCGAGTGTTCGTAGCCGGCGGCGAGGCGCTGCTGGTCTATGACGCCGCGTCGCCCCAGCAGGTGCGGTGGACTGGATACTACGCCGAGCCGAATGTGGAGGGGTTCTACGTGAACGACGTGGTAGTGCGCAAGGGCATCGCCTACATCGCTGCTGGCGATGAGTCGGTCCGTTCGGTGAATGCCACCGCCATGGCGAGCGCCGAAGGGTACTTGGCGCAGAAGGTCGAGAGCGCCGAGCCGCCTCCGCTGGACGGTCCTGAGGTGCTGCCCGACAACGATCTCGAAACCCTCTGGGTGGAGCAGCGGGATCCCATCGGCATCGGCCTGCAGGGCGACCTGCTCTTCGTGCTCGGCAATTTCCGGTGGCTCGGCGAGCGGACCCTGAAGATCATGCGGGTGGACGACACGGGCCGGATGATCGACGTCGGCGCCTACGTCCAGCCGAACGACCCCATCGGTGTGGCGCGCACGCCCGCGACACTGGTGCTGCACGGCGCCCACGGCGTGGAGACCGCGCTGCCATCCGATGGCGCCGCGCCCGTCCATTTCGACCTGGGCGCTCCCGTGCACCGCACGGCCGCCACGCACGCCGGGCTGTGGCTGCTGACCGAGGACGACCGGCTCTTCTACTGGCAGGACGGCCAAACAGATGCGACCGAGTTGCCCAACGGGGGCGGGTTCGACGCCTTTGACATCGCGCTCGGGGATTCCTCAATGTACCTTTCGTCCCGGGCGCAAAACAGTCTGATCCGGCTGTGGAACCCAGGGTCCATGGTCGTCGCCGAGCCGGTCCCGTTGCCCGAGTCGACCTTTCCCGGCTTTGCACACCTGCTTGTCCACAGCGATTACCTGTACGCGTACGAGTGGGTCACTGGCGTGCTCCACCGCATCGTGCGCCCGGACACGCAGGGGGTGCCCGTGGCCCCCGAGCCCACCGCGGCGCGCATCGGGCAGTGCGAGATGTACGACATCGCCGACTACTTCTCCGGACGCAAGGACAACCAGACGCGACTCGTCGCCGACGCCGACAGCATACACGTCCTGTGCCCCCATGATGACGACGGGCATTCGACGGTCATCTCCGTGTCGTTGCCGGGTCCGGGCGTGGGCGAGCCGCCGTTCGTCGAGCAGTCCGTGCTGCCCGCGGGGCGCTACGTGGACCTCGCCCTGCACGAGGGCACGTTCTACGCCCTGAGCTTCGACAACGACCGCTACCTGAGCCGCTTGACCTGGCTGGAGGGGTCGGCGTGGGGAACGGTGGAGTTCGACGGGCACGCCAACGCCCTGCTGTCCACCGACGCCGGGCTGCTGGTGTCGGACGGCGACTGGGGCGGGCGGCTATACGCGCCGGGCGGCGACGGCATGCTGGTCCCGGTGGGCTGGCGCAGGTGGCCCTAGATGCGCATGTTGCGAAACGGCTTTGGGCTCGCCCTACTCGCCGTCGGCGTCGTGCTCAGCATGGCCAGCAGTTGGGACGACGGTGAAGGGGGGCCAGATTCCTGGGAGGACGACTGGCAGGAACCGGAGCCGCTCATCATCGACGACACCTGGGTGGTGGAGAGCCTCTTCGACGGCCAGACCGGCGTCAGCCGGGACGTGGTCATCCGACTCACCATCGGTGAGGAGGACCTGGGAGCCGAGCATGTCTGGGCCGTCCAGGACGTGCTGCTCTACCGCGAGGACGACGGAACGCACCTTCCCATCGACACCGAGGTGTACTTCGAGACCTCGATGATCAGGCCGCGCGACGGGCTGGCACCGGACACGGACTACGTGCTGGACCTCCAGTCCCTGGAGCCGCAGCTCGTCAGCATCCGCACGCTGCCAGGTCTCATCCACTTCAGCACACGCTCCGCGCCCAAGGTGACCGGGCTGTGGCGAAGCGGCGACACGCTCATCGTCACTTTCTCCGAGTCCATGGACCCCGCCTCGCTCTTCATCGGTCAGACCTCGCTGGACGTGCTGTGGGAAGAGGACGGCGCGCTGCGCTCCATCGCGGCGGACCACAACCTCGCGGGCTACGCCTGGGAGGCAGCGGACCTGCTGTTCATGATGGCCCCCATCGACTTCGCCGACGCCCTCGGTGACGTGTGGGTCAAGGTGGCCGCCGACGTCCGCGGAGCCAGCGGCGTTCTGTTGGACGGCGACGCGGACGGCACCGCCGGCCAGTCCCACGACGACTACTTCGCCCAGATTGACACCCTTGCGCTCCCCACCTGCTTCACCCGCAGCGACATCCCCATGCCCTGCGTCCACCAGGACGAGGTCCCCGACAACAGCGACTGGCGCTGGTAGTCCGGGCGCCGCAGAAGGACCACGCTGGTGCGCGCGAATCCCATCTCGTCCCTCCGGAATACCGGTCGCTGAACCGGATTTTTCGGGGGGCCAGGGCCGTGGTCGGAACCGGCAACACAGAGTGAGATGGCTACTTGGATTGTGCAGCTACTTGGATTGTGCAGCTGGTGGATCGCATTTCCGAGCAGGACGGCGTGGACGCATGTCCAAGCGCTTTGTTTTGAAGTGTTCTTCAGCGGCGGGCCGTGATATCTTCGCTCAGAAGCTGAATAGTGTCGGTCCGTTCATCCGGGCAGAGGATTTCGTCCTGGGAGGGAAATGATGTCTCCAGCAGCGGCTCCACCCCGTCGTGCGTCTTTCCTTCACGACTTGACCCATCGCGTCCTTTGTTCCACGGTCACGCTGTGCCTCGTGGCGAGCGGGTGCGGTGACGACAGCGGGACGGGGAGCAACGCGAATCTCAACCAAAACGGGAACCAGCAGAACATGCTGTGCGGCAACGGCACGCTCGAGGGCGCCGAGGAGGGTGACGACGGGCTCGAGAACTCCGACCTCGAGCCCGACGCCTGCCGGGCAGACTGCACCCTGCCTCGCTGCGGGGACGACGTGGTGGACACGGGCGAGACCTGCGACGATGGCGCACAGAACTCGGACGTGGTGCCCGACGCCTGCCGGCAGGACTGCACCCCGCCGCGGTGCGGGGACGCCGTGGTGGACGTGGTGAGTGGTGAGCTGTGCGACGACGGCAACACGACCGGCGGGGACGGCTGCTCTGACGTGTGCCTCGTGGAGTACTGCGGCAACGGCGTGCAGGATCCGGGCGAGGTGTGTGACGACGGGAACTTCCTGGCCGGAGACGGCTGCTCGCCGGACTGTCTGTCCAACGAAACCTGCGGCAACGGCTATGTCGACGCCGCCATCGGCGAGGCCTGCGACGACGGCAACACCACGCCGGGAGACGGCTGCTCCGCGCTGTGTGCGCTGCCGGAGTGCGGGGACGGCATTGTGGACCCTGGCGAGATTTGCGACGACGGCAACAACGTGAGCGGCGACGGCTGCAACCAGTACTGCACCTCGGACGAGAGTTGCGGCAACGGCATCGTGGACACCGCGGCGGGGGAGCTGTGTGACGATGGGAACACCACGCCGGGGGACGGCTGTCAGGATACCTGCCTGCTGCCCGCCTGCGGCGACGGCACCCAGGACGCCAGCGAGGTGTGCGACGACGGCAACACCGACGATGGCGACGGGTGCAGCTCCACCTGCCTGTCCCTGGAGGTGTGCGGCAACGGCATCGTGGACGTGGCGGTGGGTGAGGCCTGTGACGACGGGAACCTGATCGACGCGGACGGCTGCTCGGCCAGCTGTCAGCTCCCGGGCTGCGGCGATGGATACCTGGATCCGGGCGAGGCTTGCGACGACGGCAACAACGTGAACGGCGACGGCTGCAACGCCTGGTGCACTTCGAACGAGACCTGCGGCAATGGGGTGGTGGACGCCCACCTGGGCGAGGCCTGTGACGACGGCAACACGACCAGCGGCGACGGCTGTCAGGCGAACTGTCAGCTCCCGCGCTGCGGAGATTTCACGGTGGACGTCGCGTCGGGCGAGGTGTGCGACGACGGCAACACCGTCAGCGGCGACGGCTGCAATCAGTGGTGCACGTCCGACGAAAGCTGCGGCAACGGGATGTTGGACTCCGGCGAGGCCTGCGACGACGGGAACACCATCGATGGCGACGGGTGCCAGGGGGACTGTGAGTTGCCCGCGTGCGGGGACGGCTTTCTCGACGCCTGGGAGCAGTGCGACGACGGCGCCGCCAACTCCGACACCACACCTGACGCCTGCCGCTCCAACTGTCGCCTGCCCCACTGCGGGGACGACGTGCTGGATACCGGCGAAGCGTGCGACGACGGCAACCTGACCCCCGGGGACGGATGCACCGGGACCTGTCAGCTCGAGGTTTGCGGTGACGGGAGCCTCGATCTCGGGGAGCAGTGCGACGATGGCAACAACCTCGGAGGGGACGGGTGCAGCGCCACCTGCCACGTCGAGCAGTGCGGCAACGGCGTGCTCGACGTGGGCGAAGCGTGCGACGACGGCAACACCCAAGCCGGCGACACGTGCGGGCCGACTTGCCTCGTGGAGGCGTGCGGCAACGGCTTCGTGGACCCGGGCGAGCAGTGCGACAACGGCGCGTCGAACAGCGACACCCTGCCTGACGCCTGTCGAACCGACTGTTCGCTCCCGCACTGCGGAGACGGCGTGCAGGACCTGGGGGAGGTGTGCGATCCCGCCGACCCGGTGAACGGATTCCGCTGCTCGCTCACGTGCCAGGACCTCTGCGGCGACGGGGTCCGTAGCGGCCCCGAGACCTGCGACGGCAATGACCTGGGGGGGCTCACGTGCCAGGCCTATGGCTACTACGGGGGCACGCTGACCTGCACGGCCCTCTGCCAGCCCGATCCGTCTGGATGTTCCGGCGAGTGCGGGGATGGTGTGCGCAACGGCGCCGAGGCCTGCGACGGCGCGGATCTCGCCGGGCTCAATTGCGAGGCCTTCGGCTGGCACGGCGGAACCCTCGGTTGCAGCGGGGACTGCAGCAGCCTGGTGACCGCCACCTGCGCGGACTACTGCGGCGACGGAGTGATCAACGGATCCAGCGAGCTCTGCGACGGGCTCGACCAGTTCGGGCAGAGCTGCGCGAACTACGGGGGCAGCGGGTCGCTCACGTGCAACGACTCCTGTCAGCCGATGCTGGATCAATGCCTCTTCAGCAGCTGGAAGAAGAAGCCCTCTGGGACAACGGCGGGTCTCGAAAAAGTGTGGGGGACCGGACCGAACGACATCTGGGCCGTCGGCGCCGGCGGCACGATACTGCACTGGGATGCGGTCGCCTGGAGCGCCAGCGCCTCGGGCACGACCCAGCTCCTCAGGAGCGTCTGGGGATCCGGGCCGGACGACGTCTATGCCGTAGGCTTAAACGGAACGATGCGCCACTGGAACGGGACGTCCTGGAGCGGCATCTCTCCAGGTACGACCCAGCACCTCTCAGCCGTCTGGGGGACCGGACCGGACGACGTCTGGCTCTCCGGTGACTCCCAGACGCTCCGGCACTGGAACGGGACGTCCTGGAGCGCCGCCACCTCCGCTTCGGGATGGCACCTCTCAGGGATCTGGGGATTCGGCACGAACGACGTCTGGAACGTCGGTTCGGACGCCGGCGTGCAGCACTGGGATGGGACGGCATGGAGCCCCGGCGGATTCGCCACGACCGAGCACTTGGGCGGCGTCTGGGGGAGCGGCCCGAGCGACGTCTGGGTCGTCGGCACGAACGGCACGATCGGGCACTGGGACGGGGCGGGGTGGACCACGGTCAGCTCCTTCACGACGCAGGTCCTGAGATGGGTCTGGGGGAGCAGCGCGAGCGACGTCTGGGTCGTCGGATCGGCCGGTACGATCCTGCACTGGGACGGGGTCGGGTGGATCGACACCACCGCCAGCTCCGGGACGACGCAGTATCTCGCCGGGATCTGGGGAACCGGGCCGAACGACATCTGGGCCGTCGGCAGCGCAGGCACGATCCGGTACTGGGACGGGGGCGGCTGGAGCGCCAGCGCCTCCGGCACCACCCAAGACCTGAGCAGAGTGTGGGGGACCGGGCCGAGCGACGTCTGGGCCGTCGGCTCGGTCGGCACGATCCTCCACTGGGACGGGTTCAACTGGAGCGCCAGCACCTCGGGCACGGCCCAGAACCTCAGATGCGTCTGGGGATCCGGCCCGAGCGATGTCTGGGCCGTCGGCATGAATGGTACGATCCGCCGCTGGGACGGGAGCACCTGGAGCGCGAACGCCTCGGGCACGGGCCAGCATCTGTCCGGCGTCTGGGGGACCGGACCGACCGACGTCTGGGTCTCCGGTGACGCCCAGACGATCAGGCACTGGAACGGGACGTCCTGGAGCCCCGTCACTCCCGGCCCCTGGGGATGGCACCTGAGCAACTTCTGGGGAGGCGGCAGGAACGACGCCTGGCTCACCGGCTCGGATGGCGGCCTGCAGCACTGGAACGGGACCGCCTGGGAATCCCTCGACATCGGCACGCCGTACCACATGAGCGACGTGTGGGGAAGCAGCCCGAACGACATCTGGGCCGTCGGCTCGAGTGGCACGATCCTGCACTCGGACGGAGTCAGTACGAGCATCTTCGCTTCCGGCACGACGAAGTACCTGCGCGGGGTCTGGGGGAGCGGGCCGAACGATGTCTGGGCCGTCGGCGAAGCGGGCACGATCCTGCGCTTCCGCCAGCAGCTCCCTGCGCCCAATGGCGGCGTCTGCACCGGCGCCGTCAACGCCTACTGCGCCGCCAGCCTCAACGGCGCGACCTACGGCGCCAGCGACCTGTTCGATTCCTACCCCTGCGCTGTGGGCACCTTGTCCGGCGGGGAGGTCGTCTACCGGCTCGACAACCCCGTTTCGGGCTCGGTGACCATCACCCTGACCAACCGCGAGGCCGACCTGGATCTCGTCGTGGTAGGCGAGGACTCCCTCGGCGGCTGTGACCCCGTGGGCGAGTGCGTGGCCGCGAGCCAGGTGGCGGGCGCCGGCGGGGACGAGGTGGTCGTCCTGGACGCGGTGCAGGGCCAGAGGTACTACCTCGTCGTGGACAGCCCCACCGGCGCAGCGGGCGCCTTCACGCTCCACATCGACTGCGACAAGCACCTCTAGAACGGCGACCGGTTTGAGCTCCCGGCGCCGGATCGGGCGGCATGCGGCCGCCTGCAGCGTCCACCGTAGCTGACCAAGGCACCCCCAGACACCGGCGGCAAAGTACGGAACGGACTACGGTGAAACACGTACCTGGCCGTGCAAATCTCCAGAAACACCCGCGTTCCCGGTCGAGCAGGGATCAGCGATACTTCCAGCTGCGATTTTCAATCACGATATCCTCGAATTCTCTCACGTCCAGCGATCACCGCACCCACTGGAGGGATCATGTACAACCGACTCATACTCTTGGCAGCGCTTGGTATTTTGACAACGGGTTGTCATCAGATTCCGCTACCGCGGGCGCCCATATATGACATGTTCGCCTCCCTCAAGAAGGTGCCTCCCTCCCCGGGGGTAAAGATCTATAAGCTCTACGATAGCGAGTCGCTTCGTTTCGCGTTCCATCGGGTGGACAAGGATGGAATGATCCATGGCGTCTGCCTCGCGAGCGCCGAAGGTATGGTTTCCCGGTGCGTCGCCCGGGTGTCCGGGGACAATCTCTACGTGATGACAGTGGCCATGCTCACGTCTGATGGGATGGAGATGGATTACCCCGACCGCTCAAAGAGCAGCCTGCCGATGGTCGGCCTATCCGTGTTCGAGCTGCGCGTCATCGGCCGGACACTTCATTGCAAGAGGGGCTATGCATGGTCGGTCATGGCGCGATCTCATATTGCCCCACAGTTGTACCCTGGATGCTGGTCCTACAGGCCATGGAATACGATGGTCGCGATTGTGGACGGAGTGATCTATGAGAAGCGAGCCAGCCCCGCGTCCCCTCCCAGCCATGCGTCCCCTCCGCGCTCCGTGCCCTCTCCCAGCCCCGCGTCCCCTCCCGCCACATCCCCCGCCGTCCGACCGTCGATGGACGCAATAAACATTAAGCTACGCAAGTTGAAGGAGCTGCGCGACAAAGGCCTGATCAAACCCGAGGACTACGAGCGGCAGAAGAAGAAGCTGATCGAGAGCATTTAAGATCCAAAGATTCCCCACCGCTTAAGACTCCCGAAGCGAACTTCTGATACAATCCCTGCATGCGGTTTATTCGCCCCACGAGTCTGCTGGCGCTGGCGGCGGGCCTCGCCTGGGCCGGCTGCCTGGTGGATTTTGGCTCGCCGGGGACCAACCACAACGATGCCGGCCCCGGCGCCGACGCCGCGCCCAGGTGCGGAGACGGCGTGCTCAACGCCGGTGAGGTATGCGACGGAACGCTCTTGGGGGGCTCCAGCTGCGTGGATCTGGGCTACGAATCCGGCACCCTCGACTGTGACGGCTGGTGCCAACACGACGAGTCGGCGTGTGTGGCGGCGCCGGTGTGCGGCGACGGCGTGCGCGACGGCACCGAGCTGTGCGACGACGGCGACGCTATCGAATGGGACGGCTGCACCGGCTGCGTCATCACCGAGTTCCGCGTCAACCCCGCGACCGCGGGCAACCAGGTACAACCAGCCCTGATCCCCTTGGACGAGGGTTTTTTGGCCGTTTGGTCAGACGACATCAGCGGCAGCCGGCTGCTCGCGCAGCGCTTCGACAGCTTCGCCACGGCCGACGGAACCCCCTGTCTCGTCAGCACCACCGCCACCATGAACGGCGAGGTGAACCGCGCCCCGGCGGCTGCCAAGCTGAGCGATGGCAGCTTCGTGGTGGTTTGGATCCGTGAGAGCGTGGCCGAGCAGCGCGTTGTGGGGCGACTCTTCGACAGCCTGAGCGAGCCCATCGGCGTTCTCTTCGACGTCAGTGATTACGCGCCCGAGGGGGATGACTCACCGTCGGTGGCCGCGACCGCGGGCGGCGGCTTCGTAGCTGCCTGGCGCAGCGTTCAGAGCGGCACGGGTCGCATCCTCATGCGGCGGTTCGCTTTCGACGCCGTGCCCCTGGCCGCCAGCGTGCGGGCGGATGAGGTGGTTCCCACCGAGCCCTTCGATCCGCGGGTGGCGGTGGCGAGCGGCGGGAGCTTTCTGGTGGTCTGGACAGACGAAGGGAGCGCGGGTGCGAGCTACGTGAACGGGCATCACCTTCTGGCGGACGGCACCCCCAACGGCGCCGTGTTTCCGGTGCCCGATGGCGGCCCGGGGTGGCACGCCTCGCCCGACGTGGCAGCCACGCCCAGCGGTGGGTTTGTGGTGGTGTGGGCAGCGCTGCTGGCGCCGGCCACCGGGAGCTGGGACATCTTCTTGCGCCGCTTCGACGAAACAGGCGCTCCCGTGGAACAGGACAAGCTGGTCAACGCCGAGCTCGCCGCGGACCAGCTGCGTCCGGCCGTGGCCGTGGGCCCCACCGGGGTGCTGGTGGCCTGGGAGACCCAGGTGGGCGCGGACTGGGATCTCGCGGCGCGCGTGTTGGACTTTTCGGGCGTCGCGCAGAGCGTGGAGCTCACGACCCACGTGCACCTGGAAGGGTGGCAGACCTCGGCGGCGGTGACCACCACGAGCCTGGGCAATCACTTCGTGGTGGCCTGGCAGAGCGATCTCCAGGACGGCTCCCTGTGGGGCGTCTACGCGCAGCGCTTCACCACCGACGGCTCCCCCCTGGGCGTCGGCCAGTAGCCGTGTCAGAGCATGCAGGAACCCCAGGCGCCCCAGGCGCAGGTGGCCGAGCAGTAGCGATACTGGATGCCCCACTCCCCGGCTATGTAGCACGACTGGGATTCGCTGGAGCCCGAGGCGCAGATGCCCTCGCCCTCGCAGGACCAGCCGTTCCACTGGCACAGGTGGTTGCAGACGCGCTCCAGGGTGCCGCAGTTGCCGCAGGCGCCTCCCTGCTGCACGTCCAGGTGGTTGCAGACCCCCTGGTCCACGCAGTCCCAGCCGTTCCAGTAGCAGTTGCTCTCGCAGTCCCGATATTCGGTGCCGCACAGGTCGCAGGTGCCGCCCCACTGCTCGTCCCCCGGGGTGCAGAGGCCCTGGCCCACGCAGGTCCAAGCGCTCCACTGGCAGCTACCTTCGCAGGTGCGCTCTTGATGGCCGCAGTTCCCACAGCCGCCACCCGTCTGCTGGGCGCCGATGGCGCAGACCCCCTCGTTCACGCAGGCAAAGTCGCCCCAGGTGCAGGTCTGTTCGCAGGTCCGCTGTAGCACCCCGCAGTTGCCGCACGCTGCGCCCGTGTCCAGGGCGCCCGGTGAGCAATCCCCGCCGCTCACGCAGGCGCTCCACTGCCCGGTGGAGTCGCAGGTTCGCTCCCCACAGTTGTCACAGTCGCGGGTCTCTCCCGGAGTGCAGGCCCCCAGGTCCTGGCAGATCTGCGCCTCGCACACCTGCCCGTCGAGGTTGCAGTCCAGGCAGGCCTGGCCGCCCGTGCCGCAGTTGTCCGAAGCGTTCCCGGGCAGGCAGTGGCCATCGGCCGTGCAGCAGCCGGTGGGGCACACCGACTCGTCGCAGTTCTCGATCTGGCACCGCGCATCACAGCCGTCTCCGTCGTTTTGATTGCCGTCGTCACAGGTCTCGCCGGGATCGGGCACATCATTGCCGCAGACCGTCAGGTCCTGTCCGCAGTCGCCGCGGCAGTTGTCCCCGTCGTTGGTGTTGCCGTCGTCGCAAACCTCCCCGGGGTCCACCACGCCGTCGCCGCACAGAGGATCGCCGCCGCCATCGGTGCGACCGTCGTCGCCGGCCTGGAAGCTCACGGTGCAGCCTCCGGCCAAGAAGAGCGCCGCCAGTAAATAACCACTGCTGCCGGTCCATGGGACCATGACACAACACCTCCAAGCTTAGCTTACCAGGCACGGGCCTCGGCTGTCTCGGGAATTGCATTCCTCGTCGTCCGGGCGCTGCGCGGCCCCGATGAGAGGCGAAGCTGGTATTCGGACGCGTCAGAACCCGGGGTCAAGTCGCTGCCGCCCGGAATCTTCCGGCGCGGCGCTGTTGTGGTTGCGTTCGACTGGTTGGCGGCCTATTTTTGTCGGGCTACGCAACCAGGGAGCACCCGCGCATGAAGAGCCTTGTCGTACCGCTGCTGTTGGGGACGGTCGCCTGCGGTGTCGGCTGTCCCGGCCCGCGTCGACCGCCCGAGCCGACCCGGATCACGATCGCGCGAGGGTCTGCGCCGCGCCGCGCCGCGCCGAAACCCGCGCCGCGGGAGCTCAAGATCCTGCGGCACTATCGGGGTCGAGTCCGCCTGGGGGCGGCATTCCGGGCGGGCGAGCCGGCGAGGTACTTTGCCGTCTCCTTCGAGATCCGGGACCAGCGCCGCTACGAGTCCTTTGTGAAGGCCATTCCCACGGAGAAGGTCCAGATGAAGCAGCCCGCGCCGGCGAGCGACGATCCGCTGCTCGATCGGCCGGTCATCGACTTCCAGCGACACATGCTCATCGTGGCCCAGCGGCGGCACATGTACGTCCACCCCGTCATCCGGAAGGTCGTGGCGAAGGGCAACACCGTCCTGGTCCACGTGCTCCATCCGTCCCCCGGCGCCAGCGCGATGCTCGCGGCCCAGGCGGGCATCGGCACCTACCACGCCGTGGTCGTCCCGCGCGTGGAGGGGGAGGTGTTCTTCAGGGTCACGAAAGGGCCGGAAAGTCCGGGCAGTCCGGGCAGTCCGGGCAGTCCGCGCAGTCCGGGCAGTCCAGGCAGTCCAGGCAGTCCGGGCAGTCCGGGCAGTCCAGGCAGTCCGGGCAGTCCAGGCAGTCTGGGCAGTCCAGGCAGTCCGGAAAGGCCCCGCAGCCGCTGATCCACCCGCCTCAGATGATTCCGTACTGGAAGCTGAACGAAACCAGCACGCCGGTGTAGTCCAGGGACATGTCTCGGTTTCTGTCGGAGCCGATGCCGATGGTCTTGCCCGTGTCGGCGCGGGCGTAGTCGAAGGCGATGAGGGCCGTCATCATGGACCGACGGATGTAGATCGAGTAGCCCACCATGGCGCGGCCGCCGATGTTTCCGGCCTGGAAATGCTCGAACTTCATCCAGTGGTACAGGGCGCCGCCCCCGGCGAAGATCGAGTGCCTGCGTCCGCTGCCAAAGGGGATGTGGCCGGTCACCTCCAAGCCGGGGGAGATGCGGAGGAAGCTGAAGAACTTGCTGTCTTGGTTGGAGGAGATGGCTTTGGGGCCCCACGCGAGCTCACCGACCAGGTGGATGCGCAGGTACTCGATGGGCTTGAACGTCAGCCTGAGATGGCCGCCGAAGTGCAGGATCATCGACGTGAAGCCGGACTCGACGACGGTGGTCCCCGAAAGCTCATCGACCCACCCTTCGATGTACCGGTTGACGTCCTTCGGCGAGAAGAAGCCGATGTTGATCCCGCCTCCCAGGAACAGCCACTTCTTTGCCGCGGCCGGACGGGCATGGCGGCTGGGTTTCGTGGCGAGCGGCGGCACGGCGGCGAGGGGAGGGACCTCCGGGCCGGGCGGCGGGGTCACGGCAGGCCCGCTCCCGGGGAGCGGAGGGGGCGGAGGCAGGTCTCCCGGCGGCGCCGGCTGTGGGACCTCCCTGCCGGACGGTGCGGCAGGAGGGAGGTTGGGGTCGTCCGCCGGCGACGGGCTCGCGTGGACGAGCCCCGAGAGCGCCGCCAGGAGCGCCGCGGTCGAAAAACCAAAGAGTGCGCGCCTCATCCTCACCTTCCTTCCGACCATCCGACGAGCGCAGCCGAACCGGAAGCTCCGCTTCTCTGGGTGCTGCTACGAGGCTAATACTCGGGCAATTGGATGGGAAAATCAACGCCGTTCTATCGCGTCTGGACGCACGCCGAAGGGGTGGATAGTATCGAGCTACGGAGAGGTTCGGCATTGAGCTCGGCCCTTGGACATCGGTCGGCGCCCGGCCCGCGACGTGGCGCGACAGGCGCGACAGGCGCGAAAGGCGCGACAAGCGCGAAAGGCGCGACAGGCGTGAAAGGCGTGAAAGGCGCGAAAGGCGCGAAAGGCGCGACAGGCGCGACAGGCGCGACAGGCGCATCCGTCGCGTTCTGGGCGGCGCTGGCGGGCTGCCTGTTGCTGGGTGCTGCGCAGCAGGCCCGGGCCGCAGAGCCCGAAGGGGACCTTCCGCCGCCGCCCCGCGAGCCGGCTCCCCGGGGCGCCAAGCCGGAGACTGCCCCGCCCCTCGAGCCCGGAGAGTCGCCGCGGGAGTCGCCGCGAGAGTCGCCGCGCCCGGCGTCCGCTCCGTTCGCGCAGCCGAAACCCTGGGCGGTGGGGATCCCGGCGGCCACGCGCGCGCGGGCTTTGGCCCTGTACCGGATCGGCAACAAGTTCTTCGAGGACTCCCAGTATTCCCAGGCCCTGACAGAGTACCTCAAGGCCATTGGGCTCTGGGACCACCCGGCGATCCGGTTCAACATCGCGGTCTGTTACGTGCACCTGGCCCACCCGCTGGAGGCGTACCGCAACATGCGACAGGCGCTGCGCTACGGCCGCGCCCCCCTCAAGGCGCACTACAAGCAGGCGCGCACCTACCTCCGGCTGCTGCTGTCGCAGCTGGCCTACCTCACCGTGAAGTGCGACACCCCCGGGGCGCGGGTGACCCTCGACGGTCGTGCCCTGTTCACCGGCCCGGGCTCGGGCACGTGGACCGTGCAGGTGGGAAAGCACGCCGTGGTGGCGAGCCTGCCGCAACACATCACCGAGACCCGGTACGTGTCCATGCTCCCCGGCCAGAAACTGAAGGTGAAGCTCGCGCCGATGCCCATCGGCAAGGCGGTCCAGGTGAAGCGGCGCTGGAAGGCCTGGATCCCCTGGACCGTGCTCGGCCTGGGCGTGGTCGTGGCGGCGGTGGGGGCGGCGCTCACGGGCCTGTCGGTCAACTCGTTCAACGAATACGACGAGAAACACTTTGCGCTCTGCCCGCAAGGGTGCGTGGAGCGCCCGGCGGACCTGGTGAGCCTGCACGATAGGGCCGAGCTGCAGCGAAACGCCGGCGTGCCGCTGCTCGCCATCGGCAGCGCCGCCATGGTCACGGGCGTCGTCCTCGCGCTCCTCAATCGGGTGCGGAAGGTGCGTACCCGGCGCCGCGAGCCCGGGGACGTCGTGTTCCACCCCGCGGTCGCCCCCGGCCGCGCGTCGCTCACGGCGGCCTTCCGTTTCTAAGAGGCTGTCTGGAAGCTCCCACGGCTTCACGAGCTCTTCCCCCATGAGGCCAAGGCCATCAAGAAGTTCTTTCATATCCTCAACGCCCTGCTAAACGTGATTGCTGATCGAGGCGCGCTCGCGCTAGGCTGGAGCCATGTTGAAACGGCGTCTGTTCTCTGCATTCGTCGGCATGCTCGTCCTGTGCCAAATCAAAGCCGACCTCCCAGTCTCGCAGGCCCCAGGCGAGCGTGCAAGCGGCCCATTGTGGTCGATCTGAAAGTCGGCTGACCGACGCAGGAATGCTTCAGGCGTCTTGGAGCCTGAGATGGAAATCGGTGGAAATTTGCGTGGATCCAATTTCCGCACACCACGGGAGCGGTATCGACAGCCTCTCCGTTGCGTAGGGCTCCACCCGGATCGCGCAGTCCCACCAGTGGATCAAGGCGGTCCCCCCCGCCGCGTCGAGAGCGACCCCCTTCCGGCCCTTCTCGGCCATGCGGATGAAGCCGGGGTATTGCGGTGGTGCCAAGGTATCGGGACAGCCCGCGCTGAGCAACAGCACCGCCGGCAGCAGCAGCGGCAGCAGCAATAGCCGTCGCCTCTGCCAGTGCCGCCGCCGCTGCCGCCGCCGCTGCCGACCCCTCGCCACGGCGAAGCCAGCAGCCCGGGACCCCCTCGTCCTCCTCTCCGGCGCGCTGCCCAGAAGGCGCGGAGTGGCCTCAGTCGAGGTCCGTGGTGATCTTCTTCCGCTGACGGAGGAGCTTGCGGACGCGCTCCTGCTCCTTCTTCCAGAGCTTCTTGATGCGCTCCTTGGCCTGGCGCTCGGTCTCGGCCATCTTCCGGACCTGGTCGGTCGCCTCTCGCGCCTTGCGCTCGTTCTCCCGCGCCTTGACGGTGGCCTTCTCGGCGCGGGTCTTCTGCTCCTTGGCGCGCTTGCTCTCGGCCTGGGCCTTGAGGCTCTCGGCCTGGGCCTTCGTCAGGGCGATCCGCAGCTGCTCTTTGCTCATGTCGAGGGTGGCCTGGGTCTTCTGGAGCTTCTGCTGGCCGGTGGCGACCTGCTTCTTGGCCTGGCTCGCCTCCTTCTGGGCGGCGGCTTTCTCGCGCTCCTTCCGCTGGATCAGGGTGAGCTGTCGCTTGACCTTGCGCTCGGCCTGGCGGGCCGTCTGCTCGGCGTTCCGGATCCAGACCAGCGCCACGCCGGCGACCACCACGAGCACCAGCAGGATGGAGATGATGGCGGTGACCACGGCGCGCCGGCGACGGCTGGCGCGGGTGGCCAGGTCGAACACCGCGTCGAGATACTCCCGCTGCAGCCCGGGGAGCTGCCCCTGGTACCGCCGCTCGAAGCGTCGCGCCTCCTCCTCGGCCTCTCCGCGCCAGAGCAGGCCCTGGGCGCGCCCCTTGGCCTCCCACTGCTTGGCCGCGCTGCGGAGCTGCTCCAGGAAGGCGGCGTGCTCCTGGCTCTCGTCGAGCCAGCGCTTGAGCAGGGGCCACCCGGTGATCAGCGACTCGTGGACGATCTCCACCGCCGGGCCCTCGGCCTCGGTGCGGGTCTGCACCACGAGCAGTCGCGCCTCCACCAGGTAGTCCACCAGGCGCTGCACCTCCCCGGTGTTCCCCGACAGCTCCCGGAGCTCGGCCACGTCGACAATGGCGCGCGTTCCGTCGGAGGTGACCAGGCGCACGAAGATCGAGCGCACGAGCTTCCGATCGTCGGGGGAGAGGCTGGACAGCACCTCGTCGGCGTGCGCCGCCAGGGCACCGCCCACGCCGCCCATGGAGTGGAAGCTGTCCTCCCGGAGCATGCGCTGGTGGGAATCGCGAGTCTCCCAGAGCTTGGCCGCCGTGAACTGGAGCAGGGGGAGGGCGCCCGGCGTGTTCTCCAGCTCGTCGAGCATCTCCTCCACCACCGCCAGGTTCTCGAAGCGGTAGCTCACCATGTCCAGGGGCTGGGTGATCGCCTCCCGGAGTCCGGAGCGATCCGGAGGCTGCAAAAAGATCAGCCCGCGGGTCAGATCCTCCATGAACCGCTGGTCTTCGGCCACCCGATCCAGGAAGTCGGACCGGATGGAAATCAGCACCCGCAAAGGCGTGGAGGCGTCATCGGCCACGCCGGCCAGGCACGCGGTGTATGCGGCCCGCTCTTCGGCGTCCGGCACCAGGGTGTACAGCTCCTCGAATTGATCCACGAACAGCAGGATCGAGCTGTTCTTCGTCCGCGCCCGCTCCCGCAGCAGGGTGCCGAGATAGCCCGGCTCGTGCCTCAGTCGATCCACCAGCTCCTCGTGCTCGACCCCGGGTTTGTGATCCGCGGACGACGCGCGCGTGATGGGCTGCAGCATGCTCGCCAGGGAGATCAGTGGGTTCCGCCCCGGGCGCACGATGAACGTCTCCCAGGCCTCCCCGGAGGCCTTGAGCTGGGGAAGCACGCCGGCGCGGATGTAGGAGGATTTGCCCACGCCGGAGGGGCCCACCACGCCGAGCAGGGGGCGCTCCCGGAGGCGGGCCACGGTGCGCGAGATGTCCTTTGTGCGCCCGAAGAACCGTCCGGCGTCGGCCTCCTGAAACGCCGTGAGGCCGGGGTAGGGGCTCTCGTCTGCGGCGAGCTGCCGCCCGTACCGTCCCGGGAGCAGCGGCTCCAGCGCGTCCTGCAGCTCCTGGGCGTCGGCGAAGCGCTGGTCCTTGCGCTTGGCCAGGCAGCGATCGATGATCCGCTCCAGGTCACCGGAGAGGTCCGGCACCGCCTCGCTCACACTGGGCATGGGCTTGTCCACCAGCACGGCGGTGGTCATCAGCTGCTGCGGCGAGAGGCCGGCCAGCGGGTGCGCCCCGGCCACCATCTCGTACAGCATCAGCCCCACGGCCCACAGGTCGGTGCGGTGGTCCACCGTGTCGGCGCCCCACTGCTCGGGGGACATGTAGAGCATGGTCCCCATGATCGCGCCCTCGCGGGTGAGGGCGGAATCGCTCAGGCCACTGACCTCGCGCGCGTCGACGGCATGCGCCACGGGCTGCCCCGCGTCCTCGGAGAACAGCTTGGCGATGCCGAAATCGAGCACCTTCAGCACCCCCGAGGACTGCACGAAGATGTTGTCCGGCTTCAGATCCCGGTGGACGATGTTGAACTCGTGCGCGCGGACCAGCGCGCGCACCACGGGGACCATCAGCTCCACGGCCCGCGCCGCGGGAAACCGGTTGGCCTGCAGGAGCTGGGTGAGGGGGCTGCCGTCTAAGTACTCCAGCACCATGAACGGCTGGTTCTCGTACTCGTTGACCTCGTGGATCACCACGATGTTCTCATGGCTGCAGCGCGCCGTGGCCCGGGCTTCGACCAGGAAGCGATCGGAGAGCTTCTCCGAGAGCGTCGTGAGGAACTTGATCGCGACCTTGCGGCCGAGCTTGGTGTCTCGCGCGAGGAATACCTGGCCCATGCCGCCGCGGCCCAGCTCCCGGATCAGCTCGTACTGGAGGATGTGCTGGCCCTCGGAGAACACGGGCTCGCCCGCGTCCGTCCCGGGTCCGGTTGCCCCCGATGACGGCTGGGGTGTAACCCCGGGCTCGGAGGCTGCGGTGGCCGCGTAGGGCGCGCTCGCGTCCGGCAGCGCGGTCTTGTCGAGGGCTGCCTGCGCCTTGGGCGGCTTGACCCCGCCGACCCCCGGAACGGTGCCTGCGGTGCCGGCCCCCGGGGCGGCGCCTGCGGCGCCGACCCCCGCGACGGTGCGGGCGGTGCCGGCCCCCGGGACGGCGCCCGCGG
>JBDRSE010000255.1:0-2346 GCA_043825095.1 bacterium
TGGACGTGACCTCGGTGTCGACGCCAGCCATGGAGATGCCCGTCGTCCGGTTGCCCGACACGACGCTGGAGGAAACCAGCAGGCTTCCACAGACCTCGGTTGAAGCGCACTGGGCCCAGATCCCCTGACCGAGATCCCTGGCGCTCTGCGACGGCAGGGTATCGCGCACCACAGAATCCGTGACCTCGACCTCCACGCCGAACGCAACGACGCCCCCATCCCGATTGCCTGAAACGAGGCTGGACGATACCCGCAGTCCCCCGCAGACCCCGGCCGAGGAGCACTGGGTCCAGATCCCCTGGCCGGCCTCACCGGTGCTCTCCCTCGCCAACGTGTCGCGCACCACGGTCGCCGTCACCTCGGTGTTGACGCCAAACACGATAATGCCCGTATCCCGGTTGCCCGAGACGAGGCTGGACGAAATCCGAAGTCCCACGCAGGCCCCGGGAGTAGAGCACGACGCATAGAACCCCTGGCCACCTCCGCCCGTAATCTCGTCCGCCAAGGTATCCCGCACCACGGTGCCCGTCACCTCGGTGTCGACGTCGAAGACAATGATGCCCGTCCCCCGATTTCTGGAGACAACGCTGGACGAAACCCGCAGGCTCCCGCAACCGCCGGAGCCGGAATCGCACATGGCACTGATCCCCCGGCCGAACGCCCCGGAGCTCTCCTCTGGTAGGGTGTCGCGCACCACAGAAGCCGTAACCTCGGAGTCGTGGCCGGAGGAGAGGATGCCGACATCCCGATTGCCGGAGACGAGGCTGGCCGAAACCAGCAGGCTCCCGCAGACTCCGGAGGTAGAACACATGACCTCGATCCCCCGGCCATATCTGCCGGTTCCCCGCGTTGGCCGGGTGTCCCGCACCACGCTCTCCTCCACCCGCAGCGCGCTTCCGCTCGACAGGATTCCCGTTTCTGCGCAGCCCGCAACGACAACGCGCTGCAAATCCGCCTCGGCGTCGCTGTCCAGGTTGATCCCGATCGCGCTCGCATCCCGCACCTGCACCTGACTCAGCACAACCTGCTGCGCACCCGAGATCAGCAGCCCCTCACCCGGGCCGGTCAGGGTGACGCCGCGAATCGTGCTGCCCGAAGCGCTGCTCAACAGGGTCAGCGGCGGTCTCGGAGTGCTCACGAAGATGCGGCCACGAATGGTCACCAGCTCGGCGCAGCGCCCGGTCAGCCTGACCGGTGCGCCGGGGGCCAGCCGCTCGGTATAGTCACCCGCCGCGACGGCGATCTGTCCTCCAGGAGCCACCGCCGTCAAGGCCGCACTGATGGTCACGAAGGGGGCCAGCAGTGAGCCGTCCGCGCCCGTCGCGTCCGCGGTCTGATCCACATACACCGTGGTCCCGTCGTCGACGATGTTGCCCCAGGTGCCGGTGCCGCAGTCGCCGAGGGGCTGGCAGGTGGTGTGGCCGAGCAGGGCAATCGTGCCCGACGGGCACGGATCGGGCCCGGGCGGGAGGATGGCGTCGCAGCCCCCCTCACCATCGGACTCGAAGCCGGCGGCGCACTGGGTGACGCCCACCGGCTGGCACCCGGTCTGGCCGAGCATCTCCATGGTGCCCGGTGGGCAGGCGTGGTCGGGGAGGATCGGTTCGCAGCCGCCCGCGCCATCTGACTCGAACAGGCCGGTCGCGCAGGCGGTGACTCCTACCTGCTGACAGCCGCCGCCCAACACTGGGATCTCTGCGGCGCCCGGGCAGTCGTCGAAGATGGGTACGCACGCCGGGCCGGAGGGCTCATGGCCCGCGGGGCACTGGGAGGTGTTCTGGTTGTCGTTGCCGCCGCTATCACCGCAGGCGGTGAGGGCCGCCAACAGCGCCACAAGTCCAAAGTAGGTTCGCATCCAAGCCCTCATGGGTCGTTCCGTTCGGCTCAGTATCGCCGATCCGGCGCGGGGACGTAAAGGCGGAGCGCCCAGGCCGCCTTGACATCATCTCGAGCCCAGGAGATCCTGGGCCCAAGGAGATCACAAATGGGAATTCAGCACTGGGCGCGGCGCTGTGCGCTGTCCTTGGCATTGGTCGGCTTGCCCCTCGGGGGCGCGTGCGGCGACGATTCGGGCGGAACGAACGAGGGGTCGAACAACAACAACGAGGTGACCCACACGGCCTGCGGCGACGGGACCGAGCAGGGAGCCGAGGAGTGCGACAACGGCGCCCTGAACAGCGACTCCGAGCCGGACGCCTGTCGGACCAACTGTCTGCTGCCCCACTGCGGCGACGGAGTCGTGGACACGGGAGAGCCCTGCGACGACGGGGCTGCCAACAGCGACGAGGTCCACGACGCCTGCCGTACCGACTGCGCGCTGCCCTCCTGCGGGGCCGGCGTCGTGGA
>JBDRSE010000256.1:0-29434 GCA_043825095.1 bacterium
GTTGCCGTCGTCGCACAGCTCGGCATTGTCCACCAGCCCGTCGCCGCACCCTGCGGTGTTGGTGTTCTCGTTGCCGTTGTGATTGTTGTTCAGCTGCCCGTTCTGATTCGCGTTCAGGTGATCAGAGAAAGGAAGGCCGGACTTGTCGAACACACAGCCCGCGGCGCCAGCGGCGATCGCCCCGCACAGGGCGAGCAACACGGTCGACCGATGGGTGCTGAACCTCCTCATGGGAAGATCGGCTTCGCCGCGGCGACCTCGACGGCTTCCTCGGGCCCGAACCGCGAGATTCGCAACGCTACGGATTCCTGGGGTGGCGCCCCTGCAGCTGGGCAAGCCACGGCAAGCCCACCTGCCGCCACGGAAGCACCGGCCGGGCGTCCGCTCGCCAGACACTCCCGGAGTGGCGGAATCCTGGTTTCCTGCTGCTCCGCACGCCGACGAACACGGCGGTGACGAACCCTTGGCGCTGACATCCGGATCTCCCAATGCTGGGCTCCTCGATGGTACTACGAATGGAAGACGGAAAACAGCGCTCCGGCAGGAATGTCAAGGATAAGACGGGCTCGGCGCTTCGCCCATCCACATCGGCTCCGGATCGAGGTAGGTGATGTGCAGCGTCACCGCGACGATCGTGGGATCGCTGTGGGTGTTTTGCTCCATGACCAGCTCGTCCAGGACGGTGAGCAGATCGTCCTCGGCGGCGGCCACACCAGCGCCGGAGCTCAGCGCATCGTAGGTGAACTCCTCGAGCGTGGACCGCGCCCGATCTCCAGCCGTGCCCGAGCTGCCCTGGAGCGCCTCGAAGCTCTCCAGCGCGTAGGTGGCCGCCTCCACGTAGAAGCTGGCCGAGCCGCCGTCGATCAGATAGGCGTGCAGCTCTCCGGTGACGGGGATCCGAACGGTGTAGTAGCCCGGTCCGGGATCCCCGCCGGGGGCATCGGGCCCCGAGTCCACCCGGTGAGAAGCGTCAGGAGCGGTGGACGCGTCGCCACCCGGCTCATGGCCCATGGCGCGACCGCACGCGACAGCCAAGCCCCCCGCCGCGAGCGACGCACCCGCTACGCTGAGAAACCTCCGCCGGGTAGCGAGGTGGTCAGCCAACGACGGATATCCCGTCTCTGTTGTTTCCGTGGACTGGCGGACTGTGCGTTTCCGGGCCATGGTGCCTCCTCACACACTAGGTTCAGCAACGACCATGCCAAGATTCAGTCGAATCATTCCGCACTGGTAGCAGCCCTGGCCTCAGATTTTTGAGCCTCCAAGCCGTCCCGAGTCCACGATAGTTGAGCCTTCCCTACTGGCCAAGCGGCCACGAGATCGCTACTATCAGCCACTGCATAGCTGTGCTGTGCTGTGTGCGCGCACAGAGCCAAGGAGATGACTCGATGGACGCTCTGCTATTCAAGGCCACCACGCTCCCCGACGCCTGGTTCCAGCTGGTTTACGCCTTGGTGAAGGGGGAAACTGCGCGCAATGTCTACGAGATCGACAAAGGCTCCTACGTGGGGCAGCGTAGGCTCGAATTTCCGTATGTAACGGTTCAGATCGATCAGCCCGGAGCGAGGCCGCTCATTCCGGAAATGCCGCCCATGCTGAACATCCCCGCGCCGGTAGACGGCATGGACTACGTGAACGACTATTTCGCGCGGTATCTGATGGGCACGGAGCTGGCGGAGAACGAAACCTACATCTATGGCACCTGGCTGGCTCCGGGCGTGGAACGGGTGATCCGGCAGCTCCAGGGTGCGCCCGGTAACAACCAGGCCGCAATCTGCATCGGTGGTTGGGCACCGCAGCCCCGGGCGGCCGTGCCCGAAGGCGGCCTTCCCGAGGGGCTCAGCCTCGCGCTCGACACCGACAACTTCATCGACCCCGGCACCGGGGAGCGCGATCCGGCCTGCCTGCGGGTCGTAGACTTCCGCCTGGATCAGCAGAACACCCTACACATGTCGGTCTATTTCCGCTCCTGGGATCTTTGGAGCGGCTTCCCGGCCAACCTCGCAGGGCTACAGCTCGTCAAGGAGTACGTAGCGCAGTACCTCGGCGCCCAGGACGGCCGCATCATTGCCGCGTCCAAAGGGCTGCACATCTACGATCATGCCGTCGAGATTGCCGCGACGCGCCTGGGAATGTCCGACGTAGCGAGCATGGACGACTTCGTTGCCTGGCTCGGGAAAGAAACGGAACCCTGAACATCGTCAGATAGCGGGAACGAGATGCCCGCCGCCTAGCGAGGCTACTCGATGTCGTCCTCAATATAGATCGAAGCGGCGCCAACGACGCGGTTCTCCGCATCGACTCTCGCGGTCCGTTCGTAGGTCGACAGGTTCTGGTCGCAGTCGAGGTCGGCGTGGGCGCCGATCGTGAACGCGGCGTTCTGACCGTCGCCGGAGGACTCGAAGCGATACTGGAAGAAGTGGGGATCCGCGATCTCGAAGCCTAGCGCCGCCCAGGTCGCGTCAGCCCAGGTGCCGATCTGAATGTGACACCGACCCCCGGCTTGCTGGCAGCACGGCACCTGCGGTGTCAGCCCCACAGTCCCCGGAAAGGTGCGCAGCTGGGCAACCCCCCCACGGTCGACTACCGAACCTCGCTCGAAGTACCCCTTGGCGGCGTCGAAAATCACCTTCAGGTTCGGGGGAGCCTCGGTGGTCCGGGACCGCCGCATGTACTTCATGAAGGCCGGCACTGCCGTGGCCGCCAAGATACCGATAATCGCGACCACGATCATCAACTCGATCAGGGTGAAGCCACGTCGGATTGCGAATCGCCGCCACATCTGCGAGTACCTCCCGTAGGGGGCCAAGAGCGAAGAGCACTACATAATAATCTGGAGATAATGTGCAACATTGGATCCATATCTGCAAGAAAGAAACACGTGTAACTACCGAAAATAACTTGGCTGTAATATTACACACCGTGGTTTGTCGCCCGATAGTGACAATTTGCGGCGACCACAGTGACAAAAAACGTCATTTCCCGTACACACGTTTTACCCGGTACCTGGCGGAGATCCGGGCTCACGAGCTCCTCGGCGACCGGATTTCAGCGAAGGTCGAAGTGTTGCTCGGCGAGGCGCGCCACGTGCTGCCCGATGGACAACGACGCCGTGGCAGCGGGGGACGGCGCGTTGAGGACGTGGATCATCCGCTCGGCCTCGACGATCCGGAAGTCGTCACTCAGGCTGCCGCTCGGATCCAGCGCCTGGGCCCGCACTCCGGCGCCGGCCCGGTGCACGTCTGAGAGCTGCAGCTCGGGCATAAGCCGCCGCAAGGCCCGGACAAATGCCCGCTTGCTGAGCGAGCGCCAGATCTCACCGAAGCCACTGCGCCAGTACCGGAACGCCATCCTCCAGAAGCCGCGATACAAGACGTAGGAGAAGATGTCTCTCAGGGACAGGGAGCACCAGCGGTACCCCTCCCTCTTGAGCGCCAGCACTGCGTTGGGTCCAGCCTCGACGCCGCCGTGGATCATGCGCGTGAAGTGAACGCCGAGGAACGGGAAACGTGGATCCGGCACCGGGTACACGAGGTTGTTCACCAGATGGCGGCGCTCCGGGGTGAGCTCGTAGTACTCACCGCGGAACGGCACGATCCTCAACCCCGGGTCGACGCCGCACAGCCGGGCGATGCGATCACTCTGGAGCCCGGCGCAGTTGATCAAATGACGGGTGTGCACCACTCCGGCCGTGGTGTCCAGCACCAGCCCGCCGCTATCTTTGCGCACCGCCCGCAGCCGCGCGTCCAGCAGGATTTCCCCCCCCGCGCTCTGCACCAGCTCGCCGAACTTCCGCGTGACCGCCGGATAATCCACGATCCCGGTCTCCGGCACGTGCAGTCCCGCGATGCCCGCGACGTGGGGCTCGAGCTCGCGGAGCTCCTCCGACCCGATCCGACGAATTCCCTTGAGACCGTTCGCTCCACCTCGCCGCTCGAGCTCCGCCAGCGCGGGGAGCTCCGATTCTTGCGTGGCCACGACGACCTTGCCGCAGCGGTCGTGTGCGATGTCGTGCTCCTCGCAGAAGCGGTAGAGCGCCTCGCGACCTTCCGTGCAGTTGGTTGCCTTGAGGGAGCCGGGCTTGTAGTACAGCCCCGAATGGATCACGCCGCTGTTGTGCCCGGTCTGGTGAGCGGCGAGCTTGTTCTCTGCCTCCACGATCGCCACCGAGAGCCCCGGCCGTTTGCTCAGGGCCAGCCCCACTGCGCTGCCGACGATGCCTCCCCCGATGATGGTGACATCCCTCCGCTCGCTCATGAGATTTCCGACCCTTCCGCCTGCGGCCGAATGCGCTCCGCGACGCTCGGCGGCGGCTTCAGTCCGCAGGACGCGGCAATGGTCCGCAGTGACTCATACACCACGTCTGACAGCGGGATCCCGCCCGTTTCGTGCGCCTGCGCCCGGAGGTCCTCCTTCTCACCCGGCATGAAGATCCGCTCCTGGTCGAGGGCCTTCCGAGAGCCTGTGATCATGTCTGCAAAATCATCCACCCGCTGCTCGAAAGTAGCGAGGGGCATGAAGCGCGAGATGTCCGCGGCCAGGAAGAAATGGCCGACCCGGGGCGCGACGATCTCGCCGTCCTCCGCCTCGCGGCTCAGGTTGTGAACATCCAGCCCAAAGGCCGATCCAGACAGGACGCCGCACAGCAGATCTACAAGGAGCGCCAGGGAGAACCCCTTGTGACCGCCGAACTCCTCGCCGCGTCCACCCAGGGGGAGGATCCCGCCGCCCACGCGATTCACCAGGTTCCGAAGCACGGCGCCGGGGTTCTGGCAGTCGTATCCGTGCTCGTCCACCGCCCAACCCACGGGCATCTGCTTCTGGTTCCGGTCATACACCTCGAGCTTGCCGCGGGGAACGACGCTCGTCGCCAGGTCCAGGAGAATCGGCTTCCCACGCGCGGAGGGCACACCCAGGGCGATGGGATTGGTGCCCAACACAGCCTGCGCGCCGTGGGTGGGTATGACGAGGGGCGCCGCGTTGGTCATACACACCCCGAGCATGCGCTCCTCCAGCGCCATTTGCACGTAGTAGCCGGCAATGCCGAAGTGGTTCGAATTCCGAACCGTGACCATGCCGACGCCGTGCGCCTTGGCCTTGCGAATGGCGAGGTGCATGGCCACCTCCGACACCACCTGGCCGACGCCGTTTTTGGCGTCGATGACGCCGATGGCCGGGGCCGGCTCCTGAACGCCGAACTCGATGCCGGGACGGATGTAGCCCGCCTTGATGCCCGCGAGGTAGCGACCCAAGCGCGCCACGCCGTGGCTCGAAATGCCCCGCTGGTCCGCTCGCACCAAGTTCCGGGCAATGGTTTCAGCCTCGGACGTGGGAGCTCCGTGGTGCTCGAACACCTGAACGACAAAGGCCTCGAGATCCGGGCGAAAGACCTTGTTCTGAAGGCCGCAGCGCTCACACTCGGCACACCGGACCTCGTGCAGGAGCTCCTCGTTCAGGAGCTCGCACCGCAGTAGCTCGTTGCTGATAACTGGGACGTGTTGAATCATGATTTCACACTGCTCGTTGGTCGTTCCGTCACGTCTCTTCTCGCCGGGGCGGAGCGGCAGAGCGCCGGGCTGGTTAGCCGTGAATGGCGCGCCCGGTCACCGCCAGCGCGGCCTCCATGACCGCCTCCGACAGCGATGGGTGCGGATGACAGACGCGGGCCAGGTCCTCGCTGGATGCTCCAAACTCCATGGCGGCTGCCGCCTCACTGATGAGGTCCCCCGCCCGCGGCCCGAAGATGTGCACGCCCAGCACGCGATCCGTGTCGGCGTGCGCCAACACCTTCACCATGCCGTCGGCGCGGCCGAGAACGGCCGCCCGACCGTTGCCCTTGAAATAGAAAGTGCCCGCGCGGAACGGAGCTCCGGCGGCCACAAGCTGCTCCTCGGTGCGCCCCACCGACGCCACCTCCGGGTCGGTGTACACCACGTTCGGGATCGCGTCGCGGTTCATGTGGCCCCAACCCTCGGTGAACCACTCTACGCAGGCCACCGCTTCGTGGGATGCCTTGTGCGCGAGCATGGGGCCGCCGCACACGTCACCGACGGCATAGAGCCCCTCCACCCGGGTCGCGTAACGCTCGTCCACCGGGATGAATCCGCCCGCGTCGAGCTCCAGTCCCACGCTCTCCAATCCGAGTCCTTCGGTGTGCGGCCGCCGCCCTACGGCGACGAGCACCCGATCCGCTCGGAGGGGACCGCCCTCGGAAAGCTCCACGACGCACTCGTCATCCACGACCCGCGCCGACTGAACCTTGACCCCGAGCTGGAACCGCAGTCCCTGCCGCTTGAAGATCCGTTGGGCGAGCCTGGCGACCTGCGAGTCTACACCGGGGAGAATCCGGTCGAGATACTCGACCACTGTCACCTCGGCACCAAGCCGGTTCCAGACGGAGCCGAGCTCGAGCCCAATGACACCGGCGCCGATGACGATGAGACGCTTCGGCACGGACGTTTCTTCCAGCGATTCGGTGCTCGTGATGATCCTCGTTCCATCGAGCTCCACCCCCGGCAATGTCGCCGGCGTGGACCCGGTGGCGATCAGAATCCTGTCGGCGGTGAGCTCAATCGTGTCTTGGCCGCTCACGCGCACCGCGCCCGGCCCCGTAACGGTGCCCGTGCCCTGGTAGCGCGTCACCTCGTTTTTCTTGAACAGAAAGGCGACCCCCTTGGTGAGCGCGTTGACGATGCCGGATTTCCGCTCCTGCATCGCGGCCAGATCGAGCTCCACTCCCGACACCCGCACGCCGTGACCCGCGAGCTCCGCCCGGGCCTGGGCGTACCGCTCACTGGACTCCAGCAGCGCCTTGGTCGGAATGCACCCGACCCGCAGGCAAACCCCACCGAGCTCGGCCTCGCGATCCACGCACGCCACTCGCAGCCCGAGCTGCGCGGCGCGAATCGCTCCGACGTAGCCGCCCGGCCCCGCGCCGATCACGATCAGATCATAGTGCTTCGCTGTCATGGTCAAATCTCCAGCAGCATGCGGGCCGGCTGCTCGACCTGCTCCTTGATGGTTTTCAGGAACGTCACCGCCTCCCGGCCGTCGATGATGCGGTGATCATAGGACAGGGCCACGTACATCATCGGTCGAATCACCACCTCGTCGTCCACCACCACCGGGCGCTTCTGGATGGCGTGAAGTCCCAGGATGCCGCTCTGCGGGGGGTTCGGGATCGGCGTAGACATCAGGGAGCCGTACACACCACCGTTGCTGATGGTGAAGGTGCCCCCTTCCAGCTCGTCCGGTCGGATCCGATTGGCCGCCGCGCGACTGCCGAAGTCGGCGATCTCCCGCTCCAGCGCCGCAAATGGCTTGGTTTCCGCGTCTCGAATGACCGGCACCACCAGCCCCTTCCCGCCCCCCACCGCGATGCCGATGTCGCTGAAGCTTCGATGCACGATCTCCGTGCCCCGGATCTCGGCGTTCACCACAGGAAACCGCCGCAGTGCCGCCACGGCGCCCTTCACGAAGAAAGACATGAAGCCGAGCTTGATCTCGTGCTCCGCCAGAAACGGCGCCCCGAACTTCTTCCGCCAGGCGATCACCTCGCTCATATCGATTTCGTTGAAGGTCGTGAGTAGCGCCGCCCCCTGCTTGGCCTGCACCAGGCGGGAGGCGATGGTTCGGCGGAGGGCCGTCATGGGGACCGTCCACTCGCGGCGCCCCTCCTCAGCCGCCTCCGCCGACGCCGGCCGCGATGCCAGTGGACCGGCGGTCGCCGGCGCGGGCGCCGGGTCAGGACCTCTCCCGCGGACTGCCGCAGCCCGCACGGCGTCCTCTTTGAGGAGGCGTCCTCCCGGCCCCGTTGCCTGGAGCTGGGACGGGGCGATCCCGCTCTGGGCCAAGAGTCGCTGCGCCGCGGGCATGACCGTCGCCTCTCCCACGGTCCTCATATCGAGCGTGGGCGCCGGTTGCCTGTTACGAAGAGAAGGCGGCGCGACAACCGGTTCCCGTGGCGCCTCCGGCGCAGGCGGAGCGGGGCGGATCGGCCTCGCAGAGGCTCCCGCGGCGGCTTCGTCGATCTGAGCAATCACGTCACCGATCACGCACGTCTCCCCGGTCCGGCGCAGGATCTTCGTCAGCACTCCGGCGGCAGGCGACGGCAGCTCCACCGTGGCCTTTTCGGACTCGATCTCCACCACCGGCTCGTCCAGCGCCACCGGGTCTCCCTCCGCCTTGAGCCACTGCCCGATCTGCACCTCGGTAATGGACTCGCCGATACTCGGAATGGTCAGCTCGATCGTCATGTCACTCTCCCGTCGTGGTCGATTTTGCGCCGGTCGCGCGCTCGTAGGCCGCATCCAGCAGCCGCTGCTGTTCGAGGCGGTGGCTGGCGGCAGAGCCGGTCGCCGGACTCGCCGATTCAGGCCGCGCGATCTCGTCGAACCGGAATCTCTCCCGGAGGACGCCGCCGTACTTGAGGTGGATGTGATTTCTGGCCCCCATGTTGGCCGGCTCCTCCTGGACCCAGATCACGTCCCGCGCGTGCTCATAGCGCTCGAGCGCCTTCATCAGTCGTTCCGGCGCCAGCGGGTAGAGCTGCTCGATTCGGACAATGGCCACGCCCTCGATCCCCCGCTTCTCCCGCTCCGCGAGCAGCTCGTAGTAGATCTTCCCGGAGCACAGCAACACCGCGCAAACCTCGGAGGGCGGGACCGTGTCATCGGGCAGGATCCGCCGGAATCGCCCCGTGGCGAGCTCATCGAGGGTGGACACCGCAGCTCGGTGTCGGAGCAAGCTCTTGGGAGACATCACGATCAGGGGCTTGCGCCACGGACGGATCACCTGTCGCCGGAGCGCGTGGAAAATCTGCGCCGGTGTCGTGGGGTTGATCACCTGATAGTTGTCGGAAGCCGCCAGGGACAGGAAGCGCTCGAGCCGGGCGCTGGCGTGCTCCGGCCCGGTACCCTCCTGGCCGTGGGGCAGCAGCAGAACGATACCGGAGAGGATCTGCCACTTCTGCTCCCCGGCGGCGATGAACTGATCGATGTAGACCTGCGCCACATTCGCGAAGTCACCGAACTGCGCCTCCCACAGGATCAGTCCGTCCGGGCACGCCAGGCTGTAGCCGTACTCGAACCCGAGCACCCCGGACTCGGACAGCGGGCTGTTCAGGATCTCAACCGGACCCTGAACCGCGGACAGGTTCGCCAGCGGCATGTATCGCTCCCCGGTTTCGTAGTCGTGCAGCACCGCGTGGCGGTGACTGAAGGTCCCGCGCTCCGTGTCCTGTCCGGAAAACCGGATGCGCGTCCCTTCGGCGGCGAGGGTCGCCAGGGCCAACGCCTCGCCCGCACCCCAGTCGAGCGGTTTTTCCCCGCGCGCCATCTGCCGGCGCTGCTCCAGGAGCCGCTCGATCTTCGGATGAAGCCGAAAGCCCTCCGGAACCTCGCACTGCCGCTCCAGCAACCTGGCCAGCCGTTCCTTTGGGGGAGCGATGTCCAGCTCGCCCACCTCGCTCTCCGGGCCGCCTCGATAGGTCTTCCACAGCGAGCCGATGGCCGCCGGCCGATCCGGCACGGTGAGCCGATGCTCGGCATTCGTGTCCTGGAAGGCCCGCTCCAGCTTCTCCATGCTGGCCCGCTCGATCGCGCCGCCGTCCGACTCCGTGACCTCGCCGAGCTCCAGCAGGTGCCGCAGATAGGTGTCCCGCACCGTCGCGCGCTGTTGGATGACGCGGGTCATGAGGGGCTGCGTGAAACCCGGCTCGTCTCCTTCGTTGTGGCCGCGTCTGCGATAGCAGTACATGTCGATCACGACGTCCCGTCGAAAGTCCCTGCGGAACTCCAGCGCCAGATCAACCACCTGGGCCACGGCCTCCGGGTTCTCTCCGTTCACGTGGAAAATGGGGCTCTGGAGCATCTTGGCCACATCCGTGGCGTAGGTGGACGAGCGCCCTTGCTCGGGAGACGTGGTGAAGCCGATCTGGTTGTTGACCACCACGTGCAGCGCACCTCCGACGCGGTAGCCTTCGAGCTCGCTCAGATTCAGGGTTTCCTGGACGATGCCCTCCCCCGCGATGGCGGCGTCGCCGTGGATGAGAATCACCAGGCCGCGCTCCCGCTCGAGGTCCCCCATGCGGTCCATTTTGGCGCGCATCCAGCCGAGCGCGACCGGGGACACGACCTCGAGGTGGCTCGGATTGAAGCTGAGCGCCAGGTGGAGCTTGCGCCCCTCCAGGGTCGTCCACTCCCGCAGGTAGCCCAGGTGATACTTGACATCACCGCGGCCGATGAACGTCTCGGCGTCCCGGTCACGGAACTCATCGAAAATGAGCAGCGGGTGCTTCCCGAGGATGTTGGCGAGTACGTTCAGGCGACCGCGATGAGGCATCCCGATCACGACCTCGTCGATTCCGTGCCTCCCGGCCGTCTCCACCGCGAGATCCAGCAGCGGAATGAGGCTCTCAGCCCCCTCGAGCGAAAAGCTCTTCGCGCCCACGAATTTGCGTTGGACGAACTGTTCGAAGAACACCGCGTCGGTGAGCCGTGCCAGCACCCGCAGCTGCTGCTCTCGGCTCATCCGGTAGCGGTTGAGACTGCTCTCCATCCGGTGTTGCAGCCACTGTCGCGCCACCAACTCATCGATGTGCATGAACTGAACGCCGATGGCGCCGCAGTAGGTGGCGTCCAACCGCCGTACGATCTCCCGCAGTGAGAGGGGCCCTCCCGCCGAGAGGGACCCGGCGTTGAAGAGCAGGTCGAGGTCCTCGTCGACGAACCCGTAGGTGCTGAGCTCGAGCTCGGGGAACTCCGGCCGCTCCTCGTCGAGCGGGTTGACGCGCGCCAAGCGGTGGCCGCGCACCCTGTAGTTTCGAATGAGCTGACTCACCCGGTGCTGAAGCGCGGACATGGCCACGGTACGCCCGCACACCCGGCAGGATTCTCCATGAGGACGCACGTTGTCGACGAGCTGTCGGCGACCCACGACGATCGTCGGGGTGTCCTCTTCGTGTCGGATACCGCTCTGCTCCAGCTCGCGGAAGTACTCCCGCCACTCGTCGGACACGGTTTCGGGGTCCTCACGGAACTGCTCCCAAAGCGTCTCGACGAACGCGAGGTTCTCCAGGTTCGGTTCCTGCGCCATGGCTCACATCCTGACCGCGGTGAGGCGAGAATCTTGGGTTGTGCCGTAGGCTACCATGGGTTGGCTCCGATTTGTCGACGGTGGCCTTACCGTGGGCGATAGGCACCCACTATTGATAAGCACGGACGAATGGCTGGCAAGCTGTAGCGCACCCAAAAAACTCGTTCTTTCCGGTCCACAGCGGCGGATACACCCGCGAGAGCCGCTCGGCACTCACCGGACGCCAACCAGGGCGGAGAGGCACCCCGGAACATCGACGGGGCGTGAGCGAGCCACGGATCAGCTTGAGAGCATGCCGGCGAGGACGGCGCGGAGGATCCCGCCGTGCCGGTAGTACTCGAGGTCGATGGGGGTATCCAGCCGGCAGGTCGTGGTGAACCGCCTCACCGTGCCGTCGGCGGCGGTCGCGGTCACCTCGACCTGCTGCCGCGGTTTCACGCCGTCGTCGAGCTCGATGTCGTACGTCTCACGCCCGTCCAATCCCAGGCCCTCGGCGCTCTCACCGTTGGCGAGCTCGAGCGGCAGGATCCCCATGCCCACGAGGTTGCTGCGGTGGATTCGCTCGAAGGACCGGGCGATCACCGCGCGCACTCCGAGCAGCAGCGGCCCCTTGGCTGCCCAGTCGCGGCTGGAGCCCATCCCGTAATCCTTTCCCGCGATCACGATGGTGGGGATGGAGGCCTCGCGATAGCCCTCGGCGGCCTCGAAGATCGTGGTGACCTCTCCGGTTCGCAGGTTGGTTGTAAAGCCGCCTTCCGTTCCCGGCGCGAGCTGATTCTTGAGTCGGATGTTGGCGAACGTACCGCGGGTCATGACGCGGTCATTCCCCCGACGGCTGCCATAGGAGTTGAAGTCACGCGGAGCGACACCCCGCTCGCTCAGGAACCGACCCGCGGGGCTGTCGGACGAGAACGCCCCCGCCGGGCTGATGTGATCCGTGGTGACGCTGTCTCCCACGTACACAAGGACTCGAGCACCCCGGATTGACTCGATGGGTCGACCCTCGGGGCTGACGTCCTCGAAAAACGGCGGTTCGTGGATGTAGGTGCTGTCCGGCGACCAGGCGAAGATTTCACTGGCGTCCACCTCGATCTCGTTCCAACGCGGGTTGCCGGTCTCGATGCTTCCGTAACGGGCGGTGAAGACCGCGGGGTTCAGGGAGCGCTTCACGAGCTCTGCGATCTCCTCCGGAGAGGGCCAGAGGTCCCGCAAATAGACGGAGCGGCCTTCCTCGTCCTGCCCGATGGGATCCCGTTCAAAGTCGATATCCACGGTGCCGGCGAGGGCGTAGGCCACCACGAGCGGCGGGGAGCCGAGGTAGCTCGCCTTGACCTGCTGATGCACCCGTCCCTCGAAATTGCGGTTCCCCGACAGGACGCTCGAGACGACCAGCTCGCTGCCGTCCAAGGCGTCGGCAACCGGAGGCGGCAGCGGACCCGAATTGCCGATGCAGGTTGTGCATCCGTAGCCGACGACGTGAAATCCGAGGGTCTCCAGGGCCTCCAGGACGTCCGCCTCCCGGAGGTACTCAGTCACCACCGTGGACCCGGGTGCCAGGCTGGTCTTCACCCACGGCCTGCTGCGCAGCCCGCGCTTCACGGCGTTCCGGGCGAGGAGCCCGGCCGCCAGCATCACCGAGGGGTTCGAGGTGTTGGTGCAGCTCGTTATCGCCGCGATGACCACCGAGCCGTGACGCAGCTCGACGGCGCCACCCTCAAGGTCGATCCGCACGCGCGCCTGTAGGTCCCGCACCGCGAATCCCCGCGCGGCCACCGGAGCCGCCAGACTCTCTCGAAAGGCGCTCTGCATATGTGTCAGCTCGACACGATCCTGGGGACGCTTGGGCCCGGCGAGGCTGGGCCGAACACTGCCGAGCTCGAAAGACAGGGTGTCCTGGTACTCGGGCGTCGGCGAGTCTGTCGTCCGGAAGAGCCCCTGCGCCACCGAGTAGTCACGCACGAGCTCGACCTGCTGCGCGTCGCGCCCTGTGGCGGTCAGATACGCCAGGGTCTGCTCGTCCACCGGGAAGAAGCCGATGGTCGCACCGTACTCCGGCGCCATGTTGGCGATGGTGGCGCGATCCGGAACGCTCAGGTGATCGAGGCCCGCCCCGAAGAACTCGACGAACTTGCCGACCACGCCATGGGTTCTGAGCAGCTGCGTGATCGTGAGCACGAGGTCTGTCGCCGTCGCACCTCTGGGGAGCTTCCCGCGGAGCTCGACCCCCACCACCGGCGGCGGCAGCATGTACAACGGCTGCCCGAGCATGGCGGCCTCGGCCTCGATCCCACCGACTCCCCAGCCGACCACTCCGAGGCCGTTGATCATCGTGGTGTGCGAGTCCGTGCCGACCAGGGTGTCGGGGTACGCCAGCGCCGTTCCCTCCACGTCCTGACGCCGCACGACCGTTGCGAGGTACTCGAGGTTCACCTGATGGCAGATGCCGCTCGCCGGGGGAATCACCGACAGGTTTTCGAACGCCAGCTGGCCCCAGCGGAGCAGCTCGTACCGTTCGTGGTTGCGGGCGAACTCCAGGTCTTCGTTGCGGGCGGCAGCCGACGGCGTGCCGTGAAAATCCACCATCAGGCTGTGATCGATGACGAGATCCACGGGCACCCGGGGATCGACGCGCTTCGGGTCCCCTCCGAGACGGGTCATTGCGCTCCGCAGCGCCGCCAGATCCACCACCGCCGGCACGCCGGTGAAGTCCTGCAGCAGGACCCGAGACGGGCTGTAGGGCACCTCGATGTCCGGCGGCTGCTTGGAATCGTAGGCCGCCAGAGCGCTCACGTCATCCGCCGTCACGCCGCGCCCCTCGGCGCGCAGCACCGCCTCCAGGATCACCCGGATCGAGTAGGGGAGCCGCGCCAGGGTGCACAGTCCGCGCTCCTCCAGGGCACCGAGGCGGTAGTAGCGCACCTCGCCACCCGCCGTGCTCAAGGATGCCAAGGCGCCGAACGAGTCTTTGGGGATGGAATGAGCCATGGGATTTCCTCCGTGATCCGCCCCTACCCTACCACAGGCGGTCCGTCGAAACCGGGCCGCGGGGCGTCGGCCTCGGTGGAGGCCACCCAGCTCGGCGACGAGCTATTGCAGCGGGAGGGCCGAGGACCACGGGACCTGTCCGACGGCGGTCTTCCAGCCGGCCCCTGCCAGCCGGAGATACCAATCGTTGGGGATCCCGCCGCCGTCCTGATCCAGCGCGAGAAACTGCCCCTGGGAGGGCACGGCGGCCTGGTTCAACGCGGCCTTGAAGATCGCCGTGGCCTCGTCCACCTCGTCGAACATCGCGATGTACAGCATCGTGCTGCCGCTGGCCAGCGCCGCCGTGAGCTGCTTCCAGAAGAAGGCGCCGCCGTTGCGCGGGATGGCGTTGAACAGCCCCGGATCCTGCATCAGGTTGGCCCAGGAGAAGCCGGGCCAGACCACCGGGAGGTAGTCGCAGCCCTGGGCCGTCGCCTCGAGCAGGTCGGGCTGGATGTGGTCCGTGTTGAACGTGTCCACTCCGGCGTTGTCACCGAACCGGCCCACCGACCAGGGCGAGATGATGTCGAAGCTGCGATAGACAGCGTCAAAGCCCGGCTTGGAGTCCCCGGTCCCGGTGCGCCAGTGGGTGGGCACGCCCCCCATCACGGCGGCGCGGTACTGGGCCTGGGGATCGGTGGCAAAGAAGTCGAGGAGGCTCTGTGCCTCCGCGGGGGTCCCCGGACGGTCGGTGAAGCCGAGGCCCCAGACGGCCACCAGGGGCAACCCGTTGTGGTGCTGGTACCGGGACGAGGCGGTCACACCGAGGTCGTCCACCAGGTGCCTCCAGTCGTCGATGAGGTCCTGCACGAAGGTCGAAGGATTCCCGCCGCTGATGTCGTACATGATCACGAACGTGCGGCCGTAGAGCTCCGCGCCGCTCATCACGTTCCGGGCGACCTGATCGCGGAACTCCAGCCCGGCCGACCCCGGCGCGATCTCGCCGAGGAACCGCTGTAGAAACGCCCCGTCGATGCCGTAGTCGGCCATCCACCGTAGGTGCCGCCGCACGGTCTTGGCGTTGTAGGCAGAGTAGAGCTGCGCGGCCTGGCCACCGATGGTCATGTTCGTGCCGAACCGCTCGTCCGGATCGTGCTCGGAGAGGTCGGGCCAGAGATCAAAAGTGGCGTTGGACGCGTCGGGCGTCTGATTCCGAAACCAGTGACGCCAGGAGTTGGACTGGGAGCCGTCCCCGGGCGCGCCGAACCAGCCCTGGTAGCCGGTCATCACCTTGCCGATCAGCGTGGACGTGTCCACGGGCGGGTAGCCGGCGCTGTCCACGCACAGGAGCATCCAGCCGGCTTCGATCCCGGCGCCGCCGTCGCCGACGCCGGTGTTTCCCCCGCCGCAGCCGCCCACGTGCCAGCTCCCCGCCTCGCGGAGGCCGCCGCAGCCCGGGCCGGCCGCGCCGCAGTCGTGGTGGGCCGTCTCGGCCTTCACCTCCACGCCGCTCGCCACGCAGAGCTCCAGCCAGCCGGATCGAATGGCCACGCCGTCGACGTCCACACCGGCGTCACCACCGCCGCAGCCGCTGCCCACGTGCCAGCTCCCCCGTACCTGATCCGGGCAGGTAGAGCTCGCCGTGCCGCACTCGTCGGTGCCAACCACAACCCGCACCGCTCCGGGAGCGGCCGAGCAGAGCCACATCCACCCCGCGTCGATCTTGTAGCCATGAAAATCCCGGCCCTTCATCGCGCCGTCGTAGCTGTCCGGGATGGGCCGCCAGTGGCCCGCATCCTGATACCCGGGCGGGCACCAGAGGGACGGCGTCCCCGAGGCCGGGCTGGCCAGCAGGATCGCGGCCGGCGCGCAGCCGAAGTCCACGCACGCCTCCCCCGCCGCGCAAGCGCCCGCGCAGTCCACGCAGGTCCCGCTGTCGCAGGCCTGGCTCAGGCCGCAGGTCCCGCACTCCCCGCCGCAGCCGTCCGGGCCGCACTCGACGCCCGAGCAGTCTGGCGTGCACCCGACACACTGGCCGTTCGCACACGACCCACCACAGTCGGTGTCTTGATAGGGATAGCTGCACACGCCGTCGGTGCAAGTGCCCGGGCCGGAGTACGCGCGGAGCGACTGCGCGCCCACGCACTCATCGGCCGGCGGGGTGTCGCAGCGCACGCCCGCGCAGAGATCCCCGTGGCAGACGGACTCCACGCAACCTTCGGGACAGACGTGCTCGGAGCCCTCGTAGGCGCACTCTCCCGACACGCAGCTCCCGGTCGCGTCATAGACGAACAGCATGTCGCCGTCCAGGCAGTAAGCTGCGGGCGGGGCGTCGCAGAGCTGGTCCGAGCACGTGCTCGAGGACGTGCAGCCCCCCCACGCTGACACCACCAAGAGGCCGGCCAACAGCGGTCTGACAATCTCGCGCATCCCCCACCTCCTAGTCGACACCTGCTAGAAGCAGGACACCGAGATGTCGAAGGAACCGGCCGCGCCGTCTCGACCGTCCACGACGATGAAGTAGCTGGTCTGCACCTGCGGCGTGAAAGTCACAGACTCCGGATCGAATCCCGGATTCATGGACGTGTCCACGCAGTTCCCCGCCTGGCAAACGCTGTTCGGTGAGGCCACGACGAACAGGTTCAGGTCCCCGCCCTGGATGTTGTCGAGGGTCACGGTCACCTGGCCGTTGGACGGGGCGTTGGCCAAGTTGTAAACCGTTTCGAATCCGGAATGGTCGATGGGAAGGCCGCACCAGCCAATGACCTGGTCGTTGCTGTCGGAGCCGTCGCTCACTACGTCCGTGAGCGTGGATCCGCACTGGATGTCGAGGGTGGAATTGCAGTCGCACTCCGGGAAGCCATTGCAGTCCGAATCGGCGCAGTCAATGCTCCCGTCCTGATCGTTGTCCCACAGGTCACCGCACAGAGCGCCCGTCTCCGACACACAGTTGCCCTGGCCGAAGCAGAGCGGGTCCCCGCAGTCGATCACCCCATCGCCGTTGTCGTCAGTGAAGTTGTCGCAGATCTCGACTCCGTAGCAGTTGAGCTGCAGATCGAAGGGGGACTCGGCTCCGTTCCAGCCGTCCACGACGATCATGTACTCCAACCCGGGCTGCGCGACGAACACCACCCGCTCGTCGAAGAGACCCGGAATCTGGGATGTGCCGACACACGCGGCAGGCTCGCAGTCACCCTCGTTGCCGACGGGAACGACGTGCAGGTCCACGTCTTGCTGCAGCCCGCTGATCTTGACCCACACCTCCTGCACGGTGGTCGTCGAGAACATGTAGGACATCTCCGGACCGTTCCAACCCGCGCCCGCGCCGCACCACGAATCGACGTTGTTGAAGGATCCCGGGTCCGAGGTGGTCGCGGACACCGCATCGCCGCACTGAATCTGGCCGGCCGCGACACACTGGAAGGGCGGGCCGCAGTCGGCCACGTCGAACTGACACGCGTCGGTGCAGACCAGGTCCCCTGCGCCCCGGCCCAGATCCAGGCAAGTGGCTCCGTTCAAGTTGTCGCCGTCGCACTGCTCCTCGTCCTGGGTCACCTCGCCGTCGCCACAGCGCGGGCCGTCCCCCATGCAGTTGGCAGCGCAGTGGCCGTAGGTGCCGTTCAGGTCACCGTCATCACACACCTCGGGAGGCTGGACGTCCCCATCGCCACACTCCGCGCCGCCGACATACCCGTTGCAGGCTTCGTTGCAGTGATCCTGTTGGCCGTTGTTCGCACCTTCGTCGCAGAGCTCCCCAAAGTCGGTGACGCCGTCACCGCAGCTCGCGACCCTGCAGCTCTTGCGGCAGGCGTTGGCCGTGATGTCGGAGTTGAGCTCCCCATCGTCACACTGCTCCCCGGGATCGATGACGCCGTTCCCGCAGAGCTCACCGGCGTAGTCCCGGAACTCGAGGATGGCCGAGCAGCCCGCCAGCGGCAGCGCACACAGAAGACAAATGATCGCGCGATTCCTCATGGCTAGAACCTCCCCGTGACAAAGAGGCCGCAGCCAGCAGGACCACATCCCGGCAGGACGCGGGTGGCGCTCTGCCGGTCTTTCTTGCGCCTGAGCTCCACCAGGATGGCGCCGACCGTAACGGCGATGGCCGCGGCCGCGCCCACGCCGATCATCGCGTCGGTGACGGCCCCCAGCGTCTTCGCCTTGCTCTGAAACCCGTCCGGATCGTCAACAACGCCCAGCTTGTCATCCCACTCTCTCTGCATGCCGAGGGCCGTCGATCCGGTGTAGGCCGCCACGCCCACGGCGACCACGGCCAGCCCGACGCCTGCCCAGAACCACCAGCGCTTGTAGAAGGGCTTCGATTTTCCGGCGGGGAGCGACGTCTCTCCGCCCGGATCCACGCGGCGGCGGTCCGGCGGGGGTGTGACCACCCGGCGGTCCGGCGGGGGTGTGACCACCCGGCGGTCCGGCGGGGGCGTGACCACCCGCCGGTCCGGGGGGGGCGTGACCACCCGGCGGTCCGGCGGGGGCGTGATTCCGCCCCTCGACCGGAGCGTGATCTGCAGCAGCGCCACCCGGCGCTCCTTGACGTCGACCGTCCGATGAACGGTGTAGTACCCGCGCAGCCGCACCATCACCAGGTGCTGCCCGGCTTCCACCGCCAGGATCGCGGGGCTCGTCGCACTGGCCGCCCCCTTCACCCGATCCACGAAGATCTCGGCGCCGGCGGGAACCGTGATGACGGAGAGCTTGCCCTTACGCCGTTCGGCGCGCACCAGCTCGGCCACCCGCTTTTTCATCTCCTTGATCCGGCGCTGCACCTCGGCGAGGTTTGACGCCTTCGGGCTCTCGGACAGGAAGAGCTCGTAGAAGAAGAGCGCCTTGCGATACTCGTTCAGCTGCCGGTGGCACTGGGCGATATTGAAGATGAACGCCGGGTGCTGATAGGCTTTCTGTGCCCGCTTGTAGTAGCTCAGCGCTTTGCGGAACTCGCCCTGCTGATAGTGGAGCTCCCCCTGGTTGAAGAACTTCCTGGCCTGCGCCTTGTTGCCGGCGGCGCGGGCCTCGCCCGGTTGAGCATTGACGAGCAGTGCGGCCGATACGAATAAACAAAGGATGTAGGCTCTCATGAGCAAGGCTCCTGGCATACTTGCAGAGATAGCGTCTCGGAAATGTAACATCAACTACAAATCCCGTCGAATGAAGAACAACGAACCTGCTCGCCTGTTCGGCGCACTAGCGAAGCGTGTGCCCTCGCGTCGGCTTGGGGTACATGGGGCGCGGGCGGGATGGAACCCCGGCATCACGGGTCGGGGGGCGCGACGGCCGGCTGCCGGTCCGACCGATGCTGACGGGCCGCTCCGGGTAGTCAGGACGACTCCCGGTGGTGGTCGTGTCGCGGGGATGATCCGGTTCCGGTCGAGGCCGGGACATCTGGGGCGGGATCCCATCCGGGGGCTGCGTCGGGGGTGTCGTCGCGGACCGCGCCGACGACTTCGTCTTGTCCTCACAGCCGGCGGCAGCCGCCAGGGCGCCTCCACCGACCAGCGCGACCAGCGCCACGGACGCCCGCTCCAGAAAGGCCCGCCGATCACGCTGCGGCAGGCAAGATCGCATCTGGTTGATCATCGATCGCAGGGCCGCCTTGTCGATCGACCTGAGAATGGCGCCCTCCGTCGCCGCGATCTCCACGCCGCTCACCGCCTGCACCCGCTCTCGATCCGCCAGGAGTGCCTCGGCAAAGGGCTCGTGGGCCGCCGCCATGGACAGCAGGTTCTCGAGCCCCACCGGGACCTCTGGCGCTGGTTTCTCTGTCGTCATCATCTCTCCAATCATCGCTCGACTCTCAGAACACTCGTACTCTAGCAAAAGAACCGCTGGCAAAGAAGCTCAGATTGAGCCACAGGTTTCGTTGCCGCCACGAAATCACGCCGAAGCAACCGGAGCCAGGGACTCACCAATGGGTAGCGATCACATCTCCGACGCGCAGGTGTGATCCGCCCCCCATGGTAATGAACGTCCCGACGCGCCCGCGCGCAGCGCGGGTTTTCCCCTGGGGGAAACTGGAAAAGGGGGTCTTGAGCCACGGAGTGGCGGATCCGTCTTCCCCTTTGGCAAAGAAGCTCAGATTGAGCCACAGGTTTCGTTGCCGCCGCGAAATCACGCCGAAGCAACCGGAGCCGGGGACTCACCAAGGGGTAGCGATCACATCTCCGACGCGCAGAGTCCTGGACACCACGCCCCCATTGCTGCGATGATCTGCGTGCGATCACGACTGCCACCGGATCCGGCGGAGGATTTCATGAGGACAGCGCTCTTGGGAGTGATGGGATTCCTGGTCTTGACGGGCTGCGGCGGGCGCAGCGTCGCTGGCAATTACAACGGCTCCGACGCGGGCACAAACCCGGCCGACGCGGCGGTGATCCCGGATGCGGCAGTGCGCCCGGACGGGGGAATCGTGGACTGCGAGTTCCGGGATCACTGGGAGCTGACGGCCGCGCCGCTCGCCGACATCGTGGTGCTGAATCCACAGTACGGCGGAAACGGCATTCCCCAGGGAGTCGCCGTTCGGGTCGAAACCACGGTGTCCTTCACCGGCTGCGACGAGCTGGCCGGCGTGCAGGCTGAGCTGCATCCACAGGATTTGACCGTGCTCGTAGCCGCCTACGTCTGGCACTACACCGGGGATCGGGACTGTCCTTCTGCTTTGAAGACCGGGATCGAGCGGTTTGCGTTCCCGCGGCTGCCCGCCGGCAACTGGGAGATCTGGGACTACATGATCAACGGACCCGGCGTGCCGTTCTACATCCGCGACTGCAGCGCGGGGGAGGACTGCTTCTGCGACGCGTGGCAAGGCATCCCCGGCGACTGGGGCGCAGCCTGCGATTTCGACTGCATGTGCACAGAGCGGCTCGACTGCGTCATGGACGGCTCCGGCGGCTGCTACCAGACCTGCAGCGTGACCGCGGACTGTCTCCCGCCGCTGTTCTGCAACGAAATGCTCCCCCAAACCTCGCAAGGGGTGTGCCTGAGCACCGGGCTGCTGGACAGCTGTATCGTCGACACGGACTGCGCGCCCGGGTACGCTTGCCTGCCGGTGGAGGGCGAAAACTACAACTGGTGCCGCGCAGCAATGGACCGCAACCGGCTCTGGGATCCCTGCGAAGCGGATTGCGAGTGCGATCCCGGGTTCTCCTGCGTCAAGACCCGCCCCGACGGGACCCGGTCCTGTCAGATCCGCTGCCGCGGCAACCAGGACTGCCCCCGGGGTACGCGCTGCGACTCCCCAGACCCCGGAGTGGGGCAGAACCTGCTGTACTGCCACGAGGAGTAGCCGACGATCCGGCTCGGCCGAGAGCTTGCCCATTGCTTTTCGACCGCATTTCAATCTAGACTGAACAAAATGAAACCCCGGCGCCAACGTGGCTCCAGGGGAATAGAACGTGAAATGGCGTCGACCAGGCAAACGACAGCGTTGGGATGGACGGCACTCTGGGCTTTGGTGCTCGCGTCCGCGAGCTGCGCCCCTCCCGCCTCCTCGGGCGACTGCCTCAACAACGACACCCCCTCCACGGGAGTGGATGGCGGCATCCAGTGCGATCTACCCTTCGATCCGCGCGAGCCTGACGGCTCGGACGGCCGCTTCGCGATCAAGGTGGTGCAATACATCCACGTCAACGCGGCCGGCATCGTGGAGACCGATACCATCGGCAGCGCCATCGGGTACGCCGACCTGAGCTACGATCCCTCCACGGGGAACGGCGTCATGAGCCTGAAGATGTGCGACCTGATCGTGCCCAAGGTCGAGATCCCGGGTCAACCCCTGCCCAGCATCTTCACCGTGCGCCGCGACACCTTGGAGCTGGTCGCCCCCGCGGTGGCGGCCTTCACCCTGGACGCCGAGCGCACCTGCGCGACCTTCACCACGGATCCGGCCGTGGTGCTCGTGGCCGCGCGCCTCTCGGACACCCTGCTCGACCCCCTGCCCACCGACGCCGACAGCCAGACCTGCCCGAGCCCGGAAGCCCTGAACTGCTTGTACGACGTGGACCTCGACAGCAAACCCGCCGCCACGGTCGGCGCCGAAAACGTGCCCGGCCTCGAGGTCGACGAGCTCTACGCGACGCTGCGCGCCTGGGTCGCCTTCGACGGCCTGGTGGGCCGCGACGACCTGCTGCTGGGCGTCGCCACCTTCGGCCTCGACCTCGCCGTGGTGGGATGCCGGATCGAGCCCCTCGGCGGGGGAGAAAAGCGCTCCTGCAACGCCACCGAGGTGGACGTGATGACGCAGGTGACCCCCACCTTCGAGCAGACCGTCGGCATGGAGTCGAGCTTCCAGGCCGTCCGCGTGTCCCCCGACATCGACTGCCCCACGGTCAACGCGAACGCCCACGAGATCTTCGGTCGCTGACCCCCCTTGAGCCGCGGCGGGAAAACGACTACAGCTTGGGGTCATGTCCGGCACAGACCGCTCCGCCACGCCGATCCTCGGCGGCCCGACCATCGTGCTGGTGGGGGCCCAGCTCGGGGAGAACATCGGATTTGCCGCGCGGGCGATGCTGAACTGCGGGCTGACCGAGCTGCGGCTGGTGGGGCCGCGGGACGGGTGGCCGAATCCGAGCGCCGTAGCGGCGGCCGCAGGCGCCCAGGAGGTGCTGGACAGCGTGCGGGTGTTCGAGTCCACGCGGGAGGCCATCGCTGACCTGGGGCATGTCTACGCCACTACGGCGCGGCGAAGGGATTTGGAAAAGCACGTCGTCACGCCGCGGTTGGCGGCGGGGGAGATGCGGGCCCAGGTGCGGTCAGGAGAACGGGTGGGAGTGCTGTTCGGCGCGGAACGCTCCGGGCTCGACAACGCGGATGCGGCCTTGGCCGACACGCTCCTGACCGTGCCCTTGAACCCGGCCTTCTCGTCTCTGAACCTGGGTCAGTCGGTGCTGGCGGTAGCCTACGAGTGGTACCAGTCCGGGGATGAGACGCCGCCGCAGGTTCGTACCGAAACCCGGGAGCCCCTCGCCGCCAAGGGCGAACTGGACGCGCTGTTTCGGCATCTGGAGCAGGAACTGAACGCGGCCGACTTCTTCAAGGTTCCCGGCGGGCGCACGTCCACCTTCCGTGGCCTGTGTATCGCGCTGCAGCGAGCCGAGCTCACGGAGCTGGAGGTGCGGACCCTCCACGGGGTGATCACGGCGCTCTCCGGACGGCGTCTCGGCGGCACGCTGCGGGGCGCCCGGCGAGGCCAATCCGAGCCGTCGGACGACGGATAGCGGGAGGGTTACCCGGCGAGCTCGGCCGGCGCGGGCCAGAGGGCGTCCACCAGCTTGTAGTAGCTGAGCCGTTCCAGGCGGGTGAGCTCATGGTGCTGCCGTAGCCCCAGGAGCCTGCGGGAGTAGTGCTCCCGATCCTCCACCGCCGCGCGCACCAGCGGTGCGGTCACAGCCTCGAGCGCCTCGTCCGCGGCCCCCTTGGCCACCGCCGCGAGGAGCCGACGCTTCGCGTGATCGCGATCCGTGTGAAAGGCGATCCGCACGGAACGGAGGTCTTCGGCGCGCTCGGGGGCCAAGAGCTCGGTGTGGTCTTTCTCCAGCCGGGTCTGGAGGTGCGCCAGCTCCTTCCGGGCCCGCGCCGCGAACTTCTCCGCGTGACGCACCAGGCGGCGGTCCTGGAGGTGCTCCGCGGCCGAGAGATCGAGAAGCACGTCGTACTCGAGGTTGCCGAGGCAGTACTCCGGATCGTAGAGCAGCCGGAGCCGGGTGGCGAGCTCGAAGTTGGGCGCGAACATCCGGTCCAGCAGGTTGCGGGCGGAGGCTCGGTCGGGGCCGAAGACGCGGTCCATCAGGTGGTGCCGCCGCCGGAGGATCTCCTCCCGGGCGCCGGGGAACTGCTCGAGCCAGGGCGCGTCCTGCTCGCCGGGCCAGATGAGCACCTGGGAGTTGAACACCTCGGTGCGGTGCTCGCGGTTGAGTCGGTCCACGGCGTCGGCGATGTGCCGGGCCACGGCGCGCGTGATGAGCGCGAACCAGGCGTGCTGGAGCAGCCGCGTAGGCAGCTGCGCAAGCCCCGCCAGCACGCCGACGCCCGCCTCCCGCTTGACCGCGGTGAGGGTTGTATCCCCCTCGTACTGCTCCACGAGCTTGATGTCACTCCGGTCGAAGTAGGCGCCGTCCCGCCAGTCCTCGTAGTGGTGCAGATCGATCCCCAGCTCGAAGCGCTCCCGGGGCTGCGTCATATGGCTGTCCAGGCAGCGGTAGGCGAGCACGAAGAACTCCTGCCGGCCCTCGTCCGACGGAAGGGTGGTCCCGGCCTCCCGGCTCCGAAAGGCCCACTCGTAGCGATAGACTCGCTCCCACAGCGCCGCCAGGTGCTCGTTGGCCTCGGACTTTCGGTAGTCCTCCATGAGGTTGAGGTCGTTCGCCTGCGCGATCATCATCTGACGGGAGGCGATGACGGCCGGGATGGTCCGGAGCAGGAGCCCACCGATGAGCATCCCGCCCCCGACCAGGAGCGGTAGGGCCAGGGCCTGCTTCACGCTGAAGCCGGCCACGCCGGCGAAGTTCGCCAGATAGCCCAGCAGCCCGATGCCGGCGGTCAGCATCGTGAGCCGCAGCGCCCGCCGATACAGCAGCGTACCGGCCTGGTAGATCACGTCGCCCAGGTTGATCAGCCGACTGACGTCACGCACCGCGCCGTGCTGCGCCGCCGACCGCTCCTCGGCGGTCATCTCGTCGGTGGGGTTCTCGTCGATCATCTTTCCCCCGGGGCCTGCTCACACGCTCCGCATACGTGGTCACGATAGAGTGAAGCGCGGCGAGCTTCAAGGGTTTCGGCGAGCGCGCCCCGTGAACACATCTGCTAAAGGAAGTCCCGCAGCCCGGCCTCGGCGGAGGTGAAGCGGTACAGGTGGGCGGGGCGTCCGCCCCGGGCGCCGGGACGCTGGACCACTCCACCGACCTGCTCGAGGAGACCGATCCGGAGCAGCTTGGTGCGGAAGTTGGAGCGGTTCAGCGCGCGCCCGAGGATGGCCTCGTACAGGGTGCGCAGCTCGTCGGCCCGAAAGCGTGCGGGCATCAAGTGGGCGGCAATGGACGTGTAACGCAGCTTGCCGCGCAGGCGCTCGACAGCGGTGGAAACGATCCCTCCGTGATCGAAAGGGAGGCTGCCGGGGCCGAGCTCTGCCACGGGACGCCAGCGGATGGGTTCCGATTCCGCGGTGTGGGTGCGCGCCAGCCCGAGATACGCCACCCCCACCGTGCGTCCCCGGGGATCCCGAAACAGCCCATCAAAGGTGGCGAGCTGCTCGAGATGAATGTCGTCCAGCGCCGCGGGCGCGATGCGCGCCTTGCTCGACAGCGCCCGCCCAGCTGCGCCGGCCAGGGTTTCCTGCACGCGAACCGCCACCCCCGGCAGGCAGAGCTGCCCCTGGAAGGGCGCCTCGTCGCGCCGGTGCAGCAGCACGTGCAGCGTCCCGTCGATGAGGCTGAGCAGGGCCACATCCACGGCGAGCACGGGTCGTTCCAGAGAGGTTCCCATGACCAATATATATCAATTCTCAACCAAACATGCAACAACTAACATAACTGGGATAACAATGGTTTATAGATTATCATATTGACGTTAGTAAATGTTTTATCATGTATTAACTATACATCGGAAAGGAGCTTCTCGATGGCACAGACACAGCAGATAAAAAATGAGACCGTCTCGGACATGCTGACCTGGGGCGCAGACGACCATTCCGATCACCTCGATCCAGCGGACGTGTTCGCGGCCGGAGTCCGAAACCACAACATCGCCAACACCGCCTACCCCATCGCCCACCGGCGGACCATCTGGCGCTACCGCCAGGAGGCCGACCGCCACCGGGCGCTGCTCACCGAGGCCTTCGCCGCCGCGCCGACCATGGGGCTCTACGTGCACGTGCCCTTCTGCCAGGCACGCTGCAAGTTCTGCGAGTACTGCGTGGTGGATCGCCACACCAAGGAGGCCGAGACGGAGTATTTCAAGGCCCTCTTCCGCGAGCTCAAAGCCTATGACGGGGTCGTGCACGGAAAGCCGCTGGTGGGCGTCGACTTCGGGGGCGGTACGCCTGCCCTCGTGGATCCGACGCAAATCGGCGCCCTGGTGCGCTACATCGACGATCACTTCGTGCGGGCGCTGGGCTTCTCGATGTCCATCGAAACCACGCCCAAGCTGGCCGCGGCCCATCCCGAGCGCATGGTCGCCTACCGGGGCTTCGACATCGACCGCATCAGCATGGGGATCCAGACCGTAAGCCCCAAGCTCCTGGAGCGCTACGGCCGCGACCAGGGGCGACTGCGGCACAACCGGGACGCCGCCCGGAACATCCGCCGGGCGGGCTTCGAGCGCTTCAACATCGACCTCATGTACGGCTTTGCCGACCAGACCGTGGAGGACTTCCTTCCCACCCTGGCGCACACCCTCTCCCTCGAGCCGGACTACGTCACCCTCTACCGAATGCGCTACAAGGGCACCCGGGTCAAGCACGAGGCCGCGGACGTGCAGCTCCACCGGGTCAACGACATCTACGCCGCCGCCCACGAGCGGCTCGACGCGCAGGGGTACCGCGCGAACTACGGCAAGAACGGCTTCAGCCGCATCCCAGGGGACCCCGGGACCAGCGCCTACCTCACCGGGCGGGTGGTGGACAGTGTGCCGTACCTCGGCACCGGGCTCGGCGCACAGACCTTCACCAACTCCCTGCTGGCCTACAATCTCGGCGCCGCGGAGAAGCGCCTCGACGGTTACCTGGCGGCGAACGCCGAGGGCCGGCTCCCCATCCAGGACCTGTACCTGCTGAGCCCAAGCGAGGCCATGGCCAAGATGATCTCGGTGGCCTTCTACTTCGGCGAGGTCGATCTGGACGCCTTCGAGGGCCGGTTCGGCGTGGACTTCACCGACCGCTACCGGCAGCAGGTGGCGTTCGTGCTGGACCGGGAGCTGATGGCCTTCCACGGACGCCGCCTGCGCTTCACCCGGAAGGGCGCCCAGCACTTCGGCGGCGTGGTGGCGCTGTTTTACTCGGGGGCGGTCCAGGAGTACCTGCTGGAGGTGTAGCCATGGGTCGCTACGGCTTTGCAAACATCCTGCTCTCGGGCCGCTGCAACCAGCGCTGTCCGCAGTGCATCGGGCGGCTGGACACGACCCCGCGGCCGGACAACCTTGAGCGCTTCCCCCTGCTCGGCCTCGACCGGTTCCTGGCGGCGCTGTCGGACCACGACGTCCTGCAGGTCTCGCTCACGGGCACCAACACCGACCCCCTGCTCTATCACCATACGGCCGCGCTGTTGTCGCACCTGCGCCGAGCCATCGCGGGAATCCAGCTCTCGCTGCACACCAATGGCGTGCTCGCGCTCGAACGCATGGAGGACGTAAATCGATACGACCGCGCCACGATCTCCCTGCCCTCCTTCAGACCGGACTGCTGTTTGAAAATGACAGGACGTGCGCGCCCGCTGCCCCTGGCCGAGATCCTCGAGCGTATCGCGGTCCCCATCAAGATCTCCACCCTCGTCACCGAGCACAACGTGGCCGAGATTCCGGAGATCCTCGAGCGCCTCCGCGCCCTCGGCGTCCGGCGCGCCGTGCTCCGTCGCTGCGTCGGTGAGCCCCGCCGCTGGAAGCTGCTCGAGAGTCACACGCCGGTCCGACACTTCGGCGGCAGCCCGGTCTACAACCTGGACGGCCTCGAGGTCACCGTCTGGGACTTCGCCGCGTCGACACTGGGCTGTCTCAATCTGTTTTCCGACGGCTCCCTGACCGAGAGCTACCGACTGAACCCCAACGCGTACCGGGAGCAGGCCTGATGGAGCGGCTGCACATCCAACGCGCGCCCGAGGTGAAAGGCCCGCCGCTTTGCTGCCTGCTGGGCTCCTTCGACCCGCCGCACCTGGGGCACGAGCGGCTCCTGGGGCGACTGCTCGAGCGCTTCGGGTCGCTCCTGCTCCTGGTGCCCACCCACCACTTCCAGAAGCAGGTGGTGCCCGGCGTCAACGCCGGCTACGCCCAGCGCATGGAACTGCTGCGCGCGGTGTCTGATCGCCACGGGGCTCGATGCGGATTCGGTCGCACCGGGATCGTGCTGTTCGTCGAGCTCTGGACAGCGCTGCAGGAGCGCTTCGGCAGGCGCGACATCTTCTTCGGCATGGGGGACGACACCCACGCGAAGGTGGTCGACTCGCGCCGCTACTACCGACGTCTGGGACAGACCTTCGGACCCGATCAACAGCGACGGCTCGAAGAGCTGCTCCGCCACATCGTGGTCTTCGACCGATCCGGCGCGGCCGAGGGTGGACTGCCGGTGGACGAGGACGTGCGCTGGATCTCCTCGACCTGGGTTCGCCGGAAGGTGGTCGAGCTGCGGGCCGCCGGTGTCCCCCCCTCCCGCTGGCACCGCGAGCTGGGAGCCGCCCTCGCGCCCGATGTCATCGACCGGATCCTCGCCGACGACCTCTACACGCTCCCGCCACCAGACGCCGCGAACCCTTTCTGAGCACCAACCGCCGGGTTTGACTGGACCCGAACCTGCTCGGTGTCCCGCTCGAGGGCGCCGAGCAGGCGCCGACGATCGCGCCCGCCGGCGACAACGTCGCCGCTGCTGTGAACGCACCCGTCGCGCCCGTCGCGCCCGTTGCGCCACCACCCAGCGACTACACCGAGTCCATCCGCGCCCTGGCAACCCCCTTCGAGGGCAAGAAGGTCCACGTCACGAGCTTTCCCGAGAAGAAGGAGCGGAACGTCCGCAAGGTCGTGCTCCCCGAGCACGCCCAGGCGGAGCCGCTCGTGGCCATCTTCGACCTCACCACCTTCGGCTCGGCCAAGGACGCCGCCGTCTTCACCCCGACCCACTGCTATGCCCACGAGCTCGACGAACGCGCCGCCTTTGCCCTGTGCGACCTTCAGGCCGTGCACGGCTTCGAAGGCATGCTCGAGGCCAAGATCGCCGTGGAGATCCGCGGCGTCGGCCGGATCACCATGCCCTGCGGCTCAGTCGGCGACCTGCTCCTCACCGTACTCCAGGGCCTGGCGCGCTAGGGCGCCCGCGAGCGACAGACTCCGCCGCTCTGCGGCGGGGCACACCCCTCCCGTCCACTCAAGAGGTAGCCCGCGCTGCGCGCGGGGGCGCTGTGCCGTATGCCGCTTGAACGGTTACCACCAGGGTATGCGATCACACCCTTCGCGACAGGGCAATCGGATTCTCCAGCATTCCAGAAACAGGTTGAGAGGACCAACTCCCCTCCGCGACCTCGGCTCGAAGGGTTACACCGTTCGTCGAGCCGCTCCCCTATCCCGACTGACCCGTCGCGTCGGGCGCATGCCCGCTGAGGGACCTATACGGCGGTGGCCAGAAGTGAAGCGTTGAGTTTTTCGCCGGCACCGTCAGGCGCCGAGGCAAAAA
>JBDRSE010000257.1:0-15168 GCA_043825095.1 bacterium
CGCGGGCCGTTGAGATGTCCGTGTTCGTGGTTCGCGCCTTTGTGAAGTACCGCGAGCTGCTCGCCCGAAACGAGGCATTCGGGAACCGCCTGGCCGAGTTGGAATCCAAGGTCGCAGGGCACGACGATTCGATTCGGGAGATCGTGGCCGCGCTGCGGCAACTCTACCAAGACGGCGCGGAGGGCGAGGCGCGGCCCATCGGGTTTCGAGTCGATTCGGAGTGAGCCGCGCTCGGTTTTGAGTGACGATTCCAGGGGCCAACGTTGGCGATTCTGACACAGAGGCGAATCGAAGACCAACCGGGTCACGACAGCGAAGGATGATGCGGATGTCCATAAGACGCTTCGTGCCGGGTCTGCATCGGCTGGGATTTGGCGCAGCGCGGTGGTTCATGGCTTCGTGCAGCGGCAGGCGCAGTCGAGCCGCTGGGACAAATTCACGTCATTGACGGAGATGACGAGAATTCGCTGACAGGATGTCGCAATTGGACGTAACTTGTTATTTTTTCCGGCGTTGTCTTCCAATTTTGAGCAATTAGAGATCCTTCGGGGTTACTTGACGTGAATTGGGATCAAGGGTCGCCGCCGCGCCCAAGTACGCTAAATCCCGCCAGCCCGGTCCCTGGACTGCGACGACTGCGACCACTCCGACGACTCCGACGACTCCGACGACTCCGACACCGTGGCCGGGGGCGGCCTGAGCCGGCGCAAGGTCCGAACGATCAATGTCCCGGTGGGTCGGACGCGCGGGGCGCGATCGCCCATCCCATGCCGATGGCGGCGAAGTTTGCGGCGAGGCCCCACACGGCGGCGTGGAAACCCCAGGGCTTGGGCGGGATGGGCACGCCGCTCTGGATCAGCACCGTGTGCGCAAGGGTGACCCCGACACCGACGCAGAGCCCGGCAAGCACGGGCCCGGCGCCGAGCCGGCGGGAGGTGGCGCCCAGCAGAAACGCCGGGGCGATCTGGACGAAGTAGGCCAGCTTCAGCTCGATGAGCCACCAGATCGTCTTGGGCACCACCATGGCCAATCCGCACATCAGCGCCATGATGCCCCAGCTGAAGCCCTTGCCCAGACGGGTCAGGTGGGTCTGGGACGAGCCGGGGCGGAGCGGTCGGTACAGGTCGGCGGTAAACATCGACGCCAGCGAGAGCAGCGCCGAGTCCACGGTGGACATGATCGCCGCCACGGCCGCGCACACGAACAGCACGAGCATGATCGACAGGCCGGGGACGTGGGCGGCCAGGTCGTTGATCAGGAGCAGCAGGACCTCCTCGCTGCCGGCGCGGTCCAGCCCGGGAAAGCGCCACACGCCGACCACGGCGAGCAGCACCACGAGCAGGGTGGTGACGAAGGGCATGAACACCATCAGCTGGAGCGAGCGTTTCAGCGCGGAGGCGCTGCGGGCGGCGAAGAAGCGCTGGATCATGTGCGGGTACACCGAGATGCCGAAGCCGAGCAGCAGCACCGTGCTCAGCCAGGTGCGCTTCTGCTCCGCCGACGGCGGCACGAACAGGGCTGGTTGCGTGTTCCGCAGCGAGGCGGCGATGTGGCTCGGCCCGTCGTACACCACCAGCACCAGCACGCAGAGCACGCCGATGCCGAGCAGCAGGATCGTCCCCTGGACCAGGTCGGTCCACGCGACGCTGCGCATACCGCCCAGGGATTCGTAGACGACCATGATCAGCGCCAGGCCGATCACCCCCCAGCCGAAGGAGATGCGGCCGCCGGTGGTGGTCTGGACGATGGTGCCGATGGCGATGAGGTTCGACAGGATGTAGTTCCCCAGCACCCAGATGCACAGCAGGCTGCCCATTACGGCGAGGGTCCGGGAGCCGAAGCGGTCCCGGAGGAAGTCGCTCGGCGTGAGATAGCGCTTCCGCTGGGCGAGCCGCTGCAGGCGCGGGGCGTACAGGGCCATGAGCGCGATGACCGTCATCATGCCGGTGGCGCTCATGATCATCACGAAGCCGCTACGATAGGCGTTGCCCGCGAAGCCGATGAGGGTGTTGCCGCTGTACTGGGTGGCGTAGAGCGTGAAGAAGAGCACCAGCAGGCCCAGGCTCCGCCCCGCCAGGAAGTGGTCCGCCAGCGTGTTTTCGCGGCGCGCGCGGCGGCCCAGCAAGCCGATGCCGATCAAGGTCAGCAGGTAGGCGACCAGGACCACCACGCCCACCGGGCCGAGCAGGGAGCTCGAGGCGCCTTCACTCCCCATCGGCTTCCTTCCCGTCGGGGGGCTCCCCATCGGGGGGCTCCCCGTCGGCGTCCTCCCCAGCGGCATCGTCGTCGTCGGCATCGGCATCGTCGTCGGCGCCCTCGTCACCGGCGAGCGCGTCCCAGTAGCGGGAGATCAACCAGGCCGCCACGGCCGCGTTCAGCAGGGAAATCCCGAGGCTGTAGGCCGCCCAGTCGGGCAGGCCGAGCACGGTGGGCGACGGCCCGCTGCCCGTGAAGAACCACGGCACGCCGAGCACCATGAACGCCACCAGGATGAGCCAGATGCGGAGTCCCACGCCCAGATAGTGCCACGACGGGCGTCCGACCCCAACCCATTGCTCGTGGCGCTCCATCTCCGCGCGCCTTCACCCGCACGACGAGCTGGTCTCAGACGGAGACCAAGCGACCATCCTGGACAACAACGACCTTTCGGGCACTGTCACGAACGAACCCACCCGGGCGAACCTGTTTTTGTCCCCGGCGCCGCCGCCGTCACTGCCGTCGACGCCGGCAGAGTAGCCAGCGCAGGCGCGGGCTCGACCATGGGCGCGGGCTTGACCCTGGGTCTCAAAATCACGATCATCCGGACGACAAACGTTGACCAGGAGCGTCCGCGATGGAGAACGACCACGATGGGGACCGAGACGATGGGGACCGAGACGATGGGGATCGCTACCACCTGCACGGGAACCTCGAAACCCTGGTGATCCACGGCGGACAGGCGCCGGATCCGACAACCGGCGCCGTCATGCCTCCTGTCAGCCTGTCGAGCACTTACATTCAAAAGAGCCCCGGTGTTCACAAGGGGTACGAGTACACCCGGTCCCACAACCCGACCCGCTTCGCGCTCGAGCGCTGCGTGGCGGTCCTGGAGGGCGCGCCCATTGCCGAGGATGTCACGCACGGTGGCTTTGCCTTCTCCTCGGGTCTCGCGGCGACGAGCACGGTGCTGGAGCTGCTCGACAGCGGTGACCACGTCGTTGCCATGGACGACCTGTACGGCGGCACCTACCGCCTGCTCGAAAAGGTGCGCAAGCGCAGCCAGGGGCTCGATACGGCCTTTGTCGATATGACGGATCCCCGGGCCGTGGAGGCGGCGATCACGGACCGCACCCGGCTGATCTGGGTGGAGACACCGACGAATCCCACGCTCAAGCTGTGCGATCTCGAGGCCATCGCGAAGATCGGGCGGGATCGCGGCATCCTGACGGCCTGTGACAACACCTTCGCCACGCCCCTGCTTCAGCGACCACTGCTCTGCGGCTTTGATTTGAGCGTGCATTCGGCCACGAAATACCTGGGCGGACACAGTGACGTCCTGGGGGGGATCGTGGTCACGAACCGGCAGGACCTCGCGGAGCGCCTGCGGTTCCTGCAGAACGCCACGGGCGCGGTGCTGGGCCCCCTGGACAGCTACCTCGTGCTGCGGGGGATCAAGACCCTCGCGCTCCGCATGGAGCGGCACTGCGCCAACGCCGCCCACCTGGCCCGGTGGCTCGAGCAGCACCCGAGGGTGAGACGCGTGGCGTTCCCCGGACTGCCCTCTCACTCCCAGTACGACCTGGCGCAGCGGCAGATGCAGCTCAGCGGCACCCCCGCCGGGGGCGGCATGATCACCATCTGGCTCGAGGGGGGCCTCGAGCAGTCGCGACGCTTTCTGGAGCGGGTGAGGCTGTTTGGCCTGGCAGAGTCCCTGGGAGGGGTGGAGTCGCTCATCGAGCATCCGGCGATCATGACCCACGCGTCGGTCCCGCCCGAGCAGCGCCGGGCGCTCGGCATCGACGACAACCTCTGCCGGCTCTCCGTGGGCTGCGAAAAGATCGACGATCTCGTCGACGACCTGGACCAGGCCCTCGAAGCGTAGCCCGGCGCGAGCGCTCCCTCCGGGGCTGCTGTCTCCACTTGGAGTCCGGCGGTGCGCCGCGGCTGGCGCCCTAAAGATCCCCCACGGTCCCGAGCTCCCAGTCGGTCTGGAGGAAGCCGTGCTGGCGCATCCAGGAGTCCTCCAGGAACTTGGTCATGTAGTTGCGGACCGAATCGGGCAGGATCGCCACCAGACGCTGCCCCGCCTTCATCGTGCGCCCGACCTGCAGCGCTGCCCAAACCACGGAGCCGCTGGATCCGCCGCACAGGAGCCCTTCCTGGCGGATCAGCTGACGCGCGACCTGGAAGGAGTCTCGGTCGTTGGTCTTGATCCACCGGTCCACCAGGTTCCGATCCAGCACCTCGGGGATGAAGTCGTAGCCGATGCCTTCGACCTTGTACGCGCGCACCTCCGCCGGGCCGGCCAGGATGGACCCCTCGGGATCGGCGCCGATGATCTGCACGTCGGGGAGGGTCTCCTTCAGGTGCTTGGCCACGCCGGTGATGGTGCCGCCGGTGCCCGCGCCGATCACCACGGCGTCCAACCTCCCTTCGCACTGCTCCAGGATCTCGACCGCGGTGCCCTCCTGGTGGGCGAGGGAGTTGGAGGGGTTGCTGTACTGATCCAGGACGTGGGAGTTCGGCAGCTCCTCGTTGAGCCGCTTGGCCACGCCGATGTGGCTCTCGGGCGAGTCCCAGGCCGCCTCGGTGGGCGTGCGGATGATCTCGGCCCCGAGGGCCTCCAGCACCACCTGCTTCTCGCGGCTCATCTTCTCGGGCATGGTGATGATGACCCGGTAGCCCCGAACGGCTGCGGCCAGGGCCAGCCCGATCCCGGTGTTGCCCGAGGTGGGCTCGATGAGCGTGTCGCCCGGCTTGATACGCCCCTCCCGCTCGGCGTCCAGCAACATTCTCACGCCGATGCGGTCCTTGAGAGAGCCGCCGGGGTTCATGAACTCCAGCTTGCCCAGGAGCTCGCAGGGAAGATCACGCCCCAGGCGGGCGAGCCTGACCATCGGCGTGTGACCCACCGCGTCGGTGATCGAGTCACAAATCGCTCCGTGTATGCAGTTCATTGCAGCTCTCCTCGTAAAAACTGACTGAAACCCTAGAGTATCCTGTCGTACCGACCGGGGGTCAAGCGCTGCTTTCCATACAGTGCTGACAGAGCTGGGCCAACAGATCCCGAGGCCCTGCACGAACTACTCCACCCGCTGAGAAGGTCCCCGGAGAAGGTCCCCGAGGGGAATCCGTGGGCAGATCGAGTGCCGCGGGATCGTTGACAGCGGCGCCCATTGGACAAAGAATTCGTGCAGTCGTTGGGACGACTCCTCGGAGGCCGCATGCTCTCAGTGTTGATTACGCAGTGTCTGCAGCGTGACTTCATCGATCCGGTGGAGGCTCACGTCCCCCTGCCCAACAAGCTGCACGTCGGCCGGGAAGAGGCGTTGCGCCTGATGGGCCATGACCCCCACGTGGGTCCGGTGGCGCGGATCCTCGGCTGGGCCCGCCGTCAGCCCGAGGAGGCGCTGGAGATCCTGCACATCCGGGACTGGCACGACGAAGAGGACACGCGACAGCGGGATCATCTGGCGATGTTCGGCTCCCACTGCGTGGCCGGCACGCGGGGGGCGGCCCTGGTGTTGGGCCTCGATCAGGAGATCGAGGAGCGGGCCAACGAGCGTGTAGTGAACTCCACGGCGCTGAACGACTTCGAGGGCACGTCGCTTCCGGAGGAGCTCGCTCGGATCCGCGCCAAGGCCGGGGATCAGCCGATCCGTGTGGCCGTGATCGGCGTCTGGACCGAAGCCAAGGTCAGCTTCCTGCTCTACGACTTGAAGACGCGCGGGGGCTTTGACGAGCTCGCCACCTGCAGCGCGCTCACCGCGTCCGCGTCTCGGGCCCAACACTTCAACGCCCTGGATCAGCTTCGAAAAATCCTGGGGGTGCAGACCTTTGACAGCGTCGGGGACCTGGGCGAGTGGCTGGTGCCCGAGAGCACAGAGACGCCCGAACCCATCCGCTACGACGGGTTCCAACCGGAGTTCGTCCTGAAGGGACTCGGGGGTCTCGACGAAACCGACTCCGTGGTCCTTTCCTTTCTGTACCGCGAGAGCCAGAAGGTCACGCTCAACGCGCTCACGGGCGGCTACTCGGGCGCCTTGGTGTTTCGCGCCCAGGGCCAGGATTCCCTGGGCCAGAAGCACGCCCCCTCGGTGGCCAAAGTGGGCCCGCGTGCGCTCATCGGCACCGAACGGGCAGCCTTCGAGCGGGTGGAGTCGGTTCTGGGCAACCGCGCCCCGAGCATCAAGGGCTTCATTGATTTCGGCGACCGGGCCGGCATCAAGTACTCCTTCGCATCCATGGGCAGCGGCGCCATCCACACCTTCCAGGAGCTCTACATGTCCGGCCTGAGCGCCGAGCGAACCGAGGCGATCTTGCGAGAGGTCTTCCAGGACATCCTGGAGCCCTTCTACTCCGCCGCGCTCTACGAGCGGCTGCCGTTGCTCGAGTACTACACCTTCACACCGTCCTACGCCGACCGCGTCGCTGAGAAGGTTTCCCAGGTCCACGGGCCGGGCGGAGACGCGCCGATGCTCACCCTCGCCGACGGGAGCGAGGTACCCAATGTGGCGGAGTTCTATCGGGACTACGTGCCGAAAAACCTCGGCCGCATCGGTGAGTATCACTACGTGTCCTACGTTCACGGTGACCTGAACGGCGCGAACATCCTGATCGACGGTCGAGAAAACGTCTGGCTCATCGACTTCTTCCACACCGAGCGCGGGCATGTTCTCAAGGACCTGATCAAGCTGGAGAACGACCTGCTGTACATCTTCACCCCGCTGGAGAACGAGGCGGCGCTGGCCGAGGCGACACGGATCTCACGCGCCCTCGTGGAGATCAACGATTTGGCGTCCCCGCTCCCTGAGGAGCTGCCGGGCGTGAAGCTCGAGCCCCTGCTTCGCGCCTGGTCCACACTGCGCATCCTCCGAGAGATCGGCGCGACGTACATCGAGTCCGACCGGAACCCGGATCAAGTGCTCCTGAGCCTCATCCGGTACGCGATTCACACTCTGAGTTTCTGGGAATCGGATGACCTGCAGAAGCGGTGGGCGCTCTCTACCGCCTGTTTGGCTGCGGAGCGACTCAGCCGTCGCACCGTGGACAACCGCGAGCTCCGGATCGGATGGCTAGACAGCGGCTCCCTCGGCGGCACGGGTCGCGTCGGGCTCACCCTCTGCCCCGGCCGCCGAGATCAGGGCCGAAACCTAGCCGATGATCTCGACGTGATCCAGGCCGGCTCCATTGTCCACATCTGGGGCCTGCTCACCGAGGACGAGCTGGATTGGGCCGGCGTCGCGGACATCGCGTCAGAAGCACAGCGGCGCGGCATCCAGTACCATCACCACCCGATCCTGGATCAGTCGGTCCCGACCCTTGAGGAAGCGCAGGAGGTCAGCCGGCAGCTCCTGGCAGCCGTGGACGCCGGCGAAAACGTGCTGGTGCACTGCGTCGGAGGACTGGGCCGCACAGGGGCCCTCGCCGCCTGCGCCGCCATCGACCGAGGGCTCTCCGCGGAGGACGCCATCGCCCTCGTCCGCAAGGCGCGAGGCCCGAGAGCCGTGGAGTCGGGCAGTCAGGTGGCGTTCCTCTACCGCTACGCCCGACGCTCCGATACCCAGACCTAGAGCGCCGATGGTGTTTGCCTGCTTTCAGGATTCCCGTGCGTGAGACGGAACGCTGAGCTGGTCAATGGAGCGAGAGGAACCGTCCGTTCACGTGAGCGGATTGCGCCATTGTTCCTTGACGCGGCGCTGAATCTCCGCCTTTCGGCGCGTCTTCTCCGATTGATCCCAGGCTTCGTCAGCCTCATCGGCCTCGCGCTGGCGACGCTGATCCGCGGATTCCTCCGAGATGGGAAGGATGGACTCGAGCTCTGGGCCTGGGTTTTCTCTGTCAGTGGTTGACGTCATGGGCCTCCTGGACGCAAGTGGCTATCAGAAAAGAAATAAATGCCCGGCCCTTCGGATGGACCAATCGACCCTGTGTGCTTGAGCCGGGCGTCGCGTGATCTGGTGGCTGGGGCTACCAACGACGGCCGCCGCCGCGGCCACCGCCGCGATCACCGCCGCGATCACCGCCGCGGCCACCACCGCCGTCGGAGCTGCGCGGACGCGCCTCGTTCACCTTCAGGTTCCGCCCATCCACCGGGTGGTTGTCGAGCGCCTGCATGGCGTTGCGGCACGCCCCATCATCCGTCATCTCCACGAACCCGAACCCACGGGAGCGGCCCGTTTCGCGATCCGTGATGACGGCCGCCGAGTCCACCGAACCGTGCTCCTCGAAGAGCGCGCGGAGCTGAGCCTCATCCATGCTGAACGGCAGATTGCCAACGTACAACTTCATTTCTGTCTGTCTCCTACCCGAGTGATATCTTGAGAACCTGACCTGTAACTCGGGCCAACAGGTCGGTTCGTGAGAAAGCCCCTTTCGTCGGGGCGCAGCCGCTTGCGTTCGTCGGTGGACACGAATCGAGTAGGACCATCCCGGTGCCGAATATCGCCAAGACGCCAGCTCCCGCCCGGCGCTCAAGTGCGCCGAGTCACACCGCCACACACCGAACGCCCACGACCCCGGGATCCAGTCAATACGAGTTGTCTGACACGAGGTGTGAAACCGAAGGTGAGTGCTGAGTACTGACGTCTCCCCAAACGCTCTCGCCGGGGTCTCGATGGATGCCTACATCCTCCTATAAAATCAAATACAGTGCACATTCTACATACATCAGGGGGCCGAAGAAGCGCAAGAAACATTCTGAAAAACATAAAAAAACACAAAGAGCAGCGACTCCGGACAGGGGATTCGCCGAGTGGGTTGACGGTCGATCCGCAGACAATCGCGTGGATTCCATCGCGATCATCCCTCGTCCGGCTGAATGGGCGATACTGGCCGGTGACTCACCGCCAGGTGTCGGCCCAGCAATCGGATGATCGTTTCGGCTTCGGCATGCAGCTCGAGGGCCTCGATTGGCAGCACGGACCAGACGCGCTCACCTTCCACGTGAGTGACTGCGCGATCCGGGACGCCGTGCTGGCGGGGATCCTGTACTACCGGGCCCTGGGCACCCTGACCCGGACCCTCATCAGCGGCGGCGAGAACAGTGTGATCATGAACGAGGGATCCTCTCCAACCATCCTCGAGGAAAACGAGCTCTCCGGCACGGTCGAGGACGCGCCCGCCTGGGCCAGCCTATTCCCCTCCCCTGCGCCGCCGCCCACGCTGCCATCCGAGCCGGTCCAACCCGTGGAATAGCTACGCAGCCGAGGCATCCTCCGAGACGGCGGCGTCGGGCAGCGCCTCGGGTTGCACACAGATTCCGAGGGTCCCGGCGTCTGCGTCTCCGGAACAGACGAGGGGTTGGTCGCAGTCGGCCGCGGAGGTGCAGCGGTCGCCCGGGAGGGTGCCGCGGCAACCGGGGGCGAGGGACAACAGCAGCGTCAGGAGCAAGAGCAAGAGCAAGAAGCACAAGACGGCGCGGCTGTTGCGTTTGGTCATCGTCGCACCCGCAGCAGGGCAATCCCCGACAGCCCCGGCGCGTACACCCCGGAGCCGTGGTACTTGTACGGCTCGTTGGTCACGTTCTCGAAGCGGAGCGTTACATCCACATGCCGCCCGAGTCGCACCCCGCCGGCCAGGCTGAGCACGGCAAAGCCCGGCGTGCCCCGACAGCCGTCCGGGCCGGTGGGACAGATCCGCGCGTCGTTGAGGTCCCCGAGGCTGAGGCGATCCTGCCGGTCGGACCAGCGGAGCCTCACCTGGGCCCAGAAACGGGGGGACTGGTAGCCCACGGCAGCGAGCCCCTGCAGCGGAGACGCCCGCTGCAGGGGCTGCATGATGGAATCGTCGAGGGGAGACGTGAGGTCACCCTGGGTCCAGGAGATCCAGGAGGAGAGGTAGAAGCCGCGCGGAAAGCGGACCTTGAAGCCGCCCTCCACGCCGGCCAGGTAGCCGCGCGCCGCGTTGGCCCGTCGGGTCGCCGGCTGGCCTTCGATCTCGTAGCCTGTGTAGACCCGACTGATGAAATTCCGCAGCAGGCTGTAGTGCCCAAAGACCCGGGCGGTGACCCAACGGCCGGCCCACTTGATGCCCGCTTCGAAGGTGGTCGCCTCCTCGGGTGAGAGGTCCGGGCTGGGTACATCGAAACCACTGCCCTCGGACCCTACGTGCGAGTAGTCGTCCAAGTTGGGGGCCCGGAAGGAGTGCTGCACCGAAGTGATGAGCCGGAGAGGTTTCCAGGGAATGAACGTGAGGGACAGCCCGCCGCCGAAGCCGAAGCTCGAGTCCGAGATGGGCTCGGGTGTGATATCGAAGACGTCGGCCAAAGGGTCCCCGGGCAGGGAAGCCAGAGAGAAGGCGAACCGGCCTCCCACGCGCAGGTGCAGCCACTTCCACGGCTTCAGCGTGTCTGCGAGGAAGACGCCTCCGGCGAGGTACTGCGACCCGTCCACGAAGCGCCCCCTGGCGGATGCGGCGCCGGAGCCGAGGGTTTCCCCCGTGGAGATGGACTCCCGACGGCCGCTGGAGGAGACCCAGTCGTAGTAGACGTCCAGGCCGTACACCAAGGCAGAGTATCGCCCCAGATCCGTGCCGGCGATCACCGAAAAACCGACGGTGTGCACCCGGTCGTTCTCGAAATCGATTCGATCGCGATCGAGCCGAAAACGGTCGCGATCCTCCAGGTGGCGCTGGTAGGAGAGCACGACGTCGAGGCGGTCCAGCAGCTTGCCTTTGTGGCCGGACAGCTTGGCGTACACGAGGTCGCGGAACTGGTGTCGGTAGTAGCGGAAGTCAGTGGCCGTGCACTGGTCAGTGCGCGGCACATCGAGCTGACGGGTTCCGTGGGTCGCCACCTTGAGCGACCAGCCCGAGCTCATGTGGAGGGTAACGGCGCCGTCGTAGCTCCCTTCCTGATACCCGGTCCAAGGCTGCTCGCCGATTCCGCGCCCACCCACCAGGTTGTTGAAGTCCTTGAAAGACCCTCCGGCGTACACGGTGAGGCGCCGGTACTGGGTCCAGGCGCCCAAGTTGTAGGCCTGGCTCATATCGGCGCTGCCGAAGAGGGCCGTGACCTCGCCGCCCCACCGAAATCCCGCGCCGGGATGGTATGGAGCACGGCGGCTGAACAGGTAGATCACGCCACCGATGGCGTCCGAGCCGTAGAGCAGCGAGCCCGGGCCCCGGAGCAGCTCCATGCGGGTCAGCAGGAAAGGATCGATCGTGTTCAGCGCCTGATTCGGTCCGTATCGGGTGGTGGAATTGTTGAGCCGGATCCCGTCGATCAGGTAGAGGATGTGCTGCCCGGTGAACCCGCGAATGAACGGCGATCCGCCCCCGTGGTTGGTCTTCTGCACCACCACCCCGGAGAGGTTCTCGAGCAGCTCGGGCGTGGAGCGCGAGGCCAGCTGCAAGAGCTTGCGCTTGTCGAGCACATCCACGGACCGCGCCGTATCCAGGGCGTATTCGGTCCGCTGGCTGGCTACAACGACGGTGGTGAAGCTCTTGGTATGGGCCCGCATTGGCGACGGGGCGAGGGCCGCCCTCGGCGGATTCCCTGCGGGGCGCGCTCTCAACTCGGGCGCGGCGGGACGTTTCGCAGCCGTCGCCCGCATGGGGGGGCGCGCACGACTCGCGGTGGGCCTCGGCGCGGCAGGACGCGTCGCGGCTTTCGCCCGCACGGGGGGCTGCGCACGACTCGCGGTGGGCTTCGGCGCGCCCCGTGCGCTCTTGCGTGGCGGTCCAGCTGCCGGCACCGGCGCAGCGCCTCCCGAAGGTTGCGCGCTCGTCACGGGGCTCCACCCGAGGAACATCGAAATGATCCCGAGGCCAGCGAGCGTGAAAGAGGGCTTCGCGCGCGACATCCGCCCAGTGTGCAGCACGGATCCCGGTCACCGCAAGCATTGGAATCGGCAGCTTTCGAATCGGCAGAGGAAGCTCAGAAGAGCGCGTCCTCATCGCCGCGAGGCCGTACCATGCCTTCGCGGCGCGGTGGCGGTCGCATGGTCACCCTGCGGCGAGGGCGTCGCGGCGGCCGACGCGCACGCGCCATGGGCCGGGCGATTACCGGGACCGACACCATCCCGGCCGAACCGTCGGCGCGCGGCGGCTCGATGGCGGGCATCACCACGGTGACGCTCCGATCCTTGGTTGGGAGAAAGGCCGCGGAGAAAGTCTTGTGTCCTGTCGCGTCGCAAACCAGCGCGACCGGCTGTTCCGAGAACGGGATCACGAGGGGATTCCCCGCCACGGCACGACCGTCGAGCGTGCACCGGGCGCCGGAGGGCAGCCTGCGCAGCTTGATGACCACGCGGTTCGGAGTCTGGGAAGCGCCCATCGTCGTGAAGGGCTCTGGCGGCTTCGCTTCCACCTCAGTGCGCATCGAAGCGCCGGGGGTCGGAGCGGAGGCTTTGTTGCCTTCCGGGGCCCGCCCGGCCACGAGGTAGACGATCAGACCGCCGATCGCGAGCACACCCAGCGCCAGTGGCACCAGGCGCCGAAGTCCGGATCCCCGCGGCGTTGTCATCGTGGCCGCCGGTGGCTCACCGAGCTCAGCCGCCGCTCCGGACAGGGTGGTCTGCTGCGGCTGAACGGTCGCGTCCAGCGCGACCCCGGTGGATTGCACAGAAGCGACCGTGGCGGCGTCCGCGGCCGTATCCGAGGCCATAGCAGTGGACGCGAACACGTCCGTCCCGGACGTGAGCGCCGGGTATTGGTCAGGCGAATCACCGGCCGCCTGGCGGAGCTCATCCATGAACTCAGTCACGGTGCCGAAGCGATGATTGGCATCCTTGGCGAGGGCTCGCTGAATCACCGCTGCCAGGCGGGGCGGCAAACCTGCCACCTTGCTGGTCACCGGGGGAGGCTCCTCGAAACAGATTTGATAGATGATCCTGGGCAACGTGTCTCCCACGAAGGGCAGTTTCCCCGAGAGGGCTTCATAGGTGATCACGCCGAGGGCGAAGATGTCGGTCAGGCTGGTCACCGTGGCGCTACCGCCGCCGGCCTGCTCAGGGGACATGTAGAAGGGCGTGCCCATCAGGGAGCCGGCGCCGGTCAGCATGGACTGGGAGTCCTGGATCTTGGAGATCCCGAAGTCGAGCAGCTTCACCCACTCTCCACCCCCGGGTCGCGCGGACAAGAAGATGTTCTGGGGCTTGAGATCGCGATGCACAATGCCGTCGGCGTGGGTCATGGCCAGCGCGTCGGACACCTGGCCCACGATGTCCAGCGTTTTGGCCAGGGACAGACGGCCCTCCCGGGCGATCCGCTCCGACAGGTCCTCCCCTTCGAGGAATTCCATGACCAGGTAGGGTTTACCCTCAGGGGTCACGTTGAAGTCAATCACCTCCACGATGTTGGGATGTCGAAGGCGGGAGCACACCTCGGCTTCGCGACGAAACCGACGATACTCCTCTGTTTCTGCCGCCACCGTCTCGCGCAGGACCTTGATGGCAAAGGACCGCGGCAGGCGCTGGTGCTCGGCCAGGTAGACCTCACCCATGCCGCCCGCACCCAGCCGCCTGGTAATCCGGTAGGTTTCTCCCAGCAGAGTCCCGACCATTGACATTTTCTCAGCGGTCGTCACGTTCCTGCTCGCGAACAGTTGATAGTCCGTATCGTATCAAACTCAATGAGTCAGGTGCAATCCCAGGATGGGTGTGACCTTGCCGTCGACGCCCCGGGACAGCGAAATGAGGGGCCGCCACTGCCAGGCCGATCCCGCACGGGCCGGAGGAGTCGGCCGGGATTTCCGCGCTCTCGCCTTCCTGCGATACCGGTAATGCGTGATGAAGGCGTCAATCGTCATGAACACCCCGGCCGAAGCGCCCACCGCCAGGGTAACCCCCGGCCAGGCAGGGTGAATCGGCTCGTTCTTCATCAGGAATGCCGCCATGCCGATGGCGCTGACGGCCAGCAGGCCGTAGCTCACCCAGCTCGCCACCTGGAGGCCCAGCACTCCCTTCACCGAGGCCTTCTTCCGCGTCGACAGGCCGCCGACATAGACCACTGGTACGGCAGCCGCCATGACCAGTCCGCCGCCGGCGTACAGATAGAAGCCGGTGACGCCGCAGCGGGGCGCGTCTGGCGGCCGATCCGGATCGCACTTCAGGCCGTCGATAAATCCCGGAATGCCGAGGGCGAGATAGGCCACGGTGCCAACGATCCCCACAATGGCCGCCTCGAAGGACCAGCCCGACCCGAAGGGTTTCTCCTTGGGCTTCGGCAGAACCGGCAGGGCGCGGTTATCCCCGGGGTGTGGCCGTGGCGGAAGCACCACCACGATCGTGATCCTGTCAGGGTACCCCGGGCCCGCCTCAAACTGTCGGCTGTTGCGAAGCTTGCCGACGTGGAAGACCTCGAGCCGATGCGGCCCGTTGCTCAGCCGAACTGGGCCGGGCAGCGGCGTCGTGCCCACGACCGCCGTGTCGATCCGCACCTCCGCGCCGGCGACGTTCACATCGATCCGCATCAGCGAGGTGATGCGCAGGATCTTCTCCATCTTCGTCCGAATACGAGCGAGCTGGGGCGCGGTGAGCGACTTCTGCCCTTCTGCCAGGGCTCGCCGGAAATGCGCCAGCGCCTGATTCCACTGCCCGAGCTTCTGAAAGCACATGGCCACGTTGGCCAGATGATTCGGGGAGAGATCGAGCGCATAGGCCCTTTGGAAACTCCGAAGTGCCTTGGTGTACTGCCCCGCCTTGAACGCCGCCTTGGCCTCCTGGATGAGGGCGTCCGGGTCCAGCCGCTTCGTGCGAGCATGCGCCGGCGCGATCGACCCGAGCAGAAGCAGCGAGCCGATCACCAGGGCGCCACAGCCGGAAGGCCTGGTCGTCATCATGGAAGCTCCGATCATTACAACTATCGCGTTGCGCCCCCTGCGGGTCAAGTGGGGAGTCCGGCGGTCGTAAGCCCGGCGGTCGTGAGCCCGGCGGTCGTGAGCCCGGCGGTCGTGAGCCCGGCGGTCGTGAGCCCGGCGGTGAGCCCGGCGGTCGTGAGCCCGGCGGTGAGCCCGGCGGTCGTGAGCCC
>JBDRSE010000258.1:0-6077 GCA_043825095.1 bacterium
CCAGCTCCCCGGGGACGGCTGCTCGGCGGACTGTCTGTCCGACGAGAGCTGCGGCAACGGCATCATCGACGCCCTGGCCGGGGAGCAGTGTGATGACGGCAACACCGTCGGGGGGGACGGCTGCAACGCGAGCTGCCTGATCGAGGCCTGCGGCAACGGCGTCGTGGACGGGGCCGAGGTGTGTGACGACGGCAACCAGGTGTCGGGCGACGGCTGCTCGGCGGACTGCTTCTCGGACGAAACCTGCGGCAACGGCTACATCGACGGGATGCTCGGGGAGCACTGCGACGACGCCAACCACCGGAGCCACGACGGGTGCTCCAGCGGCTGCACCCTGGAGTCCTGGGGCTGGTCGCCCTGGCCGAGCTGGATGAAACCGCGCTGGAACGGCGGTTTCGCGTTCGACGGCGCTCGGAACCGGTATGTCGTCTTCGGTGGGATCATGAGCGACGTCGAGGATCTCAACGACACCTGGGAGAGTGACGGCACTGTCTGGCAGCAGGTGGCCACGCCCAACCGACCGCCGGCGCGGGAGCGGCTCGACATGGTCTACGACTCGCTCCGGGGAGTCACGGTGCTGTTCGGCGGCATCCGGGACATCACCTACTTCGACGACACCTGGGAATACGACGGCACCGACTGGCAGCTCGTCACCACGGCCAACGCGCCGCCGCCGCGCATGGGCCATGCCATGGCCTTCGATCCGGACCGCGGCGTGGTGGTGCTGTTCGGCGGCAAGGGCTCGAACGGCTGGCCCCTCGGCGACACCTGGGAGTACGACGGCGCCGACTGGCTGCAGCAGAGCCCGCCGCAGAACCCGCTCTGGCGATCCGGGCACCGGCTGGTCTACGACGCCTCGCGCATGCGCATGGTGACCTATGGAGGCTACGGGACCAGCATGCTGGAGGACACCTGGGAGTACGACGGCGCCACCTGGGCGAACGTCGGCCCGACCAACTTCCCCGCCAGGCGGTGGTACTACGGGATGGCCTACGATGCGGTCAGGCACAAGGTGGTCCTGTGCGGCGGGGGGGACGAGCTCACCACGCCCTGGCTGCCCAAACAGTACAAGGACACCTGGGAGTTCGACGGCACGGACTGGACCGAGGTGACCACTCCAGAGAGCTTCATGGACTACCGGACCCGGATGACCACCTTCGACACGCAGCGTGGGCTCACCGCGGTGTTCCAGCCGCGGGGCTCTGGCTACGTGCTGGGCAACTGGCTCCAAACGTATGAAGGGGTCACCTGGACACGCGATCAGGAACCCACCGTGCCGGACGTCCCGAACCCCATGGTCTACGATCGGGCGCGGGGTAACATCGTACTGTTCAATGGCGGCTATATTCCCCAGGAGACCTGGGAGTTCGACGGTGTGCGCTGGCGTCTGATGGAGCCGGCCACCACCCCGACCCGGAGGTCTATGTACGCCCTGACGTACGACAGTCTGCGGAATCGAACCCTGCTTTTCGGCGGATTTCTTTCTACCTACCTGGACGACACCTGGAGCTGGGACGGCACCACCTGGACCCAGCTCAGCCCCACCGTATCGCCTCCCCCGCGGGCCTACCACAAGCTGGCCTACGACTCGGCCCGGGATCGTGTCGTGCTGTGGGGTGGACGAGAGGGCTTCGTCGAAACGCAGGACACCTGGGAGTTCGACGGCACCACCTGGCAGCAGGTCGTGACCGCCCACGCGCCTTCGGGCCGGATCTCCCACGACATGGCCTACGATGAGGCGCGTGGCGTGGTGGTGCTCTTCAGCGGCAGCACGACCGTCGCGGACACCTGGGAGTACGACGGCACCGACTGGGTGGAGCAGACCGTGCTGTCCCCGCCCGCGCACACGTATCACAAGCTGGTCTACGACAGCGACCAGAGCCGTGTGGTGCTGTTCGGCAAGGAAGGCGAGGTCTGGGCATTCGCCGGGGCAGACTGGAGCCTGCTCGGCGGGCTGTCCTACGTGGGCGAGGTCAGCGCTCCGCAGATGGCCTACCACGAGATCCTCGGCGCCATGGTGCTGCTGCGAGCCCAGAATCGTGCCTATGGCATGGATCTGTTCTGGCTGACGAGCATGTGGCCCGACGAGGTCTGCGGCAGCGCCGGCGACGAGGACCAGGACGGAGTCGCGGACTGCGCGGATCCGGACTGCGACGGCTTGCCCTGCGGCGTGGGACAGACCTGCCAGTCAGGAATCTGTCAGTAGGGAGCTCCCCCGCAGCGCGTCAGTTTTTCGTGGCGCTGTGGGGCGGCGCTGTCAGGTCCCTGTTGCGCCGAGGTCCCTAACCTGTTGATTTCAGGCGTTGCGGTCCATGGCATACATCCTGCACAATGGCGGAGCTCTGAACTACCCATAGCCAAAGAGGAGGAGTTTCATGAAACGCCACTTTCCGAATGTCCCGACCCGCATCTTCGCGCTCGCGGTCGCCTTGGGCGTCGCCGGTTTCGCCGTCGCCTGCGGGGATGACGGCAATTCAAACCCCAGCAGCGCGCTGATCGTGGCCTCCCAGGGCGGCACCGTCAGCATCGACGGTGACGAAACCGCGATCAGCATCCCGGCGGGAGCGCTGTCCCAAGACACCGAGATCGGCCTGTCCTATGCCACGCTGAGCGACTACGGCACGCTCGAGCACGCGCACAGCCGCGTGCTCGTCATGGAGCCGGCGGGGACCCAGCTCTCCACACCCGCCACCGTGGTGTTCGATCCCGGCGCGCCGGCCGTGAGCGCGAGTCAGGTCGTCACGGTCTATCAGTACGTGGACGGCGGCTGGTACGGCGCCCAGTCCGGGCAGGTGGTCTCCGGCGGGCTCATCAGCGTGACCGTCGACTACCTTGCCCCCCTGGCCGTCGTGGCCCTGGATCCGCCCCTGGACCCGACGGGCACCATTCAAGGTTCGGTCTTCCACATCTACACCGAGGAGCCGCTGGAGGGGTACTCCTTCGTGCTCATGGACGGCTCGACCGAGATCGACACGGCCACGAGCGACGCGGAAGGCGTCTTCACCTTCACCGAGGTCGTGGTCGGCACGTACACCGTGCACGCCGACCTCACCGCGGACCAGAACTGCTACAGCGATCCCGTGGACAAGGAGGCGATCGTCACCGAGGACCAGACCACGGACGTCGCCTTTTTCTTCGTGCCCGGCCCCTGCTAGCCCCCCCCGTCTAAGCGACTGAAAATAAAACCTAAATTCCTTGCTGTTCCGGTGTGGTATGCAACAAGGCCATGCCGGCTCGGTCAATATCCTGACGATCTGGCTTGGCACGGGGATTGAATACGTCCAAGGCCGTTGTCATATGCACACTCCGAAGTCCGCATCCTACAACCTGGAGCCTGTTCTATGAAGCGCATAGGAATATTGGTTACCTTGACCGTTGCGACGCTGCTGCTCTCCGGCGAGCCGGCCGGCACTCGCGCCGCGCCCGCCGGCGCGTCCGGCACGGCCCGCGGTTTTTCTCTTCGCGTGAGCCCTTCGGTCCGGCTCTGGTTCAGCTCACCCGCCTATCGTCGATTCAGGGGTCGTCGCGTCACGGGCGGAGCCGAGGCTGCCGTACGCCTCGACCGCGTGGGGGTGACCATTCGCATGGCGCGGCGGGGCGACCTCCGGCGGCTGGTGGAGCTGGAAGGGGCAGGGCTGGAGCTTACCCGCATCCATGGCAGGATCGCACGCTTGGGCCGCATCGTAGCGGCGCGGGTGGACGCGCAAGCTGTTGATCGGCTGTCCGCGACGGACTGGATCCAGCGCGTGGAGCTGGACATGATCTCACCCTGGGATCCCCCACTGGACGTGACGGTCCCGGAGATCCAGGCCGACGCGGTGTGGGCGACCCTGGACGCGGCCGGGCTGCCCCTCACCGGCTCGGGCATGATCATCGCGGACATCGATTCGGGCATCGATCAGCTCCATCCGGCCTTCTTCCGGGCCGACGGCGGCTACTACGACTGGATCGATGTGAACGCCAACCAACGCTTCGATCCCGGGGTGGACCGCGTGGATCTCAACCAGAACGGGCTGGCAGACGCCGACGAAACCGTCGACTTCTTCGACGGCGTCGCCTACGACCTCGGCATGTTCAGCCCCATCCTGGGCACCGAGGACGGCGTCTTCGATCTCGGGTGGGACCACCTGTACGTGGACGTGAACGGCAACGGCCGGCGCGACTTCGGCTACGAGGGTGGCTACACCGAGGAGCACCCCACCTATGGCGAGCCGCTGCTCGTGGCCGACGACGTGAACGGCAACGGCATCCTGGATCCCGGCGAGCGGCTCGTGGCCCTCGGGACCTCGAAGATCCGCGCCGTGTACAGCGGCGGCGACGAGTTCGTGCGCGGCGTGAACCTGATCCGCAACGTCGTGACCAACGACTCGCTGCACGGCACCGGCGTGAGCGGCATCCTGGTCGGCGGCAACCGTGGATTCAACACGCTGGTGGGCATCGCGCCCGACGCGGAGCTGCTCATGGCCGACACCCACAACAACCCGGAGCCCTACGGCGACATGGCGCCGCTGCTCATCTGGGCCGTGCAGGAGGGTGCCCACGTGATGCTGCACGAGTACGCCCCCTGGGCCGGCCACTTCCTGGACGGCTCCTCCAACCACGAGGAGCTCATGGATTCCGCGGCCGCCGATCACGGCGTGGCCCAGGTCAACCCGGCCGGGAACCTCGGCGGATCCATGAAGCACAGCCGGTTCGCCGTGGCGGCCCAGTCCAGCCTCGAGGTGCCGGTGGAGGTGCCGAACAACACGCAGCCCGGGAGCCAGGACTACACGTACCTGCAGCTCTCCTTCCTGTGGCGTGATCTCGCGCGGAACCTGCACTTCGAGCTCGCAGTTCCCGGGGGAGAGATCGTCAGCATCGGCGCGGCAGGGACGGGCAACGACCCCGTGATCCTCGCCGACGGCACCACGAACATCTACGCCTGGCGGGAGGACTCCAGCCGCGGCACCTCGATGATGCAGCTCTGGATCTTCGGGCAGTCGGGCATGAGCTACGTGCCCATCGCCACCGGCGCCTGGCGGATGACGGTGTCGGATCCCGAGACCACGGATCCCTCGGCCGCGCCGGTGGAGCTGTCGGGCTACGTGATGGACGACGTGAGCGGCTGGGGCCTGGGCGCCAACTTTCCGGATCACGCCTCAGAGGAGCACCTGGTCTGCTTCCCGGCCACGGCCGACAGCGCCATCGGTGTGGCGGCCTACACCGGTCACGCCGGGCAACCCTACTCATACTCCGACGAGGCCCAGGGGGAGCTGCGGCGCTACTCCGGCCGGGGCACCCGCGTCGACGGCGTCTCCCTCCTCGACATCACCGCCCCGGACAATCCCATCACGGCGCTCAACCGCATCGACTACGGCGGTGGGTACGAGTTCGGCCTGGGCAGCTATCTGGTCTTCGGCGGGACGTCGGGCGCCGGGCCCCACGTGGGCGGCGCGGCGGTGCTCATCAAGCAGGCCCACCCGAGCTACACGGGCCTCGAGGTACGAAGCGCGATCCGGGAGGGCGCGCTGGTGGACGAGTGGGTCGTCGGCGACTCCACCCACGCCGTGCAGGACCTCTGGGGCGCGGGCAAGCTGCGGATCTACCAGTCCCTCTACGGCCAGACGCCGGCGCCCAACACGGCTCCCCGCGTCGCGCTGGGCGAGCTCTACGCCACCGCGGGGGAGCCACTGATCCTGCACCCCACGACCCAGGACGCCGAGGACGGCGAGGACGCGCTCCAGCTCCTGTGGGACGATGACTACGACGGCGTCTGGGACCACGGCCCCACCGCCGCGGCCGACGATCGCAGCATGACCTTCGACGCCACCGGCACCGTCCGGATCAAGGTGCGCGTGATCGACACCGGCGGCCTGACCGGCGACACCCTCGCCACGGTCAACGTCCTGCCCACCCCCACCTGCGGCGGCGCCCTCTGCCCGGACGGCGGCGTGGGCAACGACGGCGGCCCCGGCGTCAACCCCCGCGGCGGGTGCGGCTGCGGCGCCGCCACCCCGGCCCGCTCCGCCACCCTCCCCATCCTGCTCGTCGCGCTGTTCTGGCTGCTGCGCCGCCGAATGCCGTGATGGGGTCTGACC
>JBDRSE010000259.1:0-8459 GCA_043825095.1 bacterium
AGCACGTCCTTGACGAACCAGCCCACGACCCGAGCCGTGGCGAGGACGAACCAGCGGGGCAGCCGAAGGATCAGCCGCCGCTTGCCGATCTCAAGGGCCACGAGCCTGACCAGCTCCCGGTAGCCGAAGGCTTCCGGCCCCACCGCGTCCAGCACCACGTTCTCCCGGCTCGCGCCGTGACGGACCGCGAGCTCGGCCATGTCCTCCACGTGGATGGGCTGGATGCCGTAGTCCCCCTTGCCGGGGATCCCGAACACGGGCAGCCGCCGCAGCATGTAGGCGATGTTGTTGAGCAGCACGTCCCGACCGCCGAAGAACACCGCGGGCCGCAGGATCGCGTAGGATAGCCCGGACTTGATCAACGCCTCCTCCACCTCGGCCTTACCGCTGAAGTAGGGCAGGGGAGAGTCGGCCGAGGGGTTGGTGATGGAGGTGTGCACGACCCGCTCCACGCCCGCCTCTGCCGCGGCGCGGAAGAGCGTCTTGAGGTTGTCCACCGCCACGCGATGGGTCGTCTTGCCGTAGGCGAAGCGCACCCAGTAGGTGTTGTACAGGGTGGTGGCGCCCCTCAGCGACTCGACCAGGGACTTGGGATTGGTGAAGTCCATGGGATGGGCCTCGATCTTGTCCCGCAAAGGGTGCTGCTTGTCCGGGTGCCCGGTGATGGTTCGCACGCGCTTACCGGCGTCGAGCAGGTGTTCGGCAATGTGTCGTCCACTGTACCCGAAGGCGCCAGTGACTACATGAAGCTCTGGTTGTGTCATGGCTGCGATCCTTGTTTAGAAGTTTCAAAACGCAATGAAACATTTTCCGACAAAAAAGGGGCGGGATGGCCCGCCCCCTGGGTCTCAGCTAGCGTCCTTGGCGTCGAGCATGCGCGTGACGAGCTGGAGCATGGCCTTGGACGTCTCCTCGTCTGCCAGCGCGCGGGTCATCAGCCGGTCCATGGTCTGGAGCAGGTCTTCCATCTGCTTGAGCCGGGCCTGGACCTTTCCATTCGACTTGCCGGCGGTGTCGAGCACCTGCCGGAGGGCGGCGATGGCCGGGTCGAACTCCCGTCGCTTCCGTTCGCCGGCGATCCGGAAGAACATCGACCAGATGTCGTGCTCGGTCACGTAGAAGTCCCGGCGGTCCCCGGGCACGTGCACCCGCTGGATCACCCGCCAGTTGCGCAGCTCCTTGAGGCTCATGCTCGCGTTGCCCCGGCTGATCTGGAGCTCGTCACAGATGTCGTCCAAGGTCAGCGGCTCCTCGGTCGCGATCAGCAACGCATGAATCCGCGCCATGGACCGATTGATTCCCCAGAAGATCCCCATGGATCCCCAGGACTCGACAAACTCTGCTCTCGCTTTGCTCTTCATGATTTTAAAGTTTCAGTATCTAGTGAATGTATGCCCCCTCCAACCACCTTTGTCAACCCACCAGAGAAAAAACAACCGCTCCGGGCAATGTCGATTGCAGGTGAGGTCGAAATGAGAGGTCGAACAGAGAACAAGCCTCGCGCAAGCAGTGCGCCAGCGAAGCGGAGGCGGAAACCGTGCGAAAACGAGCGAGAGCGCAGTCTCGGATTTCGAGCGGAGCGAGAAACCGAATGTTTGAGCACCGAGCCGTTTTCGCACGGTCTGGAGCCGAAGCGGAGCGAGCATTCACAGTCGCTGCCACCCATCGCTTGAGTTAATCTCGGCGCCCTCCTACAATGGTAGGCGGACAAGAATGCTGAGGAACCGTCATGACGATCAAGCTTAGACTCGTTTGTGTCATTGGTCTGTGCTGTTGCTGGCAGCTCGCTTTGGGTTGTGGAGACAATCCCTCCGGGGGGCCGGGGAACAGCAATGGCAACGGCGACGGCCAGGTCAGCACAGGGGACGGCGGTGATCTGGTGGACGCCGCGGTCGGGCAGGACTCGGGCAGCACCGAGTGTGTCGGCGGCACCGACGTGGACGGTGACGGCTACGGCCCCGGCTGCCCCCTGGGCGCGGACTGCGACGACGCCAACCCTCAGATCAATCCCGCCGCCACCGAGCTGTGCAACGGCGTCGACGACAACTGCGACGGCGACGTGGACGAGGGCGTGCTGACGGCCTGCGGCAACTGCTCGACGAACTGTTCCACCGACTCCATCGGCACCGGTCCGTTCCCCATGCCCGGGGACGACCCCGAGCATGTCGACGCCGACGGCGTGGGGCTCGACCCCAACGGGGACCTCGTGCTCGACCAGAGCTCCACGGACGGCAACTTCATGTGGATCGCCAATGAGAACGACTGGGGCCGGGGCAGCGTGTCCAAGGTGGACAGCGCGTCGATGATGGAGGTGGCGCGGTACTTCACGGTCACCTGTGACTCCAACCCGGCCACGCCGGAGTGCGACGACGTGGACGACGTGGATCCCGGCTGGGGCGCGGCCTTCAACATCCCCTTCGGCTCCACGCTGATCAATCCGGCGCAGAACAACCGGCCCTCCCGCACGGCCATGGACTACAACGGTGACGTCTGGGTGGCCAACCGCGCCTTTGGCGTGCAGGCCTCGGTCACCAAGATCGCCAACAACATCACCGACTGCCTGGATCGCAACGGCAACGGGGTCATCGATACGTCGCATGACGTGGACGGCAACGGCTTCATCACCACCGACTGCGACGGCAACGGGGTGCCGGACGACATCAACACCGTTTGCACCAACGGCCTGTCCGAGCCCGAGTTCCTCGGCCTGGACGACGAGTGCGTGCTGTTCACCACCAACATCGGCGTGACCAACGACGTGGCGCGGGCCATCGCCATCGACGGCGGCGACCCCTACTCCGGCGGCGCGGGCAACGCCTGGGTGCCGACCCACATGCGCACCGGGCCCAACATCCTGCTCAAGGTGGACGGCGCCAGCGGCGAGATCGTGGCCGGCTGGGAGATGCCCGTGGGCATGAACGCCTACGGCGCCGCGGTGGACGGCCACGGCATCCTGTGGCTCACGGACTACCCCTGGGACGCCGTGTACCTGCTCTACTTCGACACCAACACCGAAACCATGGGCACGATGATCCCGAACGGCTTCTGGGACGACCCGCTCTGCCAGAACGTGAGCGCCGGAAGCCCCAGGTCCAACCACTACGGCATCGGGCTCGACTCGGAGCACAACGTCTGGCTCGGCGGGTGGAACTGCGGCGCCGTGTTCCGGTATCGGCCGGATCGCACGACCTTCGCAACCATTGCGCAGGGCGCCTGGACGCGGGTGCGGTTCGGCATGGGATACATGCGGGGCATCGCCGCGGACAAGCGCGAGGTGGGGGGGGTGCAGCACCACAACTTCATCTGGTCTGCCGTCAACTCCTACGGCGGCGTCGGGTACGTGGCCCGGGTGCCGCAGTGGATCCTGGACGGCGACTATGCCTGCTCGGATCTGGCGCCCGAGTGTGACGTGTTCCCCCTCACCGGCGACGGGGTCATCGGCTGCGGCGTGGCCTTCGACGGCAACATCTGGGGCATCAGCCACTCCAACAACCACGCCACCCGGCTGCTGGTGGACGCCAACGGTGACGTCCTGAATCCCAACCCCTGGCGCAACACCACCGACGTGTACGACCTCACCGACGACGCGGTGCAGGTGGGCACCAACCCGTACACCTACAGTGACTTCACCGGCTTCGGGCTCAAGACCTTCACCCGGCCGCGGGGCACCTACCGCTACATCATGGAGGGCTGCGCCGCGCCCAACGAGGCCAACTGGCGGTTCATCGAGTGGAACTCCACCGAGCCGCAGGGCACCTCGATCCTGGTGCGGGCGCGCAGCAGCGAGGACGGCGTCACGTGGGGCGACTGGTCCGGCCCCTGGGCTCAGAGCCCGGCGTCGCTCTTCGACCCGGCCGACCCCCTTGCGCCCAACCCCGCGCTGTACCTGCAGGTGGAGTTCGAGCTCACCACCCTGGACAGCCAGGAGACGCCGATCCTGCACGACTTCGACATCATCTGGCAGTGTGACAATCCCGTCGGTTGACCGTGAAGATCTTCAAGACCCGCACCCGCGTCCGGTACGCTGAAACCGACGCCACGGCCATCGTCTACTACGGCAACTACTTCGTGTACTTCGAGCTGGGCCGGATCGAGATGTTCCGGGAGCTCGGGCTGCCCTACGACTGGCGGCTGCCCATCGTGGAGACCCACTGCCGCTATCACGCCTCGGCCGCCTTTGACGACCCCCTCGAGATCCACACCTTCCTCGAGGAGCTTCGCGCCCGGGGCTTCAAGCTCGGCTGCCGGGTCTACCGCGTCCGCGACGACGACCCCGAGCCCCTGCTCCTGGTGGAGGGCTACAGCTCCATGGTCACGGTCGGCGAGGAGCGGACCCCGATCCCGCTGCCCGAAGACTTTCGTCGGGCCTTTGACCAGCTCGGCTGATCCGTCCACCGTCTCGGAAAAAAAATTGCCAAAGCGCGGAACTTTGGGCCCCTCGCGCGTACTATAGTCGTGTGGAACAAGTGACGCGCCAGGAGGTCGGATTGGGACAGCCGTTTTTGCAGCCGACGACATTGCAACGATTACGGGTATTTCTGGCGGACAGTGGCCTGGAGGTACGGCCCTGGGCCGGGGTGGCAGAGGTGCTCGACGCCATGACCTCGCTCCTGGAATCCCGAAAGGACGACCCTGCCTTCTGGGGGCCGCTCAAGGGGTTGCTGCGACAGACGGTGCGGTCCGCGGAAGCGGCCGCAGAGACGGATCGACTCGTTTGCCCGGACGCGGAGCTTCTGCGTGGGGCCGAGCTTGGCGTCGTGATTGCGGAGATCCGGGGGGCGCTGCCACATGCCGCGCCCAACTCCCGGGCCTGGATACAGCGGCTCTCGGCCCCGGCCCTGTGCTTTGTGCTGCTGCTGGGCATGGCGGCCGGAGGCTGCGCCAAGGTGGAACGTACGGCTCCCACCGGCGCGATCACCCCTCCGGGGATCCGCGCCACGGCCTCGATGCGGGTCACGGCGGAGCGGGATCGCCGGGTCGTTGGCTCACAGAACACAGCCACCGCCAGGGCCTACGTCGGCACGGGCAACTGTGAGCAGCCGAGGCCGCCCGCTGCTGATGCGGCAGATCGCCCCAAGACCGTGGCCGGCTACGTGAAGGGCTCGGACCTCGGCGCCCGCACCAAGCGGAAGCTGATCTCCTGCCTGAGGCGATTCCGGTCCAGCCGTCGGGCGGACCTCGTGGAGGTGTTCCGCAGGTCGTCGCCCGAAGAGATCGCCACGCACCTCGAGGAGCTCGCCGCGTCGGTGGCCTGTCGGCCCCGTGAGGAGGTAATCGAGGCGGTTCGCGGCGTCGCTCTGTACAAGGGCGTGAGCTTCCCCGAATACCGGTCTTAGCGGTACACTCACACCTGTCGTGAAGCAGCTCATCGAAACCCTGGGCCGGCGACCGCTCACCTGCATCTGGGAGATCACGAACGCGTGCAACCTGCGCTGCCTGCACTGCGAAGGCTCTGCCGGAGCGCGGGATCCCGAAGAGCTGACCACCGAGGAGGCGCTGGCCCTGTGCGATGCGCTCGCCGCTCTCGGCTGCCGTACGTGCAACCTCTCGGGTGGGGAGCCGCTGCTGCGCCGGGACTGGTCGCAGCTCGCCCAGCGCCTGTCGGAGCGCGGCGTTGCGGTGCACCTGGTGACCAACGGCACCCGGCTCGATCAGGCGGCTGTTGACCTCGCGGCCGCGGTGGGCGTCACCGGCATCGCCCTGTCCCTGGACGGCCTGCCCGAGACGCACGATCGCATCCGGGTGAGCGGCGGCAAGGGTGGCGCGTCCGCCTTCGGGCTGTTTCTGGACGGGATCGCGCGGGTGGTGCGGAGCCCGGTCAAGGCGGGCGTGATCACGCACATCAACGCCTGGAACCTGCGCGAGCTCGACGCGATGTACGAGCTGCTGGTGGAGCTGGGGCCCGACGTCTGGCAGCTCCAGCTCGCCCTGCCGGCCGGGCGGCTCCGGGAGCTGGGTGAGCCCTATCTCATCGCGCCGGAGCAGCTCGAGGACGTGTACGAGTGCCTGGTGCGCTTCATGCAGGACGATCGGGTGCCCATCCGGGTGACCGACACCATCGGGTACTACACCGAGCTGGAGCCGGTGGTGCGCGCCCGGGAGGACGAGAAGGGGCTGCCCTACTGGACCGGTTGCTACGCCGGCTGCATGCTTGTCGCCATCGAGAGCAACGGCGCGGTGCTCGGCTGCCCGTCCATGCCCAAGGAGTTCATCGTGGGCAACGTGCGCGACGAGCCCCTGGCCGAGATTTGGCAGGACGAGGAGCGGTTCGCCTACAACACGCGGTGGGACGAGTCCAAGCTCACCGGGTACTGCGCCGAGTGCGCCTATCGCCGGATCTGCCGCGCCGGCTGCACGTCCCTCGCCTACGCCGTTACCGGCACCATCTACGACCAGCCCTACTGCCTCCACCGCGTGCGCGAGCAAAAACGATGACCAAGGCCGGAACTATACGGATGGTCACACGTAGTATAGAGTCACAGTTCTGGAGGAAGCCATGGCCCGACCACACCTCAAACCCACAACAGTCCAGCGACTTCGGCCGTTTCTGGCAGCGCACGGCTTTGAGACCCGGCCTTGGGACGGCGCCGACGAGGTGCTCGACGAGCTGACCGACCTGCTCCAGGCCCGCCGGGACGACCCGGGCTTCTGGGGCCCGCTGCGCGGGCTGCTGCGGCAGCTCGTGCGGGACGCGGAGGACCCGGACGGAAGTGACAGGCTCCCGGCCGCCGAGGCCGAGATCCTCCAGGGCGCTGAGATCGGCGCCATCATCGGGGAGATCCGGTCCGTGCTGGCAGATCCCCGGCAGACCGAGCGCAGCGCCTGGCTCCAGCGGCTCTCCGCCCCGGCGCTCTGCTTCGTGCTCATGCTCGGCATGGCCGCGGGCTGCACCAAGGCCACGAGCAAGGCCGCCGGCGCGAGCTCGGACCCGCCTGCGCCCGCCCCCGTGACGGCCGGCAAGGACACCGGCATGAAGGTCGGCGGCGCGACCGCCAAGGTCGAGCTGGGCAGCGCTGCCGAGAAGGCGCGGCCCGAGCCTGTTGTGCAGCCGAAGGAGAAGCCAAGGGAGAAGCCGAAGCCGAAGACGGTGCACGAGTACGTCGCCGGCTCCAACCTGCGGAGCTACCTCAAGCGCCGGCTGTCGCGCTGTCTCCGACGTTTCTCAGACTCCCGTCGCGCCAAGCTCGTCGAGGTGTTCGCGACCAAGTCCCCCGAGGAGATCGCCAAGCACCTGGAGCGGATCGCCACCCGGAGTCCCTGCAAGCCGCAGCCCGCCCGTCCCGCCCCTCGGCCCATGTACAAGGGCGTCTGTTTCGACTGAGCCGCGGCTCAGGCCTGCTGAAATCAGCGAAAAGTGTGATATGAAAGGCACGGGCGGCCGTGCCGCTCAGCCTGTGCACACAACCGGGAGAGTGACATGACTCGCAAATTCTTCTTATCCCTATTGCTGATCCTGACCTTGCTGGCCCCGACCGGCTCGGTCTCGGCCGACGGCAGTGAGCTTCACGCCATCCGCCGGTCGCCGCGCTACGGCGGGAGCCCCGTGCAGGCGGCGCGGGCTTTCTTGACGGATCGGGCGGGCGAGTACGACCTGTGGGAGGTGACGCTGGTCCACAAGATCACCCTGGCCCTCGGCGACTTCCGCACGGTGCGGTTCGTGCAGCAGTACGAGGGGCTGCCGGTGCTCCGCACGGGAGCCGCAGTCCGCGTGGCGCCCAACGGCCGGGTGACCGTTGCCGCCTTCCGGGTGGCCCGGATGCTCGTGCAATCCACCGTGCCGCTGGTGACCCGCGGCGAGGTGCGAACCCTGCTCGCCTCACACGTGGGGCCCTGGGCGGCAGCGGGGCGGATCGGCTTCCGTCTGGCCGTGCTTCCGGAGGAGGAGGGCCCGGGCTTCCTCGTCTGGCAGGTCACCGTGCCCACCGGCAAGGGCGGCCTGCGCTTCCTGATCGACGCTCACCGCGGCGTGATGCTGGATTCCCGCCCGCTGGCCATCGAGGCCTTGGGACGCGTCTATGAGATCAGCGCCCTGACGACGCCGGATCCCACGGACCTCGAGCTGCTGGATTTGGACGTCGCCATGCCGCAGATGCTCAACGGCTGGAACGGCCAGCTCCAAGTGACCAACTACCTCTCGGGCGGAGAGCAGTCCGACATCTTCGCTGAGCAGACCCTGACCCCGAATGTGGGGGAAGACTTCCTCTACGATCCACCGGTGGATCCCACGGATGGAACCGACGGTTTTGCGCAGGTGGGGCTCTACTACCATCTGACGCGCATGCGGGACTACTTCGCCACCAACATGGGCGTGGACTTCTCGCCGGTGAGCTGGAATCTCACCGCCATCGCCAACATGCAGGACGAAGGCCAGCCTTACGACAACGCCTTTTTCTCAGAGGCGGGCATGGCCGCGCCGTGGAACACCAACAACCTGATCGCGGTGGGGCAGGGCACAGACC
>JBDRSE010000260.1:0-9244 GCA_043825095.1 bacterium
CGGCATTTACATCACGTCTTTGATGCAGGCGGCGTAGGCCTTGCAGTCCTTCTTCTCGAGGCACTTGTTGACCTTGCCGGCGTCGGAGCCGTAGCCCTTCTTCTCCTTGCACTTGGTCATGCAGGCGTTGTACCCGGCCTCTTTGACCTTGCCCAGGGCGCCGGCCTTCGTGATCATGTCGATCTTCTTGGCGTCCAGCTTGCCCGAGGCGAGCAGCACCTCGGTGACGCACTGCTTGAAGGTGTGGGAGCAGAGCTGCTCGCAGTCTACCTTCACCTGCTTCTTGGCTTTTTTGACGGCATCCTTGCAGCCGATGATTCCGGCCAGCATCCCAAAACACATACCCAGCACCAGTACTCGTTTCATGACGGATCTCCTTGTCGATGATTTGCGCTATTACTGGCCGTTTTTCGCGCCGGTCCCGCGGCGCGCAGCGGTACTGTACCTCAGAGGCGCCCGGAATGGCGCATAATCTTTGCGGTCGAACGCGCGATATCCCTACGGCAGGATCTCGAGCTCCAGGCCCCAGCTGTTCAGGGTGCCGACGTCCTGGGCGGCGTCATCGATCACCACCAGGGTCCAGGTGCCGGCCGCGTCCATGCCGTTCCAATCCGGAGGGGTATATCGGCGAACCAGGTTCTGCTCGCCGAGCCCCTCCTGGTTGTGGAGGGTCACCTCGGTTCCCCCCGGATGACGCAGCTTCACGATCAGGTCGGCCCGGAAGGTGTGGGTGATGTTCACATCTACGGCCAGGCTCGAAATCTGCCCGGTCTGGGTGATCTCGATGAAGGATTCGATCCCGGCGGAGCTGTTGTCCGGGATGTCCACCGGCGTGTTGTTGGTCTCGGTGACGGTCTGACTCGACTGGCAGGCCGGATCACCGGCGCAGGCGGCGTCGGCGCAGTCGGTTTCGCCGTTGCCGTCGTTGTCGATCTGGTCGTCGCACACCTCCGCGGTGGCCCCGGTGAGGGACAGGGCCAGGGACCAGGAGTTGATGGTGCCGGTGTCCGAGCCGGCGTGATCCACCACCTCCAGCGTCCAGTCGCCCCGGATGGAGGTGCCCGCGAACCCGGTGGGGGTGAAGGTCTGTCGGATGTCGTCGGTGGAGTTGCCCGCGCGGTTGTGCAGCACCACCCGGGTGTCGTTCGGGCTGATCAGGGTCACGGTGAGGTCCCCGACATAGGTGTGGCTGATGTCCACGGTCACCGACAGGTCGGCCAAGACGCCGTCCTGATCCACGTTGATGACTGACGTCGCGCCCGACGGGTTGTTGTCGGGAATGGCGGTGGACGTGTTGTTCGAGAAGGTGAGCCCGCTGGGCGCGCAGGCCGGGTCGGTGGCGCAGCCGGCGTCGTCGCAGTCCACCGCGCCGTTGAAGTCGTTGTCGATGCCGTCGTCGCACCGCTCCACGAGATCCAGCACCGGCTCGTCGGAGCCGTACACGCTGGCGTATTCCTGCACGTAGCGCATGGAGAGCCAGCCGTACCCGGCGCCGAACTCGTTGCGGATGCCGAAGCCGCTCGTGCCCCAGGAGTTCTTGAACAGCCAGAAGCCTTTCTCCTTCAGCTCGTTGCCGTCCGCGTCTGTCATCACCGCGCCGGTTTCGTCCACCATGGGGACCTCGAGGTCATCGTCCCAGCCGATGATCAGGATGGAGTGCCCCGCGCGCTTCTCCAGGCTCTTCGCCTTGTCTTCGGCGTTTGGATAGAGCACGTACCCCTCGCTCCAGTAGTCACGGTTGGTGGGCAGCGTGGAGCTTCGGTGGTTCCAGGACTGATAGAAGAAGGTCATCCCCGCGATGACGCCGGCCTCGTTCTCGGTGAGAAATGCCTTGATGGAGCGGGGGCTGCTGTTGACGTACCGACCGCGGGGCAGCTTCCAGCGCGTCGCGTCCAGGGCGGACTGGGGAGGGTCCCCATTGGTGTAGCAGAGGGTGGGCTGGTTGTCGCCGGTGCAGCGCTCGTCGTTGCTCGTGGTCCAGGGCTGGGTCTGGTAGGGCCAGTCGCCCTCCACCACGATGCCGTGCTCGTTGATTGCGCGGAGGTTGCTCTGCGCGTTGGAGCCGCCCGAGTCGGTGAACGAGCCGACCTCGACCTTGACCGACCACTGGAGGAACTGCTCCGAGAAGTCGGGATCCGTGATGGTCCCCTCGCGGACGTAGAGATGCTCCATGAGCGCCACGGTGGAGAAGATGGAGCACACGCCGCGGCTGCCCTGACTCCGAATCGGCGACTGGAAGTCGATCAGATCGAACTTCGCCGGATAGACCGCGTCGTACTTGCCGTCCTCGGGCAGCTCGTCGTTGGTGGGCGCGTTCCCCAGCAGCTCGTCGGCATTGTCCAGGGGCGCTTCGGTGTCATTGGGATCCGTGGTGGGCTTGTCGCTGCCGCTGCCGGTGCAGGCGGCGCCGAGCGCAAAGGCCGCAGCCAACAGGGCCGTCAACCAGAAACGTCTTTGGGTAATCATGGTGCTCCTTTCGGAATCTACTGTCGACTCGACCGTGGGCGGTCATTAGTCACTTCATGTGTGCTTAGGTAGGCAACCATCTCACATGTCGCCATTCGAGGCCAAGGATAATCGACACGCCTATGTCGGTTGACCCGCGCGCGCGGCCTTCGGATAATCAGTCACGCAGCCACGACCAGGATGGAGGTGATATGGAGCTGCTCTGTTTTCCGCCGAACCGGCTGATCCAGCTCGATCGCGAGCCGAACCCCGAGCTCACCGGCGTGCCGCCTGACACCCCGCCGGAGCGGGATCTGTTCCTGCGGGCGCTCTTCGTGATGAACCGCACCGAGGGTGAGTTGGCGCTTGATCGGCTGTCGTTCACCCCGGAGGTTCGCGGTACGCCCGTGCTGACGCGGAGCTACCAAGGGGACGCGCTCCGTGTACGAATCGCACAGTCTACGCTCCAGCGCGCGTCGCTGCTGCCGCCGCTGGTCCCCTTCGCCTTCGGTGGGCACGAGCCGCCCGCGGACGAGCAGCTCACCGACGAGCTCACGCTGCCGCCGGGCCGCGGTGTTTGTCTGCTGTACGAGCATTTCCGGGTCAGCAGCGCAGACCCGTTGGATCGCCTGGTCGTCAGCGTTGATTGTCGCGGGAGCGCCGGGCCGACGCGGGCTTGTGCCGAGCTGCCCGTGGAGAGCTACGCACCGACGTCGCCCCTGCGATTTCCCCTCGACTGCCCGACCCACGTGTTCACGAGCTACGACAGCCTCTACGTGCTGTCCCATCGTCGGCTGCAGAGTCAGGAGTATGCCTTTGACTTCGTGGGCGCCGACCCCGGGGGGCGCATCCCACCCAAGGGCAGCGCGAACAGAGGCTGCTTCGGCTACGGGGAGCCCATTCGGGCGGTGGCGGACGGCACCGTGGTGGCGTGCGTTGATGGGTACCCGGAGAACCCCTGCCGGGGAGAGCTGCTGCCGCCGGACGAGCTCGCGCGACTGGGCGGGGAGTACGGCGTGTTTCCCACCCTGGTGGGCAACCACGTCGTGATCGCCCATCCGGGCGGCGAGCACAGCCTATATGTGCACCTGATCCCGGGAAGCCTGACGGCGCTGCCGGGCGATATGGTGTCGGCCGGGCAGGCCATCGGACGGCTCGGCAATTCCGGCATGTCGGGCGGGCCGCACCTGCACTTCGCGCTGATGGACGGTCCGGACGTCGTGCGGGCGCAGGGGCTGCCCTGTCGCTTCACCGGCCTGCGGCAGCTCCTGTGGGATCAGCCCGCCACATGGGTGCCGGAGAGCAGCTGGCTCGTGGGGCAAGGGTAGGGGACAGATGCACACGCGATGCTTGTGGACGATCCTCGGTGCGTGGCTCGTCGTGAGCTGTGGCGATTCGGACAGCGACGTCATTCCACCGGACGCGCCCGGGCCCTACCTCGCCGGCTACCTGGAGGCCGACGTCCCGGGAAGCCAGGGCGAGAACCTCCAGACCCTGATCTGGTACCCCACCCAGGAGGGACCTGAGCTCGAGGTGGACTACAGCGGCATGGACTTCTCCGCCGGCAGCGCCGTGAGGCGCGCCCCCGCAGCATGCGCCGAGCCCCGCCCCGTGGTGCTGTTCAGCCACGGGCACCGCGGCGTGCGCTACCAGAACTACACCCTGTGCGAGCACTTCGCGCGCCACGGCTTCGTGGTGGCGGCACCGGACCACCCCCAGGACACCGTGGCCATGCTCGACGAGGACTACATCCCGGCGGTGTTCCTGCAGCGCCCCCTGGCCCTCGTGGACGCCTACGACTGGCTGGTGGAGCAGTCCGCCGATCCGGAGTCGAGGCTCTCCGGGTGCGTTGATCCCGGGCTGGGCTTCGGAGCGGTGGGCCACTCCTTTGGCGGCTGGTCGGTGCTGGCCCTGGCCGGCGCCCCCCTGGACCTGGGCGTGTTGGAGGCTGACTGCGTCGCGGACACCGGCGAAGGCTGTGAGGTCGTCCGGACCTGGCTGGCGGACAACCCGGGCCGCACCGAGGTGGACTTCGGCGACCCCCGGATCTGGGGCGCGCTGGCGATCACCCCGGCCTTCCACGAGAAGTTCGGCGCAGGGCTGAGCCAGATCGCGGTGCCGACCTTCGTCATCGGCGGGGATCGGGATACGTTGACCCCCTGGCCGGACGCGGTGCGCCCGGTCTACGACGCGCTGGAGACCACTCCCCGGTATCTCGCGCGGTTCGAGAACACCGGGCACAACACCTTCACGGATTTCTGCCAGGTGCTGCTCATCGCCGGCCTCGAATACAACGGCTGCTCTGACGACTTCCGCGCGGTGGAGGACGTCGCGACTCAGCTCCTCCCCATGAGCCTGGCGTTTCTGCAGGTCGTGCTTGGGCAAGCCTCGGCCCACTCGTGGTTGGGCCCGGCCCCTGGGCTCGATGTCTGGGAAGCGGTGGAGTAGCGTGGCGCTCGCTACTTGGCGATGGTCAGCGTGTAGCCGGTGTTCTCGGACTCCCCGTAGGCGTAGACCTGCACCAGGTAGGTGACGGCCGCCGCGGCGGTCACGGTGACCACCTCCTGGTCCTGCACGCTCGTGGAGCGATCCACCGCCTGCACCGGCAACACTGCGCGATCTCCGCTCCGGAGTGTCGGGCTTCTCCGGGAGAGGGCGACCGTGCGCAGGCGGGTCCGGGCGTCAGTCTCGGGTGCAGGTGGCCTCGATGGTGTAGCCGGAGGTGGCCCCTGCGAACCCGTCGACAATGAAGTAGTAAACGGTACCCACGGTGACGTCAATGGTGACCTCCTCCTGGGTGGTGCCGCCCAGCTGACTGACGGCCAGGCAGTTGCCGGTGGGATTGCAGCCGTCGGCGCCGTCCACGCCCACGGCGATCAGATCCAGGTCGCCGCCGTCCGGTGTGAGCCGCACGGTGACCTGCCCCGTCACGGGGCTGTCCAGGCGGTAGTAGACCTCGCGCCCCGTGTCCGACCGCGCTCCGAGGCAGTTGGTGTTGGAGTAGTTCGAGAAGGCCAAGGGGCCGCCGGCGTTGCCCCCCTGAAGAGAGGCTTCGCAGTAGACGGGCGCGGGCCTGTCGCAGGCCCCGCCGTCGTAGGTGGGCAGATCTGCGATCAGTCGGGTAATCAGGCCGGCATTGCCCACGGCGTAGATTTCGTTGGGCGAGCTCGCCCAAAAATCGTTGATGCCTGACAAGGCGTCTCCCCTCATCAACGACCACGACGCGCCGTCGTAGTGGTACATCTGGTTCGCGTTCATCCCGAGGTAGATGTCGGACCCGGAGGTGCCGTACAGGGAGTCGATCTCCACCGTAGTGGGGGAGCTGATCGACGACCAACTGGTCCCGTCGTAGTGCAGGATCGCGCCCCCGGCACCGACGGCGTACACGTTGGAGGGGGAGGTCCCCCACACGTCGGTCAGGAAGCCGCCGCCTGTGTTCTGCAGGGTCCAGGTCGTGCCGTCGAAGTGGAGAATCGTCTGGCTCGAGCCGACGGCGAACACGTCGCTGGCAGAGGTCCCCCAGACCGCGTAGAGGGTGTTCGCGGTCGGGGAGGCCATGGTGGACCAGACCGCACCTGTGAAGCGGAGAATGGTCCCCGCGTTTCCGACCGCGAAGATGTTGTTCGAGGCGGCCCCCCACACCCCGTTCAGCGTGTTCGCTGTGGGGGACGCAAAGGTGGACCAGGCGGCGCCGTTCCAGCGCACAATCGTGCCGCTGGCACCCACAGCCCAGGCGTTCGCAGAGCTGCTGCCCCAGATGTCGTAGAGGCTGTTCGCCGTGGGTGAGGCCTGGGTGGCCCAGGCCAGTCCGTTGTACCTCAGGATCGTTCCCGCCCAACCCACGGCGAAGATGTTGCTGGACGAGCTTCCCCAGATGCCTTCGAGGAACTGCGTGCTGCCGCTCTCCATGGTGCGCCAGGTCTGACCGCGCCAGTGCCGGATCGCCCCCAGCGTGCCCACACCGAAGATGTCGGTGGCCGAGCTGCCCCACAGCGCGTTCAGGCCGTTGGTGGTCCCCGACGACAGCTGCGTCCACTGAACCCCGTCGTAGTGCAGGAGCACGTCGCCGGCCCCGGCGGCGTAGACATTGGACGGAGAGGAGCCCCACACCGCGTAGAGCCAGACATTCGTCGGAGTGGACATGCTCGACCAGGTGCTCCCGTTGAAGTGAAGGATCGTGCCCGCGCCGCCCGCGGCAAAGACGTCGGACGCGGAGCTGCCCCACACGGCCCGGAGGCCCACGGTGGTGCCCGAGGTCATGGCGGACCAGGTGCCGCCGCTGTAGCGCCGGATAGTGCCGCCGTCTCCCACGGCGAAGATGTTGGCGGACGAGGTCCCCCAGACCCCGTGCAGGGCGCTGGTGGTGCCCGAGGTCATGGCGGACCAGGTGCCGCCGTTGTACTGCCGGATCGTGCCGCTGTCTCCCACGGCGTAGACGTTGGCGGACGAGGTCCCCCAGACGCCGCGCAGGCTGCTGGTGGTGCCCGAGGTCATAGCCGACCAGCTGCTTCCGTTGTAGCGGTCGATGGCGCCGCCCGAGCCCACCACGAAGATGTCGCTGGCCGAGGCGCCCCAGACCGCATACTTGGAGCCGCTGCTGATGTACTCCGTGGTCCAGACGTCTCCGTCGTAGCGGATGCCCCAGCCCACCTGTCCCACCGCCAGCACGTTGTCGGGGGAGCTGCCCCAGACGCCATACCACGAGAGGGTCCCCGAGTACTCCATGGGCTCCCAGCGGGATTCGAAGCACATCGCCACGGTCCGCTGACAGAAGGCGTCGCAGCCCAGGGCCCCGGCGTCGTAGCCGAAGTCGGTGCAGGACTCCCCGTCCTGGTCGAGCCCGTCGCAGAGCTCCGGCCCGTTTCGTACGCCGTCTCCGCAGTAGTCGAAGCAGCCGCCAAGGTCGATGCTCGAGCAGTCGAAGCTGCACGACAGGCTCCCGAAGTGGTAGCCGTAGCTCTGGCAGGCCAGGCTGCCGAAGTCACCGCTGTCGCACACCTCCGGGCCGTTCCGGACGCCGTCGCCGCAGAAGTCCGTGCACGCGCTGGGATCGAAATCGCAGTTGGAATCGCAGCTCAGGGTGCCGCTGTGGAACCCGAAGGCGGGGCAGTCGAAACCGCCGAGGTCGCCGTTGTCACAGTCCTCGGGCCCGTTCTTGATCGAGTCGCCGCAGGTCCCCGAGCAGCCGGCGGTAATCAGGTTGGAGCAGTCGCCGCTGCAGGCCAGGGTGCCCGTGTAGAAGCCGAGGCTGGTGCAGGACTGACCGCCGAAGTCGTTTCCGTCGCAGGCCTCGCCGCCGGCGGCCTGGCGAGCGCCGTCGCCGCACTGACCCGAGCAGTTCGTCAGATCGAAGCCGCAGTTGGGCAGGCAGGTGAGGTTGCCCGAGTAGTACCCCAGGCTCTGGCAGGTCGTCCCGCCCAGATTCGCCCCCTCGCAGGTCTCTCCGGCGATCGTGTCGATGACTCCGTCGCCGCACCGACGCGGCTGGCAGTCGAGCCGGCAGACCGCATCGGGCGCGTTGGAGTTGACCGCGCCCAGGTCGCACATCTCGCCGATGGCGACGTCGACGTAGCCGTTGCCGCAGAGCTCGAGGGACTGGCAGTCCGCGCTGCACCCGTCCCCCGACACCGTGTTGCCGTCGTCGCACAGCTCGCCGAAATCGATGCTGCCGTTGCCGCAGAACTCGATCTGGCAGGTGGGGCTGCACCCGTCGCCCGCGAGCAGGTTGTTGTCGTCGCAGGTCTCTCCGGCCGCCGTGTCGGTGTAGCCGTTGCCGCAGGTTTCGTCCGAGAGGCAGTCACCGCTGCAGCCGTCGCCGGAGGTGTTGTCGCCGTCGTCACAGATTTCTCCCGGATCCACGAAGCCGTTGCCGCAGGTCTCCAGGCGACACAGGGCACTGCAGCCGTCCCCCGCGTTGGTGTTGCCGTCGTCGCAGCTCTCCCCGGCCGCGATGTCGGTGTAGCCGTTGCCGCAGGTTTCGTCCGAGAGGCAGTCGCCGCTGCAGCCGTCACCGGAGGTGGTGTTGCTGTCGTCGCAGGCTTCCCCCTGATCCAGGACGCCGTTGCCGCAGTACTCCAGCCGGCACGCGCCGCTGCAGCCGTCACCGTCGGCCACGCCGCCGTCGTCGCAGCTCTCTCCCGCCGCGACGTCGACAATGCTGTTCCCACAGCTCTCGTCCGAGGTGCAGGTGGCGTTGCAGCCGTCGCCGCTCGACACGTTGCCATCGTCGCACACCTCACCCGCCGCGAGATCCACGACGCTGTCCCCACAGCGGCGAGGCTGGCAGTTGGTGCGACAGATCGCGTCGGGAGCGTTGGAGTTGCCGGCGCCCAGGTCGCACAGCTCCCCGTTGACCGAGTCCACGATGCCGTTCCCGCAGGTTTCGTTCGACGTGCAGAACTGGTTGCAGCCGTCGCCGTCGGTGTTGTTGCCGTCGTCGCACACCTCGCCCGTGTCCAGGATCCCGTCGCCGCAGCTCGGGAAGGCGCAGTTGGCCTGACAGCCGTCGCCGTCGGTGTTGTTGCCGTCGTCGCAGGCCTCGCCGGCGGCCGCGTCCAGGATCCCGTTTCCGCAGGTCTCGTTGGAATTGCAGTACTGGTTGCAGCCGTCGCCGTCGGTGTTGTTGCCGTCGTCGCAGACTTCGCCGGAGTCGACGGTGCCGTCGCCGCAGGTGGGGAGCGCACAGTCGGCCTGGCAGCCGTCGCCGTTGGTGTTGTTCCCGTCGTCGCACTCCTCCCCGGCGGCGAGGTCGAGAATGGCATTTCCGCAGGTTTCGTTGGAGATGCAGCTGTGGTTGCAG